>CAZFYZ010000184.1:0-5659 GCA_964523735.1 uncultured bacterium | reverse complement strand
CAGAAACGACAGCGCCCACCGTCCAACACGACGGCCACGTGAGCTCCGAAATCCCGAGCGGCTTCGTGTGCATCGGTTGGCGAACTGCTGCCAGAGCGGTTGGCGCTGGTTGCGACGATTGGCTGGTTCAACTCTCTCAACAACGCCAGAGCAACCGGATGGTTGGGCACTCGGACACCTATCGTGTCGGCCCCACCGGAGACTACGGCTGGAATACCATCGCTTTTCGGCATGACCAGAGTCAGTGGTCCGGGCCAGAACCGAGACGCCAGGATCTTGGCACTATCCGGCACACCGGACGCGACCTGTACGAGCTGATCAACGCCTGCAATCTGGACTGGCAGCGGGTGGTCGGGCTGCCGGCCCTTTGCCTCAAAGACCCGCAGGACTGCCGCATCATCCAGGGCATTGGCCGCCAAGCCATACACGGTCTCCGTCGGGAAGATAACGAGTTCGCCCCGCAGAATGGCGTCCGCCGCCTGGCGAATCGCGGCGGGGTCCGGCGAGTTGGCATCGACCTTCAGCACAATCATGTTACGGCCACAACCACTCTCTTGATGCCTGCCAGGTCGTTTATCACTTCAACATGTCTGTAACCGGCTGCCTTCGCGATTGCTCTAACAGCCCTGGACTGGCCTACTCCGATCTCGACAGCGACGAAGCCTCCGTCTGCCAACAGCGGCCGCGCGCCGGGCAGAAGCTGCCGGTAAGCCCGCAAGCCATCAGGCCCGCCATCGAGAGCCTCTATAGGCTCGTGTTCCGAAACCTCGGGCTGCAGCGTGCGGATATCCGCAGTCGGTATGTAGGGCGGGTTCGAGGCAATCGCGTCGAACTTGATGACCAATTCCGCCAGCGGGTCCAACAGGTTCCCCTCCAGGATTGTCACACGCTGCGACAGGTGATGCTTCTCCACGTTGGCCCGCGCAACCTTCAGGGCGACAGGCGATAGGTCGGTTGCATAGATCCTGGCGTCAGGCATGTTGGCGGCAAGCGCCATAGCTATAGCGCCGCTGCCTGTGCCGATGTCGGCGATTTTCGGGTTCGGGCTTTGGACACGGGCAAGAGTCTGCTCGACGAGGATTTCGGTCTCAGGACGAGGGACCAGCACACCGGGCAAGATGCCGAGATCGAGCCCGAAGAACTCGATGTGGCCGATGATGTATGCAAGCGGTTCCCGAAGAGTCCGGCTTGAGACCATGTGCATAAGGCACTCCGCTTCGCCTTCCGTGAGTACTCGCTCCGGATGCGCGATCAGGTCAAGACGTGTACAGTTGAGTGCATGGGCTATCAGTAGCTGCGCCTCAAGCAACGGAGACTCGATACCACATTCGCCCAGAACCCCGGCTGCTGACTGGGTGACGCCCGACACTGTGGGCGACTTGATCCTGGGAGGAGAAGCAAGTTCCCGCAAGACCCAGAGGTTGCGATGGTCGAACGCAATGTGGTCCGCCGGGGTCTCGATGATGGCCGGAAGTTCCTCAAGGCCTGGGTAGTTCACGATGGCCCGGAAGCCGTCGAGGCCGATGTTGCCTGAGCCTACGTGGTAGTGACGGTCGCGGTGAGAGCCGAGGGGCATCTGCGTGTCGTTGAGGTGCACAAGCAGGAGACGGTTCAGCCCCACATGCTCTTTCAGGTCCGCGAACATCGTCCCTACCCCACCGGGCGTGGAGATATCGTACCCAGCGGCATAGAGATGTGCTGTGTCGATGCATATTCCAAGGCGCTCCGCTGGGACATCGACCCTGCTCAGAATATCAGCGATCTCCTCGAAGCGGGAGCCTATAGAGTTGCCTGAGCCGCAGCCGAGTTCCAGGGCAATTGAAGTGCGGGGTTCGGCATCGAGCGCGCAGCTCACTGCCTCGACGATGCGCTGCACGCCGGCTTCGTAGCCGGCACCCCGGTGACTGCCGATGTGGGTGACCACACGGTCTCCGCCTAGCATCGGAGCGCGAACGCACGCATCAGCCAGAGTATCACGGCTCTTGCTCCAGATAGTATCGTCCGGCGCGGCAAGATTCACGAGATATGGGGTGTGGATGATGATCGGGTGAATGTCCAGCGCGGCAGCCTTCGCCGCAAACTCGCTTGCGGTGTCAGGGTCGAGAGGCTTGCGGGCCCAGCCTGTTGGATTGCCCGAGAATAACTGCACAGCCTGGCAGTCGAGGTCATGGGCGCGCTCTAGGGAGCCCACGAGGCCGTGGTCCATGCGGATGTGGACGCCGAATCGCATACTACGCCTCCCCGACCCTCCCCTGAAGCGGGAGGGGGCACGTCGGAAACCCCTCCCCGAGTCCCCCCTGAAGAGGGAGCGGGGTAGTTCTAGTCCTCGTCGTCCTCGGGTCCAAGAGTATCTATATCATTTGAGGCGTAGCTGAACGAACTCAACTCTTCGGCGCGGAAGACAGTTACGAGCAGGTCTTCGCGTTCGAAGCTTGGAAGATATGACGAGACGATGTCCTCGTCGACAGCTTCAAGGAGGTCCTCTTCCTCGTGGACGTTGAGATCAACCTCGAGAAGCAGCGCGGCGTGTATCGTGTCGTGGGCGTAGTGCAGGTGAACCTGCCCGACTCTTGATTCCCCATCCCAGATGATGTAGATCTCAGAAGATGCGGTGCGTACAAGACGCGAAAGCTTGAACTTGGCCCTTCCGTTCTCTTCCATCCGAACACTCCTATCCCGCGCCGAAACCCGCGCCTGAACCAGTCTGGATAGTATCCCATGTTTGCCTCGCAAGGTCAAGCTGTGCACATTCGCAGAGGGAACAAAGGGTGGTTTGTCTAATCCAGGCAGAGCAGTAAAGGAGGGAAGTCTTGGCTCAGCAAGCGATACTGATCAACAACGACGTTCTCGGATCCCCCAGCAGAGAACTGGGCGGAATACTGATGGAAGCGTTCTTGCGCAACCTGGCGAAACGCGAGGAGCTTCCGGCGTGCGTAGTGCTTTACAACGCAGCGGTTCTTCTGGCGACAGAGGGCAGCCCGGTCGTCGAGCACCTCAGGAAGCTCACGGAGCGCGGAGTGAAGGTGATCTCCTGCCGGACGTGCGTGGACTTCTTCGACGTCGAAAGCAAGATAAGCGCAGGTGTGATCGAGGGGATGGTGTCGATCATAGAGGTGCTATCGACCCATCAGGTCTTGACCGTCTGACCTCATCCCCGGCCCCTCTCCCAGGAACAGAGTTAGCAGATTAGCCGCCCAATGCCCGGCGCCAGCGTTGGAAGGCTTGGTTCCAGGGGATGCCGTCGGGGGGACAGCATTCGAGCACTATCGTGGCCCTTGCGCCACACCTGTGATGGGTGTCGGCGAAGCCATGCCAGTCGACGCTGCCCTCACCCGGGAAACGATGCTGGTCTTGAACACCGTCATTGTCATGGATATGAGTGGTGACCGCCCGCGGCAGGAGGGCCTCAGTAAACTGAGCGAATCGCCCTGAGAGATTCGCGTGGCCTGTGTCGTAGCAGACTGCCGTCGATTCGGTGTCGGCGCCATCCAACAGAGCCGATATCTCCTCGGGGGTGTGACCCAGGTAGCTGGGAGGCAGGTTCTCGAGGGCAAGCATTATTCCGGATTCCTTGGCGACCAGGGACATCTCGCGAAGAACGCCTCTTGCCCGCTCGAGTCTACCATTGGGGCTTCCAGGCAGCCGATCACTGGCGTGGACAATCACTATCCCGGCGCCAATCATCCCAGCAACCTCGATGGAGTCAATCAGACCGTCGACCCCGCGCTCGTGAACCTCGTCATCGAGGCTGGATATGTCATACCGGGGACCGAACGGGCAATGGATGGAGTGAGCTCTGACACCGGAGGATCTTAGTGCGGACACGAGTGCATCAACCTCTCCGGGGTCGTGTGCATCGAAGTGATCGGGGATGTCTATCCAAACCTCAATTGCCGTTACGCCCTGATCCGCAAGCTCGGGGACCGCATCAACAAGTCTTCCGATCCCCGGATACCACGCTCGACACACAATCTCCAAAGGTGCAAACCTCCCGGACAAGCCGACAGAGAAGACTTCGGCCTGGCCTGCAATGAATCCTTCGGGGGACGTGACACATTGAGGACGCTTCGATACGCTACGCTGCTCAGCGCAGTGGGCCGTGCGAGTTGCGAAACGCCGGCGGCCTAGTGGAAGAGGGTGCTCAAGTCCAACTGAGCGCTTACATCGCCCTCGTTGGGATTGGTGGTAGAGCGCTCGATTGCTGACCTCTTCTGGACCGTAATTCCGATGAAGCGCGAGGCGTCGATCTTGTGGTTGAACTTGAACCGGTAGACATAGTCGTTGCAGCCCGCGCCCAACTCCAACAGCCTGCAGCGCCCGCCGTAGATATCGAACGTATCACCGTTGGGCAAGCTGCCGGTGAAGCCAAGACCCATAGTGTGACCACTTCGGCTTGTGGACTCGTTGAGGTTGGTGGCGTAGTCGGCAATAATCGTCAGCTTGGGGCTCACGATCCGAGACAGTTTATAGACTGTGCCGCCAAGCGGAAGCACCGCTCCGTCCTTGCCGTCTTTGCCGTAGTAGGAGCTGAGCGTGAAGCCCATTGCAGGGGAGAGCTTCAGATCGAGCGCATAGTTGTGCTTGCGTGCCGGCAAACCGGCCTGAGTCACAAGGTTCTGCCGGAAGAATGTCACATGGTAAGGCAGCTTGGGATCGGCGGCCGATTCGTACTGAACAACGCGCGAAGTGTAATAGCGGCCTGTCTTCGTGTTGAGCTTGTCGCTGTTGTCCATCATCGCCTTGCCGCCGAAGATGGTCGCGTTCATCCGCAAGCCGTTATTACACGCGATCTGTTTGCCCTGGAGTTGGGTCGTGTCAGACCCGGAGTCGATGGTCAGGTCTTGGAGCATCAGCAGTCGCTTGAGCAGAGTGCCCTTCATCGACCACTGCCGAGCCTGGCGGCTTCCGTCTGGTCCGCCATCTCGGTTGGCAACTCTGAGGCTCATGGTCAAGTCTTTCCTGAGCGTCCAGTCGATTCCCACTCGTCCATTGGCCTCGGACTTGTCGTCCTCGCGAGCGGTCTTCGCCATTCCGCCAGCGAGCTTGAGTCCGTTGGCAATCCGCGTCTTGAAGCCCATGTCCCAGGTCTCAATGTAGCGATGGCTGTCACCGAAGTCGGTGCGCAAGGTGTCTATCGTGTAGGATGTCGGCAGGTTCTGGTCGCTCTCCAAGTGCGTCTGCATGATCTCTGTGGTGGTGACGCTGCCGTCTACCTGCTGCACAGTGTTGACGTCGTGCAGGCCCTTCATCATCAGCCCACCAAACAGCGTGAACTTGTTGTCGAACGTGATCTTGCGGTGCGAGTAGCTCTCCGGGGTGCCTACCTCGGAGATACCGGAGAAATCGTCCGACAGCACCGTGAAGCGAAGACCCCGCTCGGGCGCGTATGTGATCTTGTGGCGGTTCTGGGAGCGCGTCTGGCCTGCTGTCGAGTTTGTCGATGAGTAGGCGTAGGAGTCGAGGTTCAGGGCTTTGGTAGCCTGGAAGTTGATGGCGTAGTCAGACCGTCTGAACCCAAGCTCTCTGGCGAGGAGGTTCCGGTCAGCATCGGTCAGGTCGGCCACCCGGCTGAAGCGAGCATCGATGTTCTGGAAGTTCGCGCGGAGCTTGAGCCTTGTGCCCTTGAAGTCGACGTTGCCCCGGTCGATCCCCGCGCCTT
>CAZFYZ010000183.1:0-5792 GCA_964523735.1 uncultured bacterium | reverse complement strand
GAGCGGAACTGGAGTAATGCCAACCGAGAACTACCCGGAGGAGATCTGCAAACTCATGCTGGGAGTGCAGAAGGTCCATCCAGATACTGAGTTCTTTGAGCTGACCAACTTTCCAAACTGGAGCTACAAGAACAGCGTGGCATACTGGGGAGACAGAACGTGGGGTGACTACAGAGCAGTCTTCGAGGGCTTGGTCAAAGAGGCAAAGAAGACGGACGCTCCCCTGCGGGGCCTGACCATAGACAATCCGTATGACTTCGCTGTTGGGACTGCCGATACCGGAAACCCCGGGTTCGACCCAAAGAGCGTTGACTGGATCGATCGCATGCTCGACCTGGAGAGCTTCGCCAGAGACAATGGCCTGGAGGTCAATCTCATCGTCAACTGCGACACTGCGGGAAAGCGCTCCATGGAGGATCTCGCTCGCGACACACTCAGCTTTGTGGATCTATACCGTGAGCGAGGAGGCAACCCAGACCGCTATATCGTTCAGAGCTGGTATGACCACCCCACGTTTGAAGAGATTGTGCCGGAGAGCAAGCCCTATACCTTCACGTGGCTGGTCAAAGAGGTCATTGACAGAGTAGGATGATTACTCCAGAGGTAGCATCGAACGCGTTGGAGGATGCGTGGAAAAGCCTAAGCAATTAGTGATTCTCACGGGCATGTCCGGTGCAGGCAAGTCCCTGGCCATCAACACATTCGAGGACCTGAACTTCTTCTGTGTGGACAACCTGCCGCCATCCTGCCTGCTTGAAGCAGTCAACCTGTGGTCACCGCCGCGGGAACCTGAGAACGTCGCGATCGTCGCGGATGTCCGAGCAGGCCAGTTCTTCCAAGACCTGCTGCCTACGTGCGAGGCCCTCCGTGAGAAGCACCCACCCCATTTCGCCCGGCCGGCGATTCTCTTCTTGGAGTCCAGTGACGCCGAGCTTATCAAGCGCTTCAAGGAGACCCGTCGCAAGCACCCTCTTGTTACAGCTACGCGGGGCATCGTCGAGGCAATTCAGCTCGAGCGCGATATGCTGGCTGATCTCAAGGAGACAGCCGACAAGACAATCGATACAACCAACCTGGAGCCGGAAGCACTCCGCCGCCTCATCCGCGGATTCTTCGCGCCCACCAATGCACAGGAAAGGCTCATGATCGCGGTGGTGTCGTTCGGGTTCAAGCATGGCGTGCCACTGGATGCCGACCTGGTGTTTGACGTACGGTTCCTCGCGAATCCATTCTGGGTACCCCAACTGAAGGATATGAACGGCACCAACCCCGAGGTGGTACAATACGTGCTTTCGGACCCCTTGACGGAGCCACTCTTGGAGAAGCTCTTCGATCTCACTGAGTTCACGCTGCCGCAGTACATTCGCGAGGGAAAGGCGTATCTCACCATCGCCGTCGGGTGCACGGGTGGGAAACATAGATCCGTAGTGATCGCGGACGAACTCGCCCGTTTCCTTGCGGCCTCCAACTACGTTGCTAGAGTAGAGCACAGAGATTTGAACCAATCACGAGGGCAGACGGATGCGCGCCAGACAACTGTATAGCAGTCTGAAATGGCTTTACCCCGGGATGCGGGTGAAGCGCTGGCTTGTGCTGATCCCCATCGGGCTTGCGTTCGCCATTGCAGGGGTGGTGCTGCTCGCCAACATACGTATTGTCGACCTCATGGGAATGGTGGGCACGGAAGCGTTCCGGCTCTTTGGTATAAGGCTTGACAGGCCATCAACCCAACTCCCGACGGGCTTGGCCCTTGTGGCGATTGGGGTTCTGCTTATCTTCGTGAGTCTGAGGCAAGTCGTGCGCTCGATCACCAGCGTCGTCAGCCCCGAGGCCCAGGGCAAGCTCGCAGACGTGGTGTTTCAGCAGCGCTATCTGTCCCAAGGGCAGCGGATAGTTGTCGTCGGAGGGGGCACCGGCCTCGGGACAATGCTCCGCGGTCTCAAGCAGTATACTTCAAATATCGTTGCCGTCGTAACCGTAACCGACGATGGCGGAAGCTCGGGTAGATTGCAGCGCGAGATGCACATGCTCCCGCCGGGAGATATCCGCAACTGCCTGGTGGCTCTGGCCGACTCGGAATCTCTGATGATGGAGCTGTTCCAGTACCGGTTCAACGACGAACTCGACGGCTTTCAAGGGCATTCGTTTGGGAACCTGCTGATCGCGGCAATGACCCGGATCACGGGTGACTTCGAGCGGGCAGTGAAGGAAACAAGCAGCATTCTGGCCATAAGAGGACGTGTGCTGCCCTCGACGATCGACAACGTCCGTCTCCAGGCAGAACTTGCCGACGGCTCCTTCGTCGAGGGAGAGACGACAATCACCAAATCGCCCAGCGCGGTGAAACACGTGATGCTTCACCCGTCGAATGTCGAGCCACTGGAAGAAACCATCAGGTCTATTGAGCTCGCCGACTGCATCATAATGGGCCCAGGCAGCGTCTACACCAGCGTTGTTCCCAACCTGCTGGTGCGGGGCATCCCCGAAGCAATCCACGAGTCAGACGCGCTCAAGATATACGTCTGCAATGTCATGACCCAACCGGGAGAGACCGACGGCTTCAACGCATCTGATCACGTCAAGGCAGTTGCAGGCCATGTTGAGGAAAAGGTCTTCAGCCACGTTCTGGTGAACCACGAACGGCCGTCCAAGGAGCTGCTCAGCAAGTATGCAGCTGAGAACCAGTTCTTCGTGGAACCGGATGTCGCCGCAGTCCGCGAGCTAGGCTACAAGCCGATACTCGGCGACTACATCAGCCAGACGAACGTCGTCAGACATGACCCGGAGAAGCTGGCAAACGCAATCCTAAAGCTGATCAGTTAGCCAGATCCCTGGCGAAGGGATGCTCTGCCCCCCGGAGCAGGGACAAAGACCTCCCTCTCCCCTCGCGGGAGAGGGCCGGGGTGAGGGGCGGAACTACCCCCCGCAGCTACTGGTTGCCCGTCAGGTCAGTCCTGGACTACTTTGACATGCAGTTCCTGGAGCTGAGCAGGGTCTACCTCTGATGGAGCGTTAGTCATCGGGTCGATGCCCGAGGCGGTCTTGGGGAAAGCCATCACCTGACGAATGTTGTCGTCGTCCGTCAGGAGAGTTACCAGGCGATCGATACCTGGGGCGATACCGCCGTGCGGGGGAGCGCCGAACTCGAACGCCTCGAGCATGTGCCCGAAGCGGGCCTCGATCTGGTCCTGAGGCAGGTTCAGAAGCTCGAATATCTTGTTCTGGATGTCGCGGCGATGAATCCTGATACTGCCGGACGCAAGCTCGCTGCCGTTGCAGACGAGGTCGTAGGCTTGAGACTTGATCTTACCCGGGTCCGTGTCGAGAAGCGGCAAATCATCATCATTTGGCATCGTGAAAGGATGATGCGACGAATCCCACCGGCCCTCATCCTCTTTCCACTCGAATAGCGGGAAGTCTATTACCCAGGCCCAAGCCATCACGCTGTCATCCCGAAGTCCGAGGCGATCACCCATCAGCAGGCGCAGCCCGCCAAGAGTGTCCGCGACGACTTTCGGTTTGTCGGCGACGATCATGATCAGATCGCCGGTCTTCGCGCCAGCGGCGTCAACGATGGCCTGCATCTCTTCTTGCTTCAGGAACTTGGAACTGGGAGACTTGATGCCTTCCTCGGTGAGCTGGATAGTGAGGAGTCCCTTGGCGCCGAGCTTCTTCGCACGCTCCGTGAGGTCGTCGATCTGCCCTCGCGAATAGCCTGCGCAGCCCTCGGCCTTGATGCCCTTGACCTGCTCGGCCATCTGGAAGACTTTGAACTCGGTCTTGCGTGCGATCTCGGTTATGTCGAAGAGCTCCATCCCGAAGCGCAGATCGGGCTTGTCGGAGCCGTAGCGATCGATCACTTCCTGGTAGGTGTACCGTGGGAAGGGCTTGAACTTGAGTTTCTTGTCCGACAACTCCTCGACGATCTTTGTGATCAGCGGCTCGATCACTTCGAAAATATCTTCCTTCTTGACGAACGACATCTCGACGTCGAGCTGGGTGAACTCAGGCTGCCGATCCGAGCGCGGGTCCTCGTCGCGAAAGCACTTCGCGATCTGGAAGTAGCGGTCCATCCCCGCAACCATCAGAAGTTGTTTGAGCTGCTGCGGGCTCTGCGGAAGGGCGTAGAACTGGCCGGGGTAGAGCCTGGCGGGAACCAGGTAATCACGCGCGCCTTCGGGCGTGCTCTTGATCAAGATCGGCGTCTCAACCTCCACAAAGTTGCGCTCATCCATGTAGTCGCGCATCATCTTGATCACTTTGTGGCGCAGGACGAGTCGACGCTGCATCTCGGGCCGGCGAAGGTCCAGATAACGGTACTTCAGGCGGAGCATTTCGTCAGTCGTGATCCCGTCCTCAATGTGGAACGGAGGCGTGAGCGAGGTGTTGAGGATTTCCAGCCGGCTGATGTGGACCTCCACCTCACCCGACGCGATATTGGCGTTCTCACTTCCCTCCGGTCGGCGTGCGACCGTACCGACGACCTCGAGCACATACTCACTGCGGACGCCCTCGGCCGCCTCGAAGGCCTCCGGCTGCTTCTGCGGATCGACCACCGTCTGGACCAGTCCTTCACGATCACGCAGGTCGATGAATATCAGCCCGCCGTGATCCCGGCTGCTGTTCACCCAACCCTGAAGGACGACTTCTTGTCCTATGTCGTCAATGCCAACCTGTCCGCAGTATTTCGTTCTGTGCTTCATGTAGCCTCCCGCTTGAACGTTGCGCATCTAAGCACTTCAACGTCCAAACATTCTAACCGTCCAAAACCTGAGCCAGCTCGGCGAGCGGGACCGTTCGCTGCTCCGAGGTCGCCATTTCCCGAAGAGTGGCGCTGCCGGAGGCGATCTCATCGTCGCCGAGAATAATGACATACTTGGCGCCGAGCTTGTCGGCGAGCTTCATCTGAGACTTCAGGCTGCGAGCCGTGTAGTCCGTGTCGGCCGGTATGCCTGCCTGCCGCAAGTCAGCCACGACTTTCACCGCCGCCTCGCGCGCGGCGTCACCCATTGCCGCAACGAAAGCCGTCAAACCGCGCTCGATTGGCAGCTCGACCCCGAGACCCTCAAGCGTGAGCATAAGCCTGTCCAGCCCAAGGCCAAAGCCTATAGCCGGGGTCGCTCCCCCGCCCATCTCCTGGACAAGGTTGTCGTACCTCCCGCCGCCGCCAATAGCATTCTGTGCTCCGAGCTCACCGGATGTGAACTCGAAAGCGGTCTTTGTGTAGTAGTCGAACCCACGCACCAGCTTCGGGTCGAGCACGTAGCCGATTCCGAGGGCATCCAGATGCCTCTTGACGCTCGAGAAATGCTCCGCGCAGTCTTGATCAAGATAGTCCGTGAGCTTAGGCGCTTCCGCAAGAAGCTCTTTGCAGCCTGGGACCTTGCAGTCGAGCATGCGCATGGGGTTTTGCTCATAGCGACTGGTACAGGTCTCGCACAGGCTGTCCAACTTCTCCTGCGCAAACTTGATCAACGCCTCCCGATAGAGAGGCCGGCAGTTGGGGCAGCCGATTGAGTTCAATCTCAGCTCGAAATCTTGTATATCTATGCTCTTGTAGAACCGCACCGCGAGCGAGATAACCTCGGCATCGATTGCAGGGTCGGCAGACCCGACGGCCTCTACCCCCAGTTGCGTGTGCTCGCGATACCGCCCTGCCTGCGGACGCTCGTAGCGGAAGATCCGGCCGATGTAGTACATCTTGTTGACCGGCTGGCTTGCGCCGAGATTGTGCTCAACATAAGCGCGTATCGCCGGAGCTGTGCCTTCGGGCCTCAGAGTAATGCTGCGCT
>CAZFYZ010000182.1:380-5807 GCA_964523735.1 uncultured bacterium | reverse complement strand
TGACACCCTGGGACGCCCACCCCCCGACACCCGACACCCGACACCTGGTACCCTGGGACGCCCACCTCCCCAACACCCAACACATGACACCCAGCACCTGTTAACAACCCATGAACAACATTTACCCAAAATAACCCGCCAGTACGGAGTACTTTTGGCCCCCTGAAATGACTTGTAATTATGGGAGGCAAACATTTGTTCGCGCCCTGTCCCCCTCCCTTCCGTTCAGCATAATCAAGTCATTCAGCAATTCAGTGGTTCAGAACGCAGCCACTTCCCAAATGAAAGGAACTCCCCGCCATGCCCTTTCTTTCTGGCTTTCGCGATTGGGCTCCATTCCTCGCCTCTGTGGTTCAGAACGCGGCAGTCGCGGTCAAAGGAGTCTCCAAAATGTCTTTCGTGCTTTCTCCCTTTCGTGCTTTCGTGATGATGTCCCTTCCGAAAGGAGCTTTCCCAAAATGTCTTTCTGGCTTTCGCTCATTTCGGGGTTTCGCGATAGGAGTCCCTTCCGGCCACACATTTACACCTGCCAAACGAACATTGGACCGTACAAAGCACAAGCTCGCGCCAAGTTCAGCGCGAGCTTGAGTTCGTTCCATACAAATGCCGCTACAAGGGGGGTACTAGCCCTCTGTGGATGCCTGGTTCGTTTCTTGAGCCTTCGGAGCGCGTGGGCGGCGGGGTCTAGGCACTGGCCGTTCGCCTTCGGCGGGAAGGGGCGAAGTCTACTTCGCTGCGGCCAGCCTCTTTGCCACGTCTGGCCAGTTGACCAGGTTCCACCAGGCCGCGATCCAGTCTGGGCGCTTGTTTTGATACTTGAGATAGTAGGCGTGCTCCCAGACATCGAGCGCGAGGATCGGCTGCAGGCCCATGACCGTCTGCTTCTGGTGGTTCTCGATGGCCACTATGTAGAGCTTCCCAAACTCCGGGCTCCAGCCAAGGATCGCCCAGCCGCTTCCCTCGACCGCCGCCGCAGCTGCTGAGAACTGCTTCTTGAATGCGTCGAAGCTGCCGAAGTTGGTCTTGATCTGATCGGCCAGCGCGCCAGTCGGTTCCCCACCCGCGTTCGGGGCCATGTTCGCAAAGAACAGCGTGTGCAGCGCGTTTCCTGACGAGTGGAACGCCAGCAGCCTTTCCGCAGCCTGCACTGATGCGAAGTCGCCGGTCTCGCGTGCCTTCGCCAGTGCCTCCTCGGCCTTGTTCTGGCCCGCTACATAGGCGGCTTGGTGCTTGTCATGATGGAGCATGACGGTCTGCTCGTCGTAGTAGGGTTCCAACGCGTTGTAAGCGTAGGGAAGCGGTGTGAGTTCGTAAGCCATTACTCTTCCTCCTTTAGGAACAGGTGCATTGGTCTGGGCGGCGGCCGCGACTGCCAACGCCATGGACCCGACCAGGATCATGGTGACCAGTCTGAACATGATTCAGCCTCGCATTTGAACTCAATGGTTAGAGGTTGGAGGTTAGGCCTCCTCCCTCCCAAGTCAGGCACATGCTACCCACTTCGGCTGCCAGCCAAACAGATGAGGTTGTCAGGTTCTGCCACCTGGTCGCGAAAGCACGAATACGCGTGTCCCGAACAACCCCGCCTGGCTGGTTGCCGGTCTTGGCAAAAGGCGTTACTATCTGTTGTGGTTGTTGTCGAATGACATGGAGGATGCACCACTCCTCCGCCACTTGCCTAGTCCCAAGGAGATTACACATGAGATTCGCTCGGTTCTGCCTGGCCGTTCTGGCCGTCCTTGTGATCGCTAGCCCGATCTTTGCGGGCACGACACTGACATATGTTGATCTGGTGAAGCGCCTGACCGACCTCGAAGCCCTGTCGGTTCTGCCATTGCCTGGGGAGACCTGCCAGCAGTGGTCCAGCTACGACCGCGCCAGCAAGTACGACGCTGCCACCGGCAAGTACCTCGGCTGGGACGCCAACGGGGACAACAACGGCATCATCCGGATGGAGGGCGATCTGGAAGTGCTCGCGGAGATGGAAGGCCCCGGCTGCATCTGGAGGATCTGGTCGGCGGCCCCAAGGGCTGGGCGTGTGATGATCTACCTGGACGGCGCAGCCAAGCCAGCCGTCGATCTGCCGTTCGCCGACTACTTCAGCGGCAAGGTCCGACCCTTTACGATGAAGTCGCTGGTTCACTACGTTGCGCAAGGCGCAAACAACTACGTACCGATCCCCTACCGGAAGTCCTGCAAGATCGTGGCGGAGAGGGGCTGGGGCGCTTATTACCACTTCACCTACTCGACCTTTCCCAAGGACACTGTAGTGCCGACTTTCAGCCGTTCGCTCACGGGACCCGCCCTGCAAGCTCTTGTTGACGCAGATGCCAAGCTCGCTTCGGGCCTCGGGACCGACCCCGCGGGAGATCGTCCGGGACAGAAGACTGTCGAGGGCCGATTTGGAGTCTCTGCCGGAAAAGCCAGGACGATCGCGCGGATCACGGGGCCGAGAGCAATCACCTGCATCAGGTTCCAAGTCCCGCCCAACTGGCTTGACGACGCAGAGAGCTTGCTCAGGACAGTTGTGCTGAGAATCCGGTGGGATGGCGAGGCAAAGCCAAGCGTCGAGTGCCCGTTGGGCGACTTCTTCGGCACGGCGCCGGGGTTCAACGAGTACAAGTCCCTCCCGCTGGGGATGGTCGATGACGATCAGATGTACAGCTACTGGTACATGCCATTCGCGAAGACGGCCGAGGTCGAGATCGTGAACGACGGCACCGCCGGTATAGTGCTCGAGGCGAGCGTGACTCACGCACCTCTCGACAAGAACGTTGCCACCCTCGGCAGATTTCACGCGAAGTGGCATCGGGACGCATTTCTCCCAGAAGAGCCCGAGCGGCGTGCCATCGACTGGACAATGCTCAAGACCACGGGCAGGGGACGGTTCGTCGGCGTCAACCTGCACGTCTTCAACCCGAAAGGCGGCTGGTGGGGAGAGGGCGATGAGAAGTTCTACGTGGACGGTGAGAAGTTCCCGTCGACGTTCGGCACGGGCTCCGAAGACTACTTCGGCTACGCCTGGTGCGACCCGTCGCTCTTCTACAACTGCTACCACAACCAGCCCCATAACCAGGGCAACAACACGGGCAATATCTCGGTGAATCGCTGGCACATCGCCGACAACATCCCGTTCCAGACCTCGTTCCAGGGCGATATCGAGAAGTACTACCTCAACGACAGGCCCACACTCTACGCCTGTACATCCTACTGGTACGAGGCTCCCGGCGGAGGCGATCCCTACACCATCGCCCCCGTTGCCGAGCGTGTCGGCTACTTTGATTTCCAGACCTACAAGGTCGCTGGCGCGATCGAAGGCGAGAAACTGAAGGTAATATCCTGCAGCGCGGGCTCGACCGGCAAACAGGACCTGGAGTCAGAGACTGTCCGCTGGAGCGACCGTGCCCAACTCTGGTGGATTGGCGCTCAGCCGGGGGCGAAGCTCGATCTGACGCTGCGAGTTGCCGAGGCTGGCACGTATGATCTCAAGGCTGACTTTACAAAGGCCAGGGACTATGGCATCGTTCAGCTCTATCTCAACGATAAGAAGCTCGGCGAGCCCATCGATCTCTACAACGACAGCATCGTCAAGACAGGCGAGCTTCTGCTCGGCAGAATGCAGATTGACAAGGGCCGGCACAAGCTGACCGCTGAGATTGTGGGCGCGAATGAGAAGGCTCAGAAGGCTTATCTGTTTGGCCTGGACTACGTGAAGCTGGATCCCGTAAAGTAATGTCGGCTGATGCTGGGTAAAGTAAGGCAGCTTGCTCGCGAGGCTGTTGCGACAGATCGCTTTTCTCGCGATCCGCAGTTGTAGCAGGCGTCTCCGACGCCTCCCAGGGGCGTCAGAGACGCCCGCTACAGCTCTAGCGCAACAGCCTCCTAGAGGTGAGGCCCGCCTTGCGACACCTGATTCTGCCACTAGCTCTGATCTCGTTGTCCTGCTCCAGCGCGTTTGGCCTGGGGCAGGACCAGCTCTACACCGGCACCGCCGCGACTGTCCCGCCCGGCAAGAGGCAGTTTCAGATCCACTACAACGGCAACTTCGGCGGCGGCACGCGCCTCTCCGGAACATCGCTGACTTTCGGCGCCACCCAGAACACCGACGTGAGGCTCGCCTACGGCTACTTGTGGAACGCGTTTGGCCCCAATGTCCAGTTGGGCCCGACGATCGCGGCCAAGTGGCGGTTCGTCGGTGATGGCAGGCGCAAGCCCTCGGTTTCGGTCTCGGGGCTCTACGCGATCAACCAGGACAGCGACAGGGCGTTCAGAAAGAACGATGCCGGCGGTCTGTTGGTGGTTCAGTATCCCACCAAGCCAGTGATCTTCCTCGGTAACTTCGGCCGCGTATGGGTGGGCGATGACATCCCCGACCTGCGCTATACGGCTCTCGCGCTCGCCAAGCCGATCACACCGAGGGTGTTGGTGGCGGCTCAATATATCGATGTGAGCCAGATAGGCAGCGGAGGCCTGCCCGGCCGCCAGCTAACGCAGTATGTGGGGGCCGTTGTTTACCAGGAGAGGGAGAAGCTTGGCTACAGCCTGCAGATTGGATACGTCCCAGACGCCAGGCAATCGCATTGGAATGTGACGCTGGGGTATGCGGTGTACTTCTAGGGCTATCCCCGCCCCTTCGCCAGTTCGGTGACGAGCAGCTCCATCACGAGGCGGGGGTCATCTATATCTCCTTCGATGCCTTTGAGCATGGAATCGGCACGAGCGATTGCGGCAAAACATCGCGCCAGATGCGCCTGTGAGAAGCCTTTGGCCTGGCCAATGAGCCTGTCCCTCTGCCAGTTCTGGCGGGCGATCAGGTCGATAACGTTCGAGTCCGAGGGCAGTGCCGCCTTGATCTCCTCCGGCAGTGCGCTCTTCGAGAGGTTTCGCACCCCCGCCTCCTGCAGCATCTTCATCTGCCAGATGAACCGGAACTGCCTCGAGATCATCGAGAGCGCCCGAGGCGCATCCCCGCGAGCGTCGTCGCCGGCCTCGAATATCTCGTCGAGGAACCTGAGAGCGGCGCCTTGGTTTCTGGCAGCCACCGCGTCCACCATCTTGAAGACCTTCTCTTCCGGCGTCTCGCTGGTGACCCGAGTGACGCTGTCCGGTGTTATCTCGGCGTCGTTCCCTGCGTAATCGATTAGTTTCTGCGACTCGGTCGCGATAACCGCGAAGTCGAGTCCCACCCGCTGCAAGAACAGCTCCATCGTGCGCGAATCGATCTTCTTGCCTGCCGTTGCGAACCGGGTCTTGGCGAACTCGCGCGCCAGAGGGGCCGCCTCTTTGGCCCGCAACCCGCCGAACTCGCGCACTTCGCCGACCTTGCGGACCGCACGAGACAGATCGCCGATCACTTCGCTGCCGCGCTTGACCTTGCCATCGACCTTCTCGGCCGCGGGATTGACCAGAACCAGGCACCCCGACTGA
>CAZFYZ010000182.1:0-370 GCA_964523735.1 uncultured bacterium | reverse complement strand
TTCATCTTGTTGGCGTAGCGAACGAGGACCACACGGCGACCTCCACCGAACGGCGGCACGCTCAGCCCCGCCATTACCCGATCGCAGGTGGCAGAATCACCTTCCATCCGCTCCAGGTCGAAGTCGACGAAGTCCTCCGAGACCAGGATCTTCACGAGCTTCTCCATCTCCTGGTTCTTCTGGTAGTCGTCGTCTCCGCGCAGGAGATATGCCCTCGCCGGGCCCTTGTCTGTCTTGGTTGCCATCTCGCCTGTATTATCTCACAGACCGCTGGTGATAGACAACGGTGCCCGGAAGGCGTGTGCGCCTGGAAAGCGTGTCTGTTCAGTCTCGTGAAAACGCTCTTCATCCGCAGGCCCCGAGTAGGCCC
>CAZFYZ010000181.1:0-5867 GCA_964523735.1 uncultured bacterium | reverse complement strand
TTTCTCGCCCTGCTCGAAATGACATGTGCAGAGGACTGAACACATACGCTTAACCGAAATCGCCGCACCGCAGGACGCATAACAAAGCCCCGCATCTGATGGGGGACAGATGCGGGGCCGGAGTTGACAGAAATGCCGGCGACTGACTACCGCCGCCGCCTCATCAGATAGCCTGCCAGACCAACGACTCCCGAACACAATCCGAGCAACCCCGAAGGCTCCGGCACCGCGGGCTGGCCGATCGGGACAATCGCGCCAGTCAGACCGCTGCCAAACGGCGAGGCTTCCCCCGCGGGGACGGTGACGGTAACGTGCATGCCCAATAGCGGAGCTTCACCGTCAAACTCGAACTCGCCATAGGTAAACGTCTTGGAGACCTCGCCACTGACCGGCCTCAGCACCACCTCGTGCTTCGGGGCGTCGAACCAACCGGCCACATTGAGCTCACCTTCTCCGCCCTTGTGCTGATCCCATTTCCACTCGCCATTTGCGGGACCAATGGCTGCCAAGTCGTTGGCGGCATCACCCGTCTTGTTGACCGCGTAGATCCCCCAGATCATCTCGATAGGATAGTCGTTTCCGTTGAAGACCAGGCGAGCGTCAGCGGACATCGTGACTGTGTATGACAACACTCCGGAAGTGAAGACCTCAGAAGCCTCGATGCCCCAAACAGGCAGTTCCTGGAAAGCCGATGGTGAAGGGGCAGCTAACGAGACAGTCGCGGCAGAGCATACTATGACCGCCATCATCAGTGGAACGAACAGACGAAGGACTCTATGTGCAGGTAGATGCAACACTACTCTTTCTCCTTCTCGACGTGCTAGGTGCAATCTGGTGTTCCACACTAGAGCGTCATCGGCCCAATCTTTGCTGGGCCTTGCACATAGAGAAGTCGCAAGATGTGTGCCAGAAACCTGTCACAGGAGGAGCGTCGAGAAGAACCGGCATTCATGCGGGGGGCTTTGGGTGTCGGTTGTCAACGTCCACACTTACCCACTGACTTCAAACCAGGATCATACTACGATCACACTACTTGACAAACGGGCATGGTGTGACGTATACTCCGGCGGAGAGCTGGACGACCCTGGTAGCTCTCATGGCCACACACGGCATATAGGCTTCAAAGAAAGCCACAGGAGGAGAGAATGTCAGGTCCACGTCTTTGCGCGGCAATTGCCGGTACCATCTTCATCACGCTGACTACTTGTCACGCCACAACATGGCAGGTGTCATCGTTCCAATGGATCAGCTCCGGAACAGTGGCAGCGGACATCAATGACTCAGGTGTCGTGGCCGGCTACTACCAGACTGCCGACCCGGGCAACTACGGCTTCATCTATGACGGCAACTCCATCAGACTGATCAAGCCCGGTTCCAGTATCGGTAAGTGCCTCTCGATCAACAACCTGGGCCACGTCGTAGGCAACTACGATGTCAATGGCAAGACCCACGCGTTCTTATGCGTCGGAAACACCACCACGGAGATCGCTCCCAACTCATTGGCCAGTGAAGCCAATGACATCAATGACTCGGGCCAGATAACCGGCGCGGCGTCTCTTTCGGGAAGCTACCGCGCGTTCCTCTACTCCGGAGGCGTGCTTCACGACTTGGGACAGATGGACGGCGACGGAAGCCGCGGCTACGACGTGAACAGTTCCGGCCTAGTAGCTGGCAGTATCTATCATGACGTAGGATGGGACCGGGGATTTGTCGGCAACGAGGCAGGACTCTCGGACATCGGCTATCTGAATGCCAATGGCTATGTTTTGGCTCGCGGGCTTAACGATAAGGGTGACATAGTAGGTGTAGCGCGCGACTCCGATGGAGAACACGCATTCCTCTTCACGGGCGGCCAGATGATAGACCTCGGGCGGTTCAGCTCCGGAGACACTCAGGCGGAAGATATCAACAACTGCGGTTGGATTGTTGGGTTCTCGAACAAGCCCGGGGGACCTAGAGGCTTCCTGTCCGATGGCACGTCGTTCACCGATCTCACGTCGCTCTGCCAACCGTCGATTGGGAACAACGACATCATCAGCTCGGCTACCGCAGTGTCGAACAGCGGCTGGGTGACCGGATACGGATACCACAACTACGTAATGACGGCGTGGCGCATGCAGGTGGCCGTGGCGGAACCTGGTTCGCTGTGCAGCCTGCTTCTGGGGATTGCCGGCCCGGCAGCCGCGTGTGGCTTCCGACGGGCTAAACGGCTGTCTTGAGCATCTCCCCAGCTACCACACCCGCCGCTGACGCGGAGAGGAAGAACTCGGGGTCTTCGTCGTAGGATCGGCCCATGCTGGAGAGCTTGAAACCCTTCTCCTGCAGCTCGATGATGCCGGGTTGGCCATCAACTATCCGGACGCGGTGTTTGTAGGAGATCGGAGAGTGAGCGATCTGCTCCTGAATCGCCAGCAGTCGCATCTGGTCGATCATCGGGAGCGCAAGGGTGCACTTCGTAAGCGCGACAGTCCCAAGCGCGGTAGTCGTGTGGTGACTCAGACCCTGGTGACGCGGGCGAGGGTCCGCGAAGCTCACACGGGCAATGGCCACCGGTGACCCGCCCAGCGTATTCACGGCGTTGACGATCTCCCCCTGCTCTATCGAGGAGAAACCATAGGCCGTCCCTGTGCCGACATTGCCCGGCCCGGGGCAGACGATCACTGCATCCGCGCGAGCCACTTCCCTGGCCGCGATCAGGCCGGTGTAGACGTTGACCGCCTCGATCTCCCCGCCAAAAGCCTGCCCACATGTGATCGTCGAGTCGATCAGGCCCTTGTTGCGCAGGTCGTGCACGTTTCGGCTGAACGCGATAGGCAGCGCGGCGGAGTCAGTCATCAGATAGGCAACGCGAGCCCGCCTCTGCGTCGATCGCTTCAGCCCTGCGGCGGCAGGCCCGAGCTGGCTGTGAAGCTGTCCGATCACCACCGGCATGCCGCCAAGTGTCTCGAATCTGTCTATGGCCGTACGCTCAGGCGAATCCTCTTCCTCGACCGAGAGCACCGCATTCTGCGAGGGCGTATACCGGCACTTCATTATATGCCCCCGGCCCAGTTCCTCACTCTCGTCCGAGCTCAGGTTCGCGATCACGAAGTGGTACCCGCCGGTCCCCAGGCGCAGCTCAACGGCCGTCGTGTTCAGCAGCACCTCGTCCTCGACCCGAACCGCCCCAACCAGGCTCGAGTAAGCGACCGCGCGGGCCTGGCTGCCATTAACTTCAGCAGTCAGCTCCACCGCATCGCCCCTAACGGCGTCTATCGAAACAACCCTACCCCGCGCACGAGTTAGCATAGGCAACAGAACCCGGACCAATCACGAAAGCACGCCCTTCGACCCGCTCAGGATGGGGAGAGAGCACGAAAAGGGCAAAGGTGCTTCTGCCTTTCTGACTTTCTGGCTTTTGCGATTGGGCTCCCTTCCCCCTTTCGCGTTTTCGCTCCTTCGCGTTTTCGCGACTAGGCTTTCCCTTCCGCCGCGACTTTGATCAGCGCCTCGACGAACTCACAAGCCTTCGTGAGCTTATCAAGCGGGCAGTATTCAGTAACCGCGTGAGCATTCTCGTGGCCGAGGCCCAACACCACGGCAGGCAGCCCTGAGGCATTGAACACGTTCGCGTCCGAGCCTCCGCCTATCTCCATCATGTGAGGCTCGATGCCTATCCGCCGGGATGCTTCCATCGCCAGCTTGATCGGAGCATCGGCCTCAGTGAATCGGTAGGTCGAGTACTCGCGCTCGTGAGTGAATGTCGCCTTGGCACCGATCTTGGCGGCCTCATCGATAAACAGCGAGCGCATATGCTCGATCTGCTCATCCAGCTTGGCGTTGTTGCGGCTGCGAGCCTCCCCCTTGACGATGCACAGGTCAGGCACGACGTTGAGCGCCTTCCCGCCCTCTATGATGCCCACGTTGGCCGTCGTCTCCTCATCCAGCCGCCCAAGCCTCATTTTGGAGATCGCGTTCGCCGCCGCGACGATCGCGCTGACGCCCTTCTCAGGCGCCCCACCCGCGTGAGCAGCAGTGCCCTCGATTTTCACTTCCATCACGTCGTGGGTAGGCGCGCTGACGACAATCCCCGCCACGGGCTCACCCGCGTCAAGCACATATCCCATCTGCGTGATGACCTTCGCGCGGTCCAGATACCTCGCCCCCAGCAGACCGATCTCCTCACTCGCAGTAAGAAACACCTGTATATCGCCAACCGGCACGCCGCTTTCGATCACCGACTGGCACCCCTCGAGTATCGCCGTGATCCCGGCTTTATCATCGGCCCCAAGAATCGTGGTGCCGTCAGACTTGATGACCCCATCTTCCTTCACGATCTTGAGCCTATCGGTCGGCTCGACGGTGTCAGTATGGCAGCAGAAGAATATCCCAGTAGCCCCCGGGACAGTCCCCTTGCGGGTCGCGATGATATTCCCCGCGTTGCCACCGATCTTCGCGCCTGCGTCGTCTTCTTCGACCTCAAAACCCAAAGCCGCCAGCCTGCCCTTGAGGCAATCCACCAAAGCCCGCTCCTGCTTCGAGGGGCTATTAGTCGCCAGCAGCTCAAGTAACGTATTCTCAACTCGTGTGCTATCTACCATTGGTACTCCAAGCGTAAGTTATCCTCGCCATTGGGAGGGTTAGCGGTGCGTGCACAGATTACCTGCCCCCTCAGCCGGCCAAACGAGGAGCATCCATATGGCCCTCGTTCGGTTGGCGTTTTTGACGGATTTCTGCGATAATGACGTATGCTTCATACTCTAATAGCGTGTTTGGTGCCGGCGGCCTTGGGGAGCGAGGCCGGCGGGCATGGCAGGCGGCGCAGATATCGCCGCCCAAGGCCAGCCGAAGTCGAAGTCGAAGAAGAGCGCGGCAAGTGGATCTGGACAGGCGAGGGCGAAGCCCAACCCAACTCCTACATATACGCCCGCAAGCTTTTCAAGCTGACCGCCCGCCCCACTAGCGCAGTCATCAAAGCCTCCGCGGAGAGCCGCTACAGGCTCTACGTGAACGGCAGCTACATAGGCTCCGGCCCGGCTCGGGCGAACATCGGAACCACGCTCTACGACTCCTACGAGATCACTGAGCACCTCACCAAGGGCAACAACGTCATAGCGTTCCTCGCGCATTACGCAGACTACCCAGGCAGCAAGCCCGGCCTCATCTGCAAGGCAGACATCCAGGTCGGCGAGGAAACACTCAGCATATCCACGGACGAAACCTGGCAAGTGCTCGCCGCGCCCGACTACCGCCCTGAAGGCGAGCACGTCGGTGAAGAGCTGAGCTTCCAGGAAATCTACGACGCTGCCGAGCGGCCTGCCGGCTGGTGCGAAGTCAAGTTCAAAGAGAAGGGCTGGAGCGAGGCCACTGTCGTCGGCACAGCGCCAAACCAGCCTTGGGGCAGACTTGCGAAGAGCGACCTGCCGGAACTCGCGCAGGAGCCCTGCTATCCACGCGCCATCTCGGGCATATTCAACTCGCCCGCGCGTGGCAAAGAGACGGCTGTCGCCGCTGTCCCCGAGATCATGTCCGCCACGCCGCTCACCAAGCTTACTGCCGGCAATGTGAAGGACGGCGAGCGGCTGCTTACTCCTGACGGAGACACTCATATCAAGACTCCGCGCGGCGACGCCGGGGTTGTGGTCATACTGGACTTCGGCCGCGAGGTCTTCGGCAATCTGGAGATCGGCATCTCCGCCTCGGGCTCCGGACTCATCGACATCGGCTACTCCGAAGTCCTCACAGACGGTCGAGCTCAGCCGGATCGGGCAGGCACAAAGCACGCGGACCGACTCATTCTCAAGAAGGGCCCGTTGGCGTGGCAGAGCTTCAGTCCGCGCGCGTTCAGGTATGTCCAGCTCGAGTTCCGCTGGTGCACCAAGGTAGTC
>CAZFYZ010000180.1:0-5946 GCA_964523735.1 uncultured bacterium | reverse complement strand
CGCAGACAGGTGCATCGCAGATAGGATCTCCTTCGTGAACGCCTCGCTCTTGATCCTCCAGTGTCTGGAGTCGCTGCTCGATGTTGAGCGCGTCGCTCACGCCGTCGACAAATGCCGAACCACGATGCCTCTGTCAAGTGTGGAGACGCTTCTCCTCCTTCGATTTGCTTCTCTTCTGCTCGGGGCGCGGCACCCCTGCGAGTAGCCGGGCCAGCGATGCGCCATCGATGCGGAGCGCGCGGGCGCCATCGCTGCCCACCGGCACTTCGAACACAGCACGGTGCAGCCTCTTGTAAAGCAGGCACAGCCCGTTGCGCTCGAACCACAGTAGCTTCAGCCGCGTGGCCTTGCGTCCGCCGAACACGAACAGCGCACCACCTTCGCCGGGATCCTGACCGACGCGTTCGCGTGCGACCTGGACGAGTCGGTCGAAGCCGCAGCGCATATCGATCGGCTCCGTGCACAAGAAAATGCGAACGGTGGATACTGCCCCCCTCGCGCTCCCGGCGCCGCGCGAACCGGATCGGCCTGTTCCGACAGTTTGGCAATAAATGCCAGGCAATCTGGCGACATTTTGCTTGACGCGACTTAGGGACGATAGGATGTTCTCCCGTGGACATGTGCAAGGGGCAGTCGAAGACATGTCGTTGGTCCCCATGGAAAAGGAGGTCGTGATGACCAGTCGGATATTGCCCGATGGCGGGCCGTTCAATTCGCCTGTTGAGGAGTTGGGGTCAGAGAAGCGCGGGGGACTAGTCATGAGCACGCGCCAGCAAGGCGGAGGCTCCGATCGCTCAGCGGCGCTTTGCTATGGATGCTTGCCGTTGCAATCGTGCCAATTCGTCTTCTGACAACGTCGAAATCCACTATAGACCGCGCGCTCAGGACGTTCCCCACCTCGACCACCTGCTGGAGGACCACCATGCCCGATCTCCCTGCAATATGGGCCACGTTTGTTGGCGTCAACCAATATGAGGACCGGTATTCCACTCTCCCGTTCTGTGCCAATGATGCGAATGAGATTGCCCAGGTTTTCACTGAGATAAGCGCCGCGAGTACGGATGGCGGGCGCCCCCATATTCGTCTATTGACTGACAGCCAGGAGGACAGACGTCTTCGTCCAACAAAGGCGAACATTCTCCGTGCCGTAGAGGATATGACGAAGGTTGCCGGCCCAGATGACAGGCTTGTATTCGGTTTCTTCGGGCATGGTGAGGTGTCAGGAGGACGTAGCTACCTCTTGCCAATGGATGCCTTGGCAGGCAAGGCTGACGGCACGGCCTTGGCAATAGATTGGCTGGCAGAGACTCTTTCGTCATGTCGGGCTAGGTTCAAGTTGGTGCTTCTCGATGCTTGCCACTCAGGAGCACTTCATGGGCGCGACGGTGCCAAGACGATGTCTGACGCCTTCCTTGAATCGCTTCGAAAGCTCGGCAGTAGCGAAGGATGGGCAGTTTTCGCCTCCTCCAAACTGAACGAATGCTCCTACGACGATCCCGCACTTCAGCACGGAGTCTTCTCCTACTTCCTTATCCAAGGACTCCGCGGTGAAGCGCGCAGTCGGAAAGATGAGCCAATTACACTCGGTCCGCTCGCCGACTACGTTACCAGCAAAGTGCTCGATTGGAGTTATCGGAACGGCAGGAATCAAACACCCGAATTGCACTCCCAGGTCGCCGGCACGTTTTCTATAGTCGCCCCCCAGCCGGACAAGACCATATGGCTTTCTGTAATGGGAACCAAAGGAGGAGCAGGCAAGTCGACTATTGTCACCGCGATGGCCGAACTTATCGCCTCGACCGGCAAGAATGTCCTGCTGATCGACGCGGACATGGAAGCTACTGGTTTGACAAAGTACCTCGAGGGGCGGGCGCAGCAGCAACCGTATGTACGTACTGTTATGGATGTGGCGTATCAGAAAGCGGGGGACACCTCGATGCTAGAGGTTCCGTGGGGCGCGTGGGATGTTACGCCCCGCTATCTTCGAAAGGACAGGTTCGGCAAGATCAACCTTGCCGTTGCGAGAAGGAAGAATGACGGTCGCGACGCTTGGTTGCCGCTAGCTCGGATCCAGCCGGACGAGAGGCGAAACTCAGCGGCCCTCGAGATACTGGAGGATCTGTACCGAGAGATCAGGGCATCGGACGTACCGGTTGACTGTGTCATTGTCGATGCTGGCGCAGAAAACAACCCATTGGTCAGCGCGGCTGTAGCCAGGTCTCGTTATAGCTACCTTGTCTCCTCCCCGAATCCGGAGTTTCGGTTTGAGATCCAACGCCTTGAAGGCATGCATCGGTCACGCTACCCCACCCACACATTCGAGGGCATGAACGTAGTCGTAAATCGTGCGACGCCAGAAAGTGCGGACCTGTGGAAGAATCAGCAAAATGTCTACTTCGTGCAGGAGGATCCAATAGTCCAAAGAACCTCCGCACTAGGTCGCGACTATGACTTTGAGGGTGTCGGACTGAACCGCTTCTTCCGAGATGTACTCCGAGTTCTGAACGACACATTTCGGAAGAGCGACGACGCGTCTCAATATCTGCCCGACGAGAGTGATGTTTGGATCGCCCCCTTTCTTCGCGAGCTTCCCGGAACCCCTCAGCGTATTCTCCGCCATTGGTATTACCGATTTGCGATACCCGCCCTACTCACTGTTCTTTTCCTGGGGACATTGCTCGTTGGCCTGGGCGTCCTTCTCTTTGCTAGGACGGCACGGGATGTATCGGCTGTAGAGACGACGGAGCCCATGGCGGTGGCTAATGGTATTGACAATCAGGCGCTCCTTGAGTCTGGCGCAGCGCTTGCCGCTGACTTAAAAGGGAAGTTGTACGTAGAAGCAGGGCGGATCACACTGCGTGGGGAGATTCCAGAAGAGGTCATGAGGAAGCTCCAGATCTCAGCCGGTGTATTTCCCGAGTATCAGGTAGCTCTTGTGCGAGCTTCCTTAAAGCACGCGGAGAACGTCAAGGTGGCGATCGAGCGCCAGAATATGAAGCGCACATATGGCATTGCCTCTGGACTATTGGGACTTGCCGCCATCGTCGGAGGCACCTTCGCCTTACTCGTCATGCGTCGTAGAAAGTCGCTGCTGCGAAATGTCGTGAAGCTGGAGGCCGCTGATCCCGCCGAGCTGAAGCAATTTGCCGAGCAGCTGCTGTTGGCGCAACACGGCAAGTCCCACCTTGTATGGCTGCGTAGCCAACTTAGGGCCAATGCTCCTCAAGCAGTTCAACCGTGGTTTGTCGAAGGAGAGGAGCATGTTGCTCGGTTGTCGGTGGGTCGGGGCTGAGTCGAGGGGCTGCGAGAGGCCTGCCATTACCCACGCCGGCTTCTGTCGCGTTCACATAGTGGCGCACCGACTGCTGGTGGGCTTCGAGAGAAACTGGCTAGCGGGACGTGGTCGGTACCTATGGTATTGCTTCAACTGCATTGGAGTCGTTTGGGTATTCTTCCTCGCTTACTCCGGCGGTTTGTTGTTCAAGTCGGACCGTAGCGTCAGTGCGGAGCTGGAGGCGAATCCGCAACTGGCCTTGCTTTGGATTGGTCTGGGGCTGATTCAAGCGACGCGATGTGTTGTTATGAGCGAGATCCTTCAAATTAGACTTGGTCTTCCTTGCGCGGTTCTGGGTGTCCTCGTGGCTGGGAGTCTAGTGGGTGTCAGAGCCCCTCGCACTCTAGCAGCTTCGCTGGCAATCAACAGCATCTTGAGTCTTCCCGCGGTCCTGGTGATTCTGGGAAGGCTTGACCGTCGCTCGGGGCTGTTAGTTAGCCGTGGTGCGATCGGTGGCTTGCTCGTCGTCGCTTTTTCGGGGATCGCTGGTCTGACAATCGGGGTTGTGCGCCTGTTTGAGGCTAGAGTTGTCGCAGGCCAGGCTTCTTCGAAGGATCTCATTATGTCGGCAATGGCAACATTCGCGGTGGTAACTGACACGTGGATGATGCTGTGGTCTGACCGGCGGATGGTGAACATTAGATCGCTCCTGGAGCGCCCGAGGTTCGTAGCTCTTCTCCTTGGCGCCCTAAGTTGGGCAGGACAGCTGTTCGTCCTTCAGGCGGTTCTCATCCAGTATTGGCTGTCTGCAGTGATCCTTCTGCTTCTGCAGGTTTACCTTTGGCGAGCCCGTCCGGGACGGACGACCGAGATCCCCCAGCCCCAAGGACCTTGGTAGATTACTTGCGAGCGAGACTAACGCCTATCCGAGCTGTCCTCTAATCTAATAACTGGGTGATCGAGCGACCTGGCAGTCTCAGCAAGCTGCTGCAATTCCGCGGGAGACGTACCGGCCGGGACCTCAACAGTTGTTCCGTTGTCTCCGCGAATGACGATCTTTCCATCGCGCATCCGGCGAGATTCGATCAGGCGAAGTAACCCCTGGAGCAGGACCGTAAGGGAGGCGGAGGCGCCGGATACAATCGCCACAAGAACGGTTGTGTCCATATGCGCGCTGCGACTGCCGATCTCGGGCCGAACGTCGAGCCTCAGCAATTCGGAAGGCTTGCCGACGAAGGGAGTGAGGGCGTCTCGCAGGTCGTGGGGAGCGAGGCCATTGGCAGAAATGGGAATTGTTTCCACTTTCACGAAGCCTCTTTCGTCTTTCAAGATGTCATGTCTGTCGAGCACTCTAGCGCAGTTGCTAAGAACAAGTCGAGAGTTACAAGGCACGTGAAATGCGACTGGAGATGGTGTTGGTAGTCGGCGATCCCAGTGGGCAGATTGTCGATGACCTCCTCGACCGAGTCCGTAATCGATTTGAACCACCATGCACAGCGACATGCGCAGCCTTGCGCAGGTGTTTGGCGGGCGCGAAGCACTCGGGAGAGGCTCGGCAGCAGGCGGGCGCAGGGGCGATTGGGGGCCATTGGTCTGTGCCACCTGGCCATTGCCGTCGGCCGGGCAGGCTACGCCCCTGTCCCAGAGCCGGCCCGACGGATGGGGTCACGCCTCGGGGAAGAGATCCTGTGGCGAGTACGCGATGCTGCCCCGTTCGACCCACACGCGGTCCGGGCGCAATCCCGGCGGGCGTGGCCAGGAGAGCCAGCGGCTGGTGGGACGCGCCTTACGCACAGCGGTGGTGACGAAGAACCTGGGGTCCAGGCAGATCACCGTGGACTGCGACGTAATCCAGGCGGACCGGGGAACGTGCCTAAGCGATTCGAAGCCGGTTTCTCTGCAGACCAGAGGCTTCCTCGCTCACGGACTCACGGGGCAACACGGTGTGCAGGGGGCCGGTGAGTCTGCGCCGGAATGGCCGGGAGGATGCTGAACCGGCATTGGACGCTTCTTTGACGGACGCGGCTTGGCAAGCTCCAGACGTGGCTTGGCATCGGGACTTTGGGAGCGCGTCTCCTCCATCGCGGCACTCTCCGCGAAATCCCGCGTGAACGCCGCAAGGAGCGCCGTCAGGGCCACGGCCTCCCCCTTGGTGGCAGGTTCCTGGCGGGCCGTCTCCAGCTCGCGCCCGGTCTCTTCCTGGTGCGTCGCCAGCAGGGCCACACGCTGGCTCGGTTTGACGTTGCTCAAGGCGAAGAGCAGCTCGCGCGTCTTGGCGACGGCTTGCTCTAGCGACATCTGTCCCGGGCTGGGCCCCATCGACGACAACCTCGTCGCCGGCCCAGGCAAGGATGGCTCGAAGCGCGCGCCAGTCTTCGACGCCTTCCCCGCGCCGTGCAGCTCACCCACCAGCCACCCATCTTGCCAACGCGTGCGGGCCTCGACCCTGCCGATGGTACGCAAGGACTGCACCACGGCCGCCGCATCCTTGGCGCGGGAAGCGGGGATCTTCGGCTCCGTGAGACGGGCGAAGTTCTCACCCAGGAACTGGCCCACGAACAAGGTCCCGCGCGGCTCCTTCGCGAAGCTTGCCGCCGGCTCCGACGTGGCGGGCCGTCCCGCCCCAGACGAGCTCGCCTCGGCCTCTTGCTGGTTGAGCGCCTTGCGCCAGG
>CAZFYZ010000179.1:0-5953 GCA_964523735.1 uncultured bacterium | reverse complement strand
ACAGCAGGTAACTGTTCTCGGCCGGGTCGGTGGCGGTGAACACCGGGGCGTCCGCCGCCTCGGTCTCCACCAAGCAGGTGAAGGAGATGGTGCCGTTGGTCAGGTCGACCGCGGTGCACTTGGGCGCCTGCGTCAAGGTTGAGTCGGTCGCAATGACGTTCACCCACAGGACATCGCCCTTCGGCAAGCTGAAGGTGTAGACGCCTGCGCCGTCCCTGGTGATGGTGAGGCCAGGATTCCCAGGACACACCAGGTTCGACGCCGCCACCGCTCCGGTTGCGCCAACCTTCTGGCGGCCGAAGCCCATGACGATGTTGTCCGCGGGCGTCATCACGCGCCCCTTGTTCCACACTTGCTGGCTGAACATGTCGGTAGTTGCCATGCTGGGTTCTCCTTACAGGTAGTCCGGCGTTCCGGGCAGGTAGGCGACGCCGTTGGCGCCAGGGGCGGGCATCTGGAGCTGACCGAGGCCGGTCCAGCGCCATTCGTAGTAGTCCTCAGAGTCAGAGGTGTGAGCACGCTCACCCATCATCGTCCCGGACTCTTGCGGCCACTTCCCACAGGTGCGGAACCGCTGGGCCGCATGGTCCAGAAGATAGCCCTGGTTGAAGTTGCAGTAGCGCCACGGAATGACCGGAATCTTCCCGATTGGTGTGAACAAGTCCAGCTTGGTCAGGCCGGTTTCCGCGTCCTGGCCGGTGACCTCGCGGTGCTGCTCATTCTCGAGAATCTTCCGAATCTTCTCCCACTGCTCCGGGTGGACGAAGATGGCTTTCTTGGAACTCTGCGAATATCCCTTGTAGTAGTACTTGGTGCAGAGTGCCTGGAGAATCTCCTTCACGTTCGTGGTCGTCAGGTCGCCGGAAGCGATTCGGACGCCAGAGAACGCAACCACGTCCTTGGTGCGGTCGACGTTGAGCAGCGTGGTGCCCGGGTCGGACGCCGGCAGGTAGGTCGGGATAGAGATGATCGGATCGATCGGGTCGGAACCGCCACCAAACTGTCCGCGCCGGAACACGTAGCCGGAGCCGCTCCACCCAGAAGGCGAACCAGCAGCGCCACCATCAGAAGCGGAGAAGGTGACAGTCTTGTCCCCGACAGCAATCACGTAGCCGTAGGCCGTAGCGGCGGAGTGCCCCGAGCTCGAGCCATCGTTCGCCGACCACTCGCACACGTCTCCGAGCTTGAAGCTCGCCGACAGAATCGGGTTCGCAAGCGTGTAGACGCCAGCGCTGATGGAACCGTAGGCGAGGGCGCAGCCAGGTGACCAGGAGAGCATCTCCTCGGTTCGGTTTCCGAACTCGATGATAGTCTGCTTGATCGCGTCGTGCTGGACACGGAGGAAGGCTTCCGTGGCCTCTCCGCCGCGGTTCGCCAGAATGAGGGCCTTCTCCTCGACGAAGAGCGAAGCCTTCAGCGTCGCCCACTCGCCTACCCACTTCTCAGCCTTGATGCGCCCAGCGTTACCGCGGGCAACCTGCTGAGCAATGGCGCGGGTCGAGCCGATGCCACGGGCCCCCTTGTACTTGACAGGCTCCGTCCACGAATCACCACCGCCAGACATGTCAGTGGCCATCCACTTGAGCATCTGCTGGTTGGTTTGGATGAGTTCCTTGACTTCCGAGGTCTTCGCGTACTGGGTGCGCGTCAGGTTGGTCAGCGCATCCCAAGCAATACCAAAACTGGGTTCGGTAGGCATGGCAGCCTCCCTTTGCCCCCGGCCTAACCCGACTTGCGCTTCGCTTCAGCTTCCCGGATGGAGTGACGAATCATTTCGTCCGCGGTCATGCTAGCGAAGTCGACGGCAGGTGCCGGTGGCGCTCGTCTCACTACCGCAGGCTTTCCCCCCTGCGAGGGCTCGACGGCGGAACCACGCCCTGCCGGTGGGCTGACAGCCGTTTGGGCGGCCGTTCTGTGAAGCTTGGACGTGGCCCTCCTCAAAGTCAAGAGCATTTCCTTGCTGAGCGCAAGAATGTCTCGTTTGACACTCTCCGGGTCGTGCTCCTGCGGGTTCCAGCCGTTTGAAATGGCCTGCCGCACGCTGTTCCGTACCCTTGCCACGAAAAGCGGGTCATCGGCAACAAATGCAAGGTCCTCGTCGTCGCTTCCGGCCAGAAGGCCAGCAATCTTGGCGTCGTCGGCCCGCATTCCAATCTCTTCATGCTGACGTGCCAGTGCTTGGCGCTGCTGAGTAAGCTCCTGCTCGACCCGAAGGCGCTCCTGGCGCTCCTTCTCGCGCGCTTCGCGCTCCTGGCGGATGGCTCGGCGGGCAACCGGGTCCACCTGACCGCTCTGCTCGGCCATCTTGGTGGCGAACTCGAGCGGGGTCATCTTCCCGCCGGTGAGGAGACGCAAAGCTTCCTCGTAGTCCCCCTCTTCGGCGGCTCTGGCGGCCATGGCCAGCGGTTCGTACTGTGCCTGGAGCGCCTGAGCATGCTTGTTCAACTGCTCCTCGGTCGCCAGAAGCTCCTGGCGCGCGGCGTCGGCGCGCTTCTGCTTGGCCCGAAGCCCCACGAAGCGTTTCGATACCGCATCGAGCTCCTTCTTGTCGAGGCCGATTTCGCGAAGCAAGTCCCGAACCTGCCCCTCGTTCGCGAGCGCTTGCAGGTGGTTCAGTAGCCCCTTGGCGTCCCCCTCCTCGGCAAGCTGCCGCGCCCTGGTCGTGAAGGAGCTTTCCCCGGGCTTGGACGCTCCTTCTGCGGGGTTCGTTGGTTGGGGCGGCGCATCGGGCTCTTCCTCTGCCCGGCGCGCAGAGGAGGCCTTCTCGCGCGCCTCGGAGATAACTGCCTCGATGGGGTCCACTTCGGTTGCGTCGACTGCGGGTGTCTGCTCTTCGGCCATTTTGATCCTTTACTGCATCGGAACTGATGGTGGTTGCTGAGGTTGTTCCGCGCCAGGTGGTGCGGGCGGTGCCGGTGGCGCTTGCTTGGCTAGCTCCTCATCGGCATTGGCGAGCCAGCGAAGGAAGAGTGCAAGTATCCCGTCTGGAACCTCGTCGAACAAGGCCTCCAGGTACGCGGGCGCGACCAGGGATACGGCGCGAGGCACGTCGACTGCTCGCTCGATTGCCGGCACCAACAACGGAGACTCCTCGTCGTTCGGTCGAAGCAGGTTCGTATCGCGCTGCTCCTCGTCGGAGTCAAGCCAGCGCTCAATCATGCGAAGGATGTACTCATCCTGTTTGCTTGACAGGTCAAGCTCCGAAACCGTGTCACCCCAGCGCTGAACACGCACAACGCTCTCAGGCGAAAGCACGCCGGACTGGCCAAGGTTCTCCGCCTGCTGGATGCGCCCGGCAAGCGTCCACCGTGACGTTGGCGCTGGCTGTAGCTGAACGCTGAACATGTCCTCGTCGAGATCGATTGAAGGCCACTCCACGCTGTTCAGGAACTTGTCGCCCGGGACGCTGACGCGCACCTTGCGGCTCCCGATGTTCTCCTTCGTGAGAACCACGGCCACCTTGGCTAACAGCGGGTAGCCCTCCTGGTAGTCGTTCCATTGCACAGAGAACCGCTCGGATTGCAGGTCGACCATGGTCTGGATGGCGCTGTTGGCCTCGATACCCGGCTGCTTCTGTGCGGTCGCAGACATCTGGTTCACGCCCGTCAACTCGAAGCTTCGAGAGAAGAACGTGTCGATGATTTGGAAGAGTTGCGGGTTGAACGGTGCTGGGGTTTGAAGTTGAGGCGGTGTCTTCCCGCGCTCGTACCCGAACGCCACCGGAGAGCCAGGACTAGCGAACGCCTTCTCCGGATCTGAGATTGTCCCCTTCTCGTACAGGAGGATGTTGTTGGCGCATGCTCGCGTGTTCTCGACGATGCGCTGGATGACCTCGTTCACCCAGGACTCGAGTCGCTTCGACTGCTCCATGAGCGAACCACCGAAGTACCCGACCGCGGGCTGAACCCAGGAGAACTTGTTGAACGGGAACCAGTTGTGGTTCCATTCCTCCTCGAGGAGAACAATGCCGCTTCCGTGCGCAATGAGCAGGTGACGCCCTGGCTCACTTCCAGACTTCCTCTCCCAGTATTCCGTGACAAGAATCTGGTGCTCGAACTGCTCGATTCCCCACAGTTCGAGGCCTGGAATCCAGGGTCGGTCGTTCATGGTTGGACGGGCCGAGCCGCGAACCAGGTCCTTCTCACGCCCGCGCACCATGGCCACCGCGTCGCAAACGGCCATGCTGTACCGGTGGAACAGACAGGTCGGGTTCCCGGTGTAGGCATCCTCCGGGTCAACCAGGACCTCCCACGGGAACACGCGGCCGAAGGTTGCGCGGCCAAGCTCATTGTCGAAGTACACCCGCTCGAACCCATCGCCGAACATGAGAGCGTCACGCGCCGTTACGCGCCGGAGCGCCCACAGGTCCTGGAACTGCTCGCACCTCGACGAGAAGACGCCGATGCTGAACTGTTCCAACTTGGTGATGGCGCGACGTTGGCGCCAATTGCTTGACGTGGCCATGAACTGGACACGCGGCTTGTTCGTCCCGGAAATCTTCGCGACGGCAGCATCAACGTGCGCGCGGCCGATGGCGAAGGCCGGAATGGAGTCCAGGTGAATGCCGTAGGACTGAAGGGTCGCCACCAGACCCTCCTCGAGGAAGGTGTCCTGGAAGTAGCGCACCCCGAGCGCAGAGTACCGCGCCCGACGGTTGGCCGACTTGTTCCACAGGTCGTCGGACTTCTGCCAAATCTGGTCGGCCGTCAGTTCTTGGCGTTCTGGTTCCATGGTCTACCTTACCCCCGTCCGAGCAGCCGGGCAACGTTCGCCTGGCGTTTGAGAATCTCTTCGCGCTCCGGGTCGTGCTCGCGCTCCGGCTCATCGTCGGGAAGCGCGACGCCTGGGCGTATGTGGCGAACCACGTACCTGGCCGCGTCGGACAGGTGATCCTCAAAGCGTGGGAAGTGTCCGCTCATGTCGTCTGCCCACGGTAGAATCGCCCACTCGTCCTCGAGCGGCTTCATGCACTCGCCCACGAGAACGATGTCACCGGACTGAAGCTCACCGGCCATGATGGCAATCTGCCCGGATACATCGGTCTTCTTCGCAACCTCTGGGAAGAGCCGGTAGCGGTCACCCCATTCCTTCAGAAACGCCGCCCCGGCCCCTCCAGAGTCGACAACCACGTCATTCGTGTCGAATCGCGCCATGAGCTCCATGGTCTTCAGCGCTGACTTCGAAGGGGACAGTTCGGTCGCTTGTTCGCAATGAACCAGGTAAAGCTTCGGGTGGTCGTGCCGGTACGCGCACACGACCCAGGCGCAGGGCTCGCGCGCCCCGAAGTCCACCCCGATGGAATATCGCCACTTCCCGGCGGGCAGCTCAGGAACCCAGTTCAACTCTCGGCTGAACGGGTAGCAAAGCGACTCGGTATCATTGCACCAAAGGCCGAGGTATTCCCGCATGTACCGCGGCGTGGTGTCCGTCCACTTGTATCGGGCCTTGATGCGTTCGACGAACCTCTTCGCGTTCTTGATGTACGGGTTATCGAATACCGTCCAGTGATGGCGCTCGAACTGCTCGTTATGACAGAAGTCGTACCAGTCCCCTACACACTGAACGTTCGGCGTTCCGGACAGCCCGAGCTCACCATCGAAGTCCATGAGTGCCGGCTCAAGGGATTCGGTGACCAGCCTGCCCAGAATCCGGGTGATGTTCTGTGACTCATCGACCACCGCGCGCCGGAACTTGTACCCGCGAAACTTCCCCACCTCTGACGTGTCCTTGCAGCCGGCCAGCCAAATCCGGTGGGAGTTCGGAAGCATGTAGTAAATCTGGCCTTCGCGCTCCCGCCGCGTCAGCCCGAGCCGATACCTGTCGTTCATCCCCTTCAAGGCCGTGCCCAGCAACTCCTCGCTGGTGGCCGCCGAGCCGGTAATGAACACCGAGAGCCCGCCGGCCTCCTCGGGTCGCATGCCCCGCACGTAGAACCGCGCCGCCCACCCATCCG
>CAZFYZ010000178.1:625-5980 GCA_964523735.1 uncultured bacterium | reverse complement strand
CCCCTGCCACTTCCGCTCTTGTGGACGCCATAGATGTGGATCAGCTGTTTGGAGCACGCTCCGAGGGGATGCTCTCCGCGTGGCAGAGGGACTTGCAGGCCGACAGCTACCTGCGATGCTCCGGCCGTACGCTCGGCACGCTTATGGTGTGGGAGGCTAGCGCGGCAGAGCACGCGAGGATATGTCGGGGTCTGGCGGCGCTAATCCCTCAGGCGGTTGAGATCGGGGATGTGGAGGCGGCTTTTGAACTGATCGATCATCTCTGTGGAGACATCGCTAGCGACGATGGCACTGCCTGGCGATCAGCAAATGCAAGCTCGGCCATCCAGCAGGTTGAATGCCAGATTCTGAGAACCTTACTGGAGGGCGCCCTTCAGAGGCAGAACGCCCGCCTGATTGCTACAGCTTCGCGCCTTGTAGAGGCGGTCCCAAGCCTGGCTCTTGACCTTGCCGACATGCTCAACAAGCCCTCCATAGGCGCTTTCCGACGTTCCCTCGAGGCAGGACTGGCGAACTGCGGCAGGCAGGCCATACCGGTGTTAGGCAACATGCTCAAGGAGGGCTCGACGGCCGGCAGCCGGTCCGCACTTGACTGTCTTGCAGGCATTGGCGATTCATCTGCGCTCAGTGAGATCGCGCGGTCGTTGGACAAGAACAACGTCTCCCTTCTTCTCAGGCTGATCGAGTTGCTGCCGTCGATGACGAGCCACGACCGAGGCGAGTGGTGTGTGAAACTGGCATCCAGCAGAGCGCCTGAGGTCAGGAGCGCCTGCTTGAGTTCACTCTCCGCCATAGGTGGGCACGACGCTCTCGAGTACCTGCGCAAGATAGCTACTCGCGGCGGAACCGGCAAGACCCGGCTGGAGGAGCAGAAAGCCGCCATTGAGGCTCTAGGCAAGCTTGATGGCCTGGCGATAGTTGCGGACATGGAGCGCGTGGCGAGACGCCGGCCTCTGTTCGGGAGGAGCCGCTATGAGCTTGTCGCCAAAGCGGCTGATGAAGCAATAGCCGCGATCCGGACTCGAAACGAGCAGAGCCAGGGCCTGGCTGCATAGGAGGTCTACTGCCGTGGAACATGACTGCAACAACCAGGGTGCCAGCCTCGGGTCAGTGGAAGCGCACTCACGTATAGCCGACTGCCTGTGCAAGCTTGGCATAGCAGCGCGCAGCATGAGCCTGTACGGACCTAACCACGGGGTTGTTGAGGACGCCGTGAAGGCCGCGCACGACTCTCTGCTGCATCTGATGATCATCCAGCCGACCGTGACCGTGGCTGTTGCCGACTCATACCTGGCCCTGGACAGCTTCCCGATTGACGACAGTGGCGGCTGCATCGAGGACTTCGCCAAGGCCCTCTCCGCACGAGGTGTGGGCGAGTTGGTGTTCACCTCCGGACTTACAGACGTGGAAGTGACAGAGTTTGCAAACGTGCTCAGTCTCTCGCTGGAGGATATCGGCCTGCGCGGTGGAGTGGCCGCCGAACTCAAGAAGCGATCAGTAGTGCACGTTGTGGCGCGCGCGGGAGGCCTCCCTGCTGAATCAAGGCTCGGCAAGGATCCGGCCGACATCTATGAGGAAGCGCAACTGCTTGTCGAGGAGGCGCTGCGGGCAGTCCAGCTTGGGCTGAGAATACCGGTGCCGGAGATCAGGGCCGTCGTCGCGGACTCACTGCACAGTCTGATGGCGGATGAGAGCACTTTGCTCGCTCTTGCGGGAATACGTTCCTATGATCGGTATCTATCCGAGCACTGTGTGAATGTCTGTATCCTGACCATGGTGCTTAGTCGGGATCTGGGGATGGACGCGGCGTCCGCGCTCGAACTGGGGGTCGCCGCGCTGCTTCACGACGTGGGAAAAGTGTTCATAGAAGAGGACGTCGTCAAGAAGCCGGGCAAGCTGACCGAGCAGGAGTGGCAGTCAATACAAAGGCATCCGGTGATGGGCGCGCGGGCGATTGCCGGCCTGCCCGAACTGCCCGCGCTCGCATCCACGATTGCGCTGGAGCATCACATATATGCCGATGGGTCCGGCTATCCTGCTATTTCGGTGCAGCATCGGCCCCATCTGTTGAGCAGGCTGGTGGCTGTTGTGGATACTTATGATGCCCTGACCACCGACCGGCCATATAGAGAGAGATGGACGCCTCAACAGGCCATCGCCTGGATGCTCTATGAAGCTGGTGGGCGATACGATAGGCAGCTTCTGGCCCGCTTTGCGTTGAGGGCTGGTTTATATGCTCCAGGCTCCCTGGTGAAGATGGCTACAGGCGAGCTAGCGATAGTTGTCAAGGGCAGCTTCCAGGCTCCGGACAAGCCCGTGATCAAGGTTGTCTCCGGAGGCTCAGGCCGGGCAGAATCTCTGATCGATCTTGCGCAGAATGACGATCTGCAGATCGCATGCGCGGCGCAACCCGTGGAAGTGCTGCTTCCGTTCACGGAGCAACTTGTCGCGTGAGAAGCTCGTCACACGCCTCATTTCGTCAGCGATACTACATCCAGGCATTGGCGCCGCCGCGTATCATGAGTATACTTCAGGCAGGGACGCGGCTGTCAGCGTCAGCGTACACACGAAATGAGGATCCTGACCTACAACATAAGGCGCGGGCTGGGCGCGGATGGGCGAAAGTCGCTGAGGCGGATTGCTGAGGTGATCCATGAGTCCGGGGCGGACATCGCCTGTCTGCAGGAAGTGGAGCAGAGGGTTCGCAGCGACCAGCCGAGACGCCTGGGGGAGTTGCTGGAGATGCGCGCTGAGTTTCTAGCCGCGCTGCGTCTCAAGTTCTACAACTTCGGCAACCTTGTTCTCACCAGGTACCCCGTGATCAGTTCCACCAGACACTTCCTCACAAGCGAGCGGGAACAACGCGGGGTGCTGGAGGTGCATCTCGAGACCCACCTCGGCCCGCTGAGCGTCTTCTGCACTCACTGGGGGCTGAACGCCGATGAGCGCGTGGTACAGGCTCACGAGACCGCTGCACTCCTCAACGCGTGCGATCCGCCCAAGATCCTGTGCGGCGACCTGAACGAGACAGACGATTGCGCGGCCGTGCGTACGTTGATTAATGATGCGGGGCTGGTCGACCTGGCACCGCAAACAGGACCCGTTGAGCTTACGTTTCCCTCAGATCAGCCTCGCTTCAGGATCGACTACATAGTGGCCAGTCTGGACATCGTGGTGTCCGAGGCGGGAGTCATATGCAGTCTCGCCTCCGACCACCGGCCAGTCGTCGTTACGGTTGGACGGTAGCAAGACCTCAGGAACTTGGCCAGGATGTCCGGATCAGTTCGTGAGGTATACATAAGCCCAGGAGTAGATGGTAACATCGAGGGCGCTGTTGTTGGCGACCCTGACGTACATGCTGTCGCTGATGACCGGCAGCGTAAAGGCCAGATGTCCGCCGCTCATTTCGAAGTCGCCTCCCGTGACAATCGTTCCGCCCGCGCCTGAGAACTGCGCCGCTCCGATTCCGTGGTGGGCGCCGTCGGGCCCACGCACATATATCCAGACGTCTACATCTGGGCTGGTCCAGTTGCCGTGCATCACCACTGTGAACTGACGGTAACCGGTCGTATCTATTGTTGGTCCGGTTATCCATTCCGAGGGACTAAGCGCCTGATTGGCAGGCCAGAGTCGTATCATCTGTGACTGAGCAGGCGCCTTGACAGTGTTGGCGGCGGATGATATGCCCACGTTCCAGGCGCCACCCTGAGCCACGCTCGGTGTATTGGACACACCAACACTCCAGGCGCCAGTCTGTGCCGCTTTGACCGTGTTGTTGGCCGCATCGATCTTGACGGTGTTTGCGGCCGGATCAACCTTGACGGTGTTCCCTGTCGGGGCGATGGTGACCGCAGGTGTGTTCTCCACGGTGGTAGGCGTTGTGCGAGGCGCGGCCGAAAGTGACGTTGCGAGAAGCAATATGGCTAGCGCAATGCAGATCAAAGTGGCCTTCATGATGACCTCCCCACTATACGTGTGCCGGCCCTACCCGCTTGCATCCTACGGCTGGCGAGCTGTCGGCCCAAATATACAGGCTCTGCAAGAATAGTGCCAGTCGAGCCTGCCCTGAGGTGTCTGAGTGCGACCGGGGACGAAAGAACGAGAGTTATGTGTCTACCGCACCATGGGGCAGATATCCGTGGCTCGGGCTACCTTGAGCAGGCGCTGCACTCTCCCGTTGGGACCGATGAAGCAAGAACTGATGCCGGAGATGGCCAGCATCTGCCCGGTTTCATAGCTGGTTCCATCGAAGGCAACTCGGATGCCGACGTTTGACTTGCACCCGGTCGAGGTACCGTCAAGAATCCCGGAGCCGTCGTCGATGTAGAAGTAGCTTCCCGCCGGATCGATATGCGTGACGCGCCCGGAGACCCTCACCCAGAGCCCGATGTTGTTCGTCCCGCAGCCATCTTCTGTCCCAGGCTGCAGACCCAGTGAGGCGCCGCCAAGGCTCTTGTGAGAGAGCCAGAAAGGCGCTGGGGAAGCACCGGAGGCAATGGCTGCCGGCCAGCCGTCCCACGGGGCTATGTAGCGCTCGCCGCTGAAATCGTCCACGCAAAAAGTGCCGCGGAGGTTTACGACGTCGCCCGCCTTGAAAGGCCCGACGGCATCGACGCGAATTCCGGAACTGCGGTCAGGCTTCTCGACGTAGAGCTGGCCGATCGTGGGCAGACTGGCTGTGACCACGTAGCCCCCGAGGCCGACCGCCTCTCCCCTCCGGTAGCGTGCCTTCGCTAGACCCACGTTGAGCGGATATTCGTACGCTCCGATGTCGGCTATAATACTGCCATCACCATCCCCGTCCTGTGGTCTGATGCTTCCGTCTCGGTCGTTCATCGGAATTCCTACCTGGGTCCCCGCATCTATGCAGGGCGAGTCCGAGCGCAATCTCAAATCACAGGCTGACCGGTTGACGAAGCACGGGTCGACGGAGATGTCCGTCAGGTGCGGGTTCGATGGCGCATAGTAATCCAGAGCATTTGAGTAGACGTCGTTGTTCGACAGCGAGACAGAGCCGTCCGCGCGCATCCCATAAGTGCCGCTGTAAGCAACGATGTTGTTGAATATCGTGCCAAAGGAGGTCGATCCCATCGCCGCGATGCCGATCCGGGTTGTGCCCACCACAGTGTTGTTTGCGATGGTCACAGCCGAATCCCGGCACAGGACGCCGCAGTAGTCTGCTCCGCTTATCACATTGTTCTCGATCGTCGGCGTACACTTGTCAGCAATCACTGAAAAGATCGCCCCTGATATACTGTTTCCGATGACTTTGGGAGTGCCGGCGTTCAGGGTCCTCACACCCGCGTTGGGGCCGGACAGAGTGTTCGACTGGATGACAGCCGACGAGCTGTCCAG
>CAZFYZ010000178.1:0-615 GCA_964523735.1 uncultured bacterium | reverse complement strand
CAGGGATATCATGTTGTTCATTGTATTGCCGACTATAGAGAGGCTTGACTCCTGAAGCCTCGGCGGCTCTGCAATGATTGCGGCCCCTCCGTTGTCGGTGATGACGTTGCCGGAGATCGTGATGTCATAGGGTGCGGTATCCGAATTGCCGTCCCCAATGTGTATGGCGTCCCTCGCGCAGCCCGAGATCAGGTTGTCCGCTATCTCCATCTTGCCCGAGAAGCAGTGGATGCCCTCGTAGGTGCTCCCTGTGATAGTGTTCCTGCTGACGAACGAATCGGTGCCTGGGTATATGGTGCCTCCAGCGAATGTATTGCCCACGATCTGGCCACTGCCCGAGAAGCCGCCGGTGATGTGATTATTCAGGAATGCTCCCCTCACTGACATCACGGCGCCCTTGATGCTGTTATTCGAGATCGTAGAGTAGCCGTAGTATCCGTAGACTACGTTGCCGCTGCCCTGGATAGTGAACCCATCCAGAGTCGATATGTGCGCAATGTTGACCCCGGGAGAGGTCGTTCCGCCGTCTATCGTCGTCGTATCAGCGCCGGGGGTTCTCTCGTCTTTGGATGATTCCGTGCCTTTGAACCCGCCGTACAGGTAGTTGAAAGGCTG
>CAZFYZ010000177.1:0-6135 GCA_964523735.1 uncultured bacterium | reverse complement strand
CTGCACGACTCCCACGAAGTCCTCATGGTTGGCGCGATGGAGAGCCCTATCGCCATATGTCTTCAAGGCTTGCTGCCAGCCGTCGAACAGGTAGAGCTCCACTGGACAGGCACACCGGGCTGCCAGTCGTTCCAGATTGCACAAGCCATTCGCGTCGTAGTCGGGGAACAGGATCACCCTTGCGGCCCGAGGCCGAGCCTCAATCCAAGCCATCAGCCGTGAATGCAGTTCGCCGGCGAAGTAGGTGACGGTCCCGGTAGTGGTCGCTGGGACCCACATAGTCCAGTCAAACATCGCTTGGTTTTCAACTAGCCAAAGGTCACCTGATGTGTGCCAGTCATCGTCGGGACGAATAGGTAGCAGAGTCGCACCGGTATGACGACAGGCTTCCGTAATATGGAACTCGCCGTAGTCCGACAGCCAAGCAGCGCCGCCCCCAACTGGCTTGAGGGGCAACAGGTGGTCATGCGCTTCCTTCTGCCCAGCTTTCGTGGACCGGAATCTGGCCAAGCTGACAGCGCGCGGATGGAGGGCGGCCGGATCTGCTGCTGTGCCAGGCGAAATTTCGTGGAGTGTCTGCTCAAGGGCACGCCACCGGCCAGGAACCACGTAATACACCTTTCCCCGTCCCGCTGACCGATAGGTCACGGCACCGGTGCTGTGACCCCACTGCTCAAGCTCCCGCTGTTGTGAGCCAGTGAGTTTGCTGGCCGCGATTTCACCTTCAGCACTCTGGAGCTTCAAGAGGGCGGCGCCGAGGGGACTCATGCCGGCTCCACTTCCGCCCCATCGGGTGTTCGCACCATGTCTTGGTCCGGTACGTTTTCGATCCAGTCTGATTGGAGGATTAGGCCGCGACCATCTTCACTGCGGACCGGAATACACCACCGCGGTGTGATCAGCTGACTCGGGGCCGCCATAACGAGGGTGAACCCCATGTCTGACGCCATTTCAATAAGGGCTTCCTGGTTGTCGTGGTCAAGTCGAGCCGCCTCATCCAGGTAACAGGCCGCACGCAGCTCGCTTCCTCGACGTCGGTCCCGGAGCATCGAAAGCATGGCAAGACCAATGACGAGTTTTGCCATTGCGGTTGTCCCATCGGAGCCGGCTGACTGCAATGAACTATGCCGCTTTAACGCGTGACCACGCTTCTTGACCTCAAACTGGAGAGAGAAAAGGGACTCGAAGGCGAGAGTCGCCTGGCTGTTCAATAATTCGAGAGAAGCATGCAGGTCGCCGGTGTACTCCGCAGAGAATAGGCCGCCGGCATTGATGACCGTATCCAAAGCGCTTACCAAGGCTTCGTCGGGGACGACTGTGATCTGGAATACCTCAAGGTCGGAGATCGGCTTCCGCCGAATGCGACTGTTGAAGTCGCCGACCCGGGTCTTGAATACGTCCAGACCCTTGAGCAACTGGTCGAGCTCGCTTTTCATCACTGCCGTGGCCTGTTCCTCCTCCCGGCGCAGCAGTTCCCGCTCACTGTCGATATTTTCCCAGTACTCGGCCAGCGTCTTTATTGCTTCTTCCGTTCCCCCAATCTCCATCATTCTGGAAAGGTGTGTCTTGGACAGTCCGTTCAGAATTTTTGCGGTCTCGGCCTCCTTGCCAATGAGTAAATTGCATCTACGCTCCTGAGCCTCCATCGTAGAGCGCAACTGGTCACGTGGAATGCTCTTGGGCAGACCGCTTGAATGAAACAGGTTCGTCTCCAGCTTCTCCATGCCGATGAGAGTGGGGCCGCGCTCAAGGCGGGACTGTATCAGTTCTACGACTGACTCCATGTCATCCAAAAACCTGTTGAGCTCAACCCTTGCTGTTTCCATCAGGCTGTCGAGCTCTCGAATTCGCCTTTGCCCGTCGGTTGCCCCGGTTTCAATGGCGGCCTTCCGTGAGCGCAAAGCCGCTAATTTCTCATTACGGGCTGTCGCTCCGTTCTCCAAGTCCCGCCATTCGCGAAATTTGACCAGACGTTGCCGAGCAGCCTCTTCGGATTCTCGACCCTGATCGAGCTCCTTCTGCTTTGATTCCAGGTCTTTCGCGGCAGCCAGATCCTCTTCTGCCTTGATCTTTTTCTGATGTAACAGATCAAGCTGACGTTGCAGCACTTCTTTCGTGTCATGCGAGTGCGGCGGAATGTCCGAGACGTTCACAGTCAGGCCGGATAGGGCGACGCTGGATGGCACGACAGCTTGAAGGGCGGAAACGTTGTCCAGCAGATAACGTTCCGAACCTAGCGCCAGAACCTCCGGTGCCAAGACTCGGGTGATGGCGTCGGCGGCCATGGCAGGTAGCTGTTCATGTAGAGCAACTTTGAGACTGTCGTCGCGCATCTGGCCCTCCAGCGCCGCAACTCTCTGGACGATGCTATCGAGTTCCTGTGTGAGTACTTCCAAGCCATGATGGCGAGCCGCTTTGAGCCGTTGCTGGAGGACGTGGTTGCGGTCACTCAGTCGCGCGATTTCATTTTTCAGCTCGTCTTCGGTAACGGAGAGGTCGCCTACGGAGAACTCCCGGGCAAGATTGCGATGAGCCCCTTCTTCCTCTTCAATCCGCCTGATCAGCGCCTTCACTTCACCCAGTCTCTCGGCATGTTTCTGGTTGTCGCTCTCCAGCGCCTCCTTCTCCTGCCGGTGATGAGAGAGCTTTCCTTGCAGTTCAAACTCGCGCCGTTTAGCGGCCTCCTCCCATCCTTCCAGAGCAGTATCGATGAGCGACATGAAGTGGACGGCCTCCGAGCGGAGCCTAATGCGTTCTTGCTGCAGTTCCGCCAGCCGCTGGATCTTTTCCCCGTTCGAGGTCGCGGCATCAACCAGAAGCTGCTTGGCGGTGACGCCATGCCTGCTGGCCTCCCATGTTTGCTTGAAGCTCATTGCCTGCGGCAATCCGTCACCGTACAGCGCGATCAGGTTCGTTTTGACTGCGGCGGCATTCAGTTCGTCTAGGCGCAGCACGCGCCCGAAGATCATCTGGAACAGGTCGGGCTTGATTCGGGGTGCTAGCTTGAAGATTCCGAAATCAGGCTCCCCTGGGGATGGCTCCCGGCCGCGAGCAAACAGTTGATCACGGAAATCGTCGCGCGTATAGAAGAATAACTGCTGACCGAGTTGCTCCATATGCGCTCGCAGCTCTGTCCCGCGGACAAAAGCTCCATCCGTAGTCTGGAAGTGAGTTAATTCAAGCTCACCCTTGTATGCGAAGTAGGAGTAGTCATAGGCGTGGAGTTCGCCACGTCCGACGCACCCCATCACGATCGCACCGTCGCCGGTCAAAAGTTCCAGCAGCACATAGCTCCATGGGCTAGGAAAGTAGAATTTCTGGCTCTCCTCGCGGCTGTACTTCACAAAGTCCTGACGGTTCCTGCTCGGAATAAAAAGAAACTGGAGAGCGTTGATCAGGCCGGTCTTACCACGGTTGTTGGCTGCCACAAGGCCGATGGAGCTGTCCAGGGGTATCACTGCCGAGTCGTAACCCGCTGAGTCAAGTAGTGCCAGCCGCCGAAGTCCGTAGATGCCGCGATTGGTCATGCCCTGTCGTCCTCGTCATCCACGTGTCTGCCGTTGACCGCGTCGAGTCGCTCAACTTGGTCCAGATACGAGTCAGTGAACCGGGAGACGGATGGGAGCAGTTTCCAATGCGTCTTTTCCTGGATGGAGAATCCCCAGTTGGTTGCCGTACGCAGCTGATCGCGCATGGCATCCACGCTGGATATCTCGACATTGGCGAGCGCCTCACGTTGGCTTTCCAGCACGTGGGCAAGCAGCTGATCATCAATCCTCCAGTCGATGAACGCGTGCAGCGAACGGCCAACGGAGGCTTGGTAGTCAAACAAGGTTGCAATCATCACGGCAAGGGTGCGAACCCCTTTGGTCAACCGTGTTTCGTCAACGGCAGCGTCGCGTTCCTCATCAAGCCAAGCGAAGCCCCTTGGGTCCATTCCAAGTTGATAGCCCAAGGCGCGAAACAGACGGGCGTACTCGTCATAGTTGGCCTCGAGATTGGCCCACAGAACTGGCTCGTTCAGGCGGCCAATATGCGTGCCCATCCGCATCTTGCGGTAGAGGGGGGCCAACGCCGTCAGCTGCTCCATGTCGACTGTGTCCGAGCTCATGGCTGCTCCTGTGTCAAGCCGTGGGGTGTGTAATTGAGCCTGCGTCCGTCGATCCGAAGTGTTCGTATCGGACCTGTAGGCTGCGCGCGCGGTGCTGATTTTTGCTGGTCCAGGTACTTGATCAGGTCCAGGTATCTGCCAAGGGTCATTTCCAGACCAAGCTCCGGGTGATGCTCATGGATCCACCCGAGGAGATCGGGCACAGGCTCGGACTCTTTCCGCAGCGCCTTGAGGATCTGGTCCATCCGTACTACGGATACCAAACCGGGTGATTGGGGCCGCGCGGTCAAGTTGGGGAATCGCCGTGGCGCGACCTCCCTTGATCGCGCCTTGGCCATGACCGCCTCCATGGCCAAGCCCAAGCGAAGCGTGTACTGACGCGTTCGAATGAAGCTTGGCAGGGCCTCCGCTGAAAGAACGTCATTGGCCCCGCGCTTACGGACGGCGGCAAGAATAATCGCCGCTCGGCGGGCAAACTCGTTGTGCTTACGCGCTTGATCGACGATGGGTCGAAGCAATTGCGCAGCCCTGCCCATGCGTGTTCGGATCTGCGCCGGAAGGGAGCGAAGCCGCGCGGCTGTTCCTTCGAGTTGGCGCTCCAACCCACCCGCGACGTTAGCGCGTCGCGCTCGGCCAGAGGCTTCCACAAGTCGCTCAACCGCGACAGACAGGTAGCTACCGAACGGTCCATCTACGCTGATGAGCTCTATCATCGGCTGCAGGTAGTTGTCGTGAGCATCTAACACCAGGTCGTAGCGATCGCTGCGGGGAATATCAGTGTCGGAAGATTTAGCGTTCTCGATGAGTCCAAGGATGGCTTGGAAATCAGCCTCTACCTGGTCGTGGATCAGACGGGACTGGCGCATCAGCAGCTTATTGGCCCTCGTGATTCGGCCGGAAAAGTCATCGCTGTCGATGCCGGTCGCGAGCTCATCGTTCGCGTCCCTCAAGGCCTTCACATGGCCTTCGATGACGCCAACGTGCCCAAGGGGCTGCTCCTTGTGCAGGGCCTCCAAGTACGTCAGGGTTGGGAAGTGGAGCTCGTAGCCAGCTTCGAATCCCTGAAGCAGACCAGACTGGATCATCCGGGCGACTGTGCTGCGCCGCTCTTCGGATTTCAGGCCGGGAAGTTCCCGCCCTGCTACGCGGAGAAGGTGGGCATAATCGAAGCTGGAGTGCTGCTGTGAAAGCTCCATCAGGGCCACTACGAATGGCCAGTAGCGACTGGTCTGAACGACGATGGACTTCGGGTCAATCACTCGGTGCACTTCCTGTCCATGGGTGGCATGCCCCAGCCATCATCAGCTACTTCGTTCTCGCATGGTGAGACACGGCTGGCCAAGCTCTCACTGTACTTTGTCGGCCTCAAGTCCCGGTTAGAGCGGGAAGTGGGCGAGTACGCATACCGAACGCCCGTGGTCATAATATGGAAGGAAGCATTTAGGGGGTAACGGTGACCAACGACGAATTCAAGCGCACCCTCTGGGAGGCGGCCGACAAGCTGCGCGGCTCCGTCGCGGCGGCGACCTACAAGTACCCGGTGCTCGGCCTGGTCTTCCTGAAGTACGTGTCGGACATGTTCGATGCCCAGGGTCGGGTGATCGCGAAGCGATTGGCCGACCCCAAGGGCGAGTACTACATCCCCGACGCGGACAGCCGTGACGAGATCGCCGCCCAGTTCACGCAGGACAAGACCTTCTACGACGCCGACAACGTGTTCTGGGTGCCGCCACAGGCGCACTTCAGCGCGCTGCTGGCCCAAGCCGCAGCGCCGGACCTAGCCCAGCGCCTGGACAAGGCGCTGGGAGAGATTGAAGCCGAGAACCCCAGCCTGAAAGGCGTGCTGTACCGCGAGTTCTCCCGGCTGGAGCTGGAGCCGGGCAAGCTCGGCGAGCTCATGCAGCTCCTGGCCAAGCTCAGCTTCGATCCCGATCGCCATGGCAGCCGTGACGTCTTCGGCGAGGTCTATGAATACTTCCTCGGCCAGTTCGCGCTCAAGGAAGGCGCCCGCGCCGGCGAGTTCT
>CAZFYZ010000176.1:0-6201 GCA_964523735.1 uncultured bacterium | reverse complement strand
GGATTCGTGCCGAGGGCAATCACGTAGGTCTTGACTGTCTTGCCGTTGATCACCAGCCGCATCAGGCGATCCGACTTGTCCACCTCAAGCTTCGCTCCCCTGACATGCTGGATCCCCTGCTGATGAAGCAAGGTCTTGAGCGGAGTAAGGGCGGTCGCGGCGTCACCCGCGATCTCAACACGCTTGTGAGTCTGTGCCCGCGAGTCCTTCCAGCACCATGATCCCTCGTAGACACTCAGCCCAAGGCGAGCGCAAAGCAGGATCCCTACAGCGCTGAAGAAGACGATGTAGAGGAACTTTCTAGAGCCGAGCCGTTGAGTGAGCAGCATGTCCGCCTCCACAAGTCGTGATTGCCTGCTAGGTATACGACGGCTGCCTGCTGATTGTTCCGCCGTTCAGACGGTGAAACCCACCCTCCTGCGCGTGTCTTCGGCAAGCGCCGATGCTATCTCCCCAGCGACCCGAGCATTATTCTTCAGAAGCGCGATATTGGCCTGCTGAGACTTGCCATCAGTCAGCTCGGACACGCGCTTCAGCAGGAAAGGCGTCAGCGCCGCGCCCTTGATGGCTTTCTCTGAAGCTTCGCGGACAGCTTGCTCGATTGCCGCTGCCGACGAACCAGCTTCATCCGCCTCCGGAACCGGCACCGCGACCAGCATCCCCGAGCGCATGCCAAGCGAAGCCACGGTCGCCTTGACCAAGGTGCATAGCTCGCACACGTCATCGACCTTGGGCACGCGGATCCCTGAGGACCGCGAGTAGCACGCCGGCATCTCCTCCACTCCAAAGCCATAGACAGGCACGCTGTGGGTTTCCAGCCATTCCATCGTCGCGGCAATGTCGACGATCGCTTTCGCACCAGAGCACACGACCATCATCGGGGTACGCATCAACTCCCAGAGATCAGCAGAGATGTCGAACGACTCTCCAAACCCTCTGTGGACGCCGCCGATCCCGCCTGTGGCCATCACGTTGATCCCGGCGCCGGCCGCGATACGCATCGTGGCTGCGACTGTGGTGCCGGCATCGGCCTTCTTCGAGAGCAGGTAGGGAATGTCTCGAACCGAAGCCTTGGCCGCGCCGCCCTTGCCGAGTCGCTCGATCTCCTCGGCGCTCAGTCCAAGCTTCATCCTGCCTTCGATGATGCCGACAGTAGCCGGAACGGCGCCAGCCTCCCGCACGGCTGCCTCCATTGCCAGCGCTGTCTCAACATTCACGGGGCTGGGCAGGCCCTGCGCGATCACCGAAGACTCAAGCGCCACCACCGGCTCGTTGCGGTTCAGCGCGCATTTGATGTCGTGGGATATCTCAAGGGGGTCTTGCATCTGTCGATCGTCCTCCGAAGCCTTGCTTAGACGGGCCAGGATCAGACTCCTGCCCAGGCGACTCTGCACTACGGGACAACTTGCCCCTTTCGCGTTTTCGCCTTTTCGCGCTTTCGCGATTGAGAGACGCCCTCCGGCATGGTACAATCTTCCAGACAGCAGGCAAGGAGGTCAGGATGGCGCTCGACAAGTATGGCTACTTCACCGAGGACGGGCGGGAGTTCGTGATCACACGGCCCGACACACCCGCTCCCTGGGTCAACTACATATCGAACGGTCGCTACACGGGGCTGGTCTCGAACACCGGCGGGGGATTCAGCTACTGGATGGACCCGCGTGACAGCCGGATCACCAGGTTCCGCTACAACGACCTGCCGTGGGATCGGCCCGGCAGATATGTCTACCTCAAGGACCTCGACGACAACTGCTGGAGCCTTTCCTGGCAGCCGACCGGGCATGAACCCGACGAATACGAGTGCCGAGTCGGAATGGGCTATCAGACCATCAGCCAGCTCTACCGAGAGGTCCGCAGCGCAGTCACCTACTTCGTGCCATTGGAGGATGATCTCGAGATCTGGCACGTCCGGCTGAAGAACGAGGGGTTCGAGACCAAGCGCCTGCAAGTGTATAACTATGTTGAGCTTTGTCTAGGTCACGCGCTTGTAGACTTGATCAACCAGCCCAACGATCAGCACTTTAACATAGCCTCATTCAGCCGTCGCGACAACGCCATCTACGCAACCAAGAACTACTGGGTCACCCACCGGGGGGTTTCCGTAGAGCAGCCTAACAAAGGCTGGGACAGATACGTCGTCTTCACCTCCGATCTGCCGACAGAGACCTGGGACTGCCTGAAAGACGCCTTCATCGGCAAGTGGCGATCCGAGCAGAACCCGATCGGCATTGAGAACGGCCGCCTTTCAGACACCGACATAACCGCCGGCGACGCCTGTGCGGCCCTCCAGAGCGAGATCATCATCGAGCCGAAGCAAGAGGTCGAGTTTGTTGTGATCATGGGTTGCGTTGAGGCGGAGGAATACCGCGAGCAAGCCATAGGCCTGATCGAGAAGTACCGCTCACCCGACGCCGCTCGAGGCGCACTTGAGGAGATCACGGCCTACTGGAACGGATACCTGTCCTCGGTCCACGCAGAGACGCCCGACCGCGAGATGAACCTGATGCTCAACGCCTGGGGCATGCGCCAATCCTGGGTCACATTCAACTGCAACCGCAACGCGGGCTACTACCACGGGGGGCTGCTGTTTGGGGTCGGGATGCGCGATCAGTGCCAGGATATGATGGGCCCGATCCTGAGCGAGCCTGAGCAAGTCGCCGAGCGCCTGAAAGAGGTCCTCTCGCACCAGTTCCAGGACGGCAGCACGCTCCATAACTACTTCAAGCTCACCGGCCAGGGAGAGAAGACCGGCCACTCGGATACCCCGCTCTGGCTGCCGCTCGCGGTGATGAACTACCTCAAGGAGACTGGCGACTGGGAGTTCCTGATGAACGTGGTCGCGTTCCAGGACGGCGACGAGGCCGATGTGCTCGATCACGTTATTCGTGCAGTCGATTACGTCCTCTCGCAGCTCACTGAAAACCACCTGCCCAAGTTCGGCCCAGGCGACTGGAACGACACCCTCGACTACGTGGGCCGCAAGGGCAAGGGCGAGAGTGTGTGGGTCGCGCACTTCCTATGCTATATCCTCCGCGAGACCGCCGATCTGCTGGATTATCTCGGCCACAAAGTGTTCTGCCCAAGCCGGTCCTATCTGACCGAGACCGCCAAGCGCTACCGGCAGGAGTACGACCTCGTCAAGCAGGCCCTGAACGACCGATGCTGGGATGGCGAGTGGTATATCCGAGGCATCCGCGACGATGGCGATGTCATCGGCTCCAGCCGCAACAGCGAGGGCCGCATCTTCTGGAACGCACAAAGTTGGGCCGTAATATCAGGAGTTGCAGAAGGAGAGAGGGCCAAACTTGCACTAGGTTCAGCAGACAGGCTGTGCATAACTTCGAGAGGGCCGAAGATATTGTCCCCAAGTTATACACAGGTGGATCCAGGAGTTGGACTCGCCACACGCTGCGTTCCAGGCAAGAAGGAAAATGGCGCGATCTTCAACCACGTGGCAGCGTGGGCCATACTTGGACAGGCCGTCGCGGGCAACGGCAATACAGCCTACGACTACTACCGCCGCTGCATGCCGATGGTCCAATCTGACCCGGACCCTGATCTGTATAAGATGGAGCCGTATGTCTATTCAGAATATGTCACTAGCGACGACCACGCGAGCTTCGGCCAGGCGAGTCACTCTTGGCTGACCGGTTCCGGCGTCTGGATGTTCAGGGACGCGCTGGACTACATCCTCGGCATCCGCCCGACGTACGACGGTCTCCTGATCGACCCCTGCATTCCGGACACCTGGGACGGCTTCAAACTCACCCGCAAGTTCCGTGGCGTTACCTACGAGATCGAAGTCAGGAACCCAGAGCACGTGCAGCAAGGTATAGCAAGCATAGACGTTGACGGCAAGCCCATCGAAGGCAATGTGCTGCCGGTTGCGGAACCCTGTCAAACGGCTCACGTTATCTGCACGATGGGTTGATCCGCACACCAACAATGGCCAGAGGGCAAAGTACATTGGCAGACCGACCAACCGTAGCGATCTCACGAGTAACCGACCTCAACAGCGCCGACGCCATCGAGTGCGCTGTGCGTGAGTCAGTAGGTAATGCTTGCGACTTCGGCGCGCTCGTCAAGGGCAAGAGCGTCGTCATCAAGCCCAACGTCTACTGCCCCAGCCCGTCACCTACCACGACCGATCCGCGTGTCGTCGCGGCGTTGGTTCGGTTGGCTATGGAAGCCGGCGCGAGGGAAGTGATGGTCGCTGAAGGCCGAAGCATCTCCACTGCGCTTTTCAGAAAGAGCACGAGCACGACAAAGGCCTGCTTCGAGGCAGTCGGCATGGACAAGGCGGCCCACGAGAACGGGGCGCGCATAGTCTACCTGGAGGATGATGAGCTAATCGAAGTCTCAGACCCGGAGGCCGTCGTCTTGAAGAACGTCCGCACGATGCGAACAATCCACGAGGCTGAGGTCCTGATCAACATCCCCGTCCTCAAGAACCACAGCCTCACGCTCACCACGCTCGGGATCAAGAACCTCCACGGCACGGTCTCGGACGATGACAAGCTCTTCGGCCACGACTACCACCGCATCCCCCAGAAACTCGTGGACATCCTCCGCTACAACCGCCCCACCCTCACCGTAATCGACGGCGTTCGCGGACAGGAGGGCGACCACGCAGACATGGGCCGCGCAGTTGAGACAGGCGTCATCATCGCCAGCACAGACACCGTCGCGGCAGACGCGACAGCCGAGGCTGTGATGGGGCTGGAGAACCTGGAGGTCGACACCACCCGCCTCGCGCACGAGCAGGGCCTCGGCATCGGCGACCGCGATCTGATCGAGATAGCCGGGGAGGACATGATCAATGTTAGACACGTATTCGCACGGCCGGATATTGAGATCTCCGAGTCCCGCTTCCCCGGCCTCCGCATCATCGCGGGCGATTACTGCAAGGGATGCGAGTACTACGTCCGGCGTGGCATCGATCGCCTCCTCGCCGAAGGCATCCTCGACCCGAACGACAAGCTCACCCTCGTCTTCGGCAAGGACCCGGAGATCGATCACCCTGAGCTTGTTGAGGGGCGTGTCATACTGCTCGGAGACTGCGCTCTTGAGAGCCACTCGGTGAAGAGGCTCCGCAACCGCCTCTGGCTCACCGGCCGGCTCAAGATTGTCTACTGCTGCCCGCCGATGGAGTTCAGGATGAGGGCTTTGGAACTCGCAGGCGACTGATGTATAATCAAGGCCGTGGAGGCAATGCAATGAGAACCATCACCATGACGCTCACCCTGCTGGCCCTTGCCAATCTCTCCGGCGTTGCTGGCGCACAGACCTATGGCCCAGCAACGGACGTCTCGTTCAAGGCTGACCTCGACGGCACCACGCAGTACTACATGCAGCTTCTGCCCACTGACTTCGATCCGGAGCAAACCCACGATCTGATCTTCACGCTGCACGGCTGCGGCGCTACACGCGACTGGTATGTGAGCGGCCCCAATCCGCACGCCATCGTCACCCGCGAGACAGCCGCCAAGCACGGAATGATCCTTATCTCGCCAGACTACCGGGCCAACACATCGTGGATGGGACCGGCGGCTGAGGCTGATATGGTCCAGATGATCAGAGACCTTAGGGCCAAGTACCGCATCGGCAAGGTCTACGTGATGGGCAATTCCATGGGCGGCTCCGGAGCGCTGACATTCGCGGTTCTCCACCCCGATCTTGTCGATGGCGTGGCTGCATTCATACCCTGCGCCAACTTCCTGGAATACCGCAGCTTCTCTGAGTGTATCGTGCCGTCATTCGGAGGAACCAAGGAGCAGATACCCCTGGAGTACAAGAAGCGCAGCGCGGAGTACTGGCCGGAGAAGTTCACGATGCCTGTCGCAATCGTCACTGGAGCCGATGATGATGTGGTCCCGCCCGGCAGCGCCAATCGTCTAGCGGATGTTCTCCGGCAGATCGGCAGGCCAGTCTGGTCAGTCTGCCGCGAGGGCTTGGGACATGTTTGCACTAACGAGGATACCGTCACCGCCTTGGAGTTCGTGTCCAACTACGTCAAGCCCGCGGCAAGCAAAGAGCCTGCCAAGTGACCGCTGGCGGCCTCTCGGTGTAGCCGTCACCACACGAACTTCTGCGCCGCCCACCACACTATACCGCTGACGAGACACGTGGGGATCAGATACCCCAGGTCGCGTTTGGCAGCACGTCTGTCGTCCTTGTTGCCGAGGAACAGCAGCAGTTCAG
>CAZFYZ010000175.1:0-6249 GCA_964523735.1 uncultured bacterium | reverse complement strand
CAAGAAGCCGCGCCGCCTCGGCCCCCTTCCTCAGCAATCAGCTCGCCTGGCAACAGTACACCAAGCTCCTCCGCGGCGAGGTGGCCAAGGCCGAGAAGGCAGCCGCTGACGAGCGCCGGGAGAAGGGAATCACCATCGTCGGACGAGCCGCCGTCCTCAAGCAACACTGGAACGCCAAGCCCAGCAGCCGAGAGCCCAGGCGAGGCATGTCCCCGCGGGTCGCCTGCAAGAACAAATGGGCACGCGTCGAGGCTCTGAACCGGAACAGGGCCTTCATCGAGCAGTATCGCGATGCCCGGGTGGCCAAGCTGGCCGGTCAGGACGTTGTCTTCCCAGCCGGAACCTGGTGGCTGTACCGCTTCGCCGGCGTGAAGCACGCCGAGCCCGACGCCACAGCACCTCCGGCCTGAGCAGAGGTTGCCCCGACACCATCCGCGGCGGCTTCGCCAGGGCCGACCTCTGTCTTCAGCCTGAAAACGAGGGTCTGACGGGCACTCGTTGCAGTCAGAGACTGCGTCGCCCGCCCTCACCTGGCCCGGTTCACCGGCTTCTCCTGCCCACCCCACCCTGCCTCGGAGGGGTAAACCTTGGTGCGGGCGTTTTTGGCCATTTGAGGTCGACACCTCACTTGGCGGGGCTCGTGTCGTGCGGGTGCTCGAAAGGCTGGTCGAGCTTCGGGGTCTACCGGCGGTCATCGTCTGCCACAACGGCCCTGAGTTCACGGGGCGAGCCCTGGACGAGTGGGCCTATAGGATGGGCATCAAGATCCACTTCATCAGGCCAGGAAAGCCGACCGATAACGCCTACGTCGAGACCTTCAATGGTAAGTTCCGCGACGAGTGCCTGAACGAGCACTGGTTTGTCGATCTGGGCGACGCCCGAGCCAAGATCGAGAACTGGCGAGTGGACTACAACGAGGTCAGCCCCCACAGCTCCCTTGGCGATCAGACGCCGAAGGAGTATTCATCAACCCTGGGACTCGCAGCTTGAGTGGATCAGCTTTGGGGGGTCAGGTCACACTTGATGCTCGGCCGGCTTCCCACGAGCATCAAGACCAGCGCGAGAACGATGCAAAAAAACAAGGTCAGCCCTTCTCGTCCATCAGCCGCGCACGCGCCGCCGCCAAAATTTCGTCGTAGTTCGACGCAAAAGGCTCCGCGAGAGATTTCTCAAGCATCGCTTGGAGGTCCCAGAGGACGCGTTGCTCGGAGGGATGTGCGATTGGGATCTTCTCTGCCTCGTCTTCGCGGGTCAGCCACTCGAACAACACGAGGGCCTGCTCACGGGTGAGCGACAAGAGCACGTCGGACGTTCCCATTAGAAGAGCCTCCCGGTGGTGAGGACGCTTTCGAGCTGCTCCGCACCAAGTTTAAAGCCGGTGACGTAGTTGCCCGCCGGATCAGCAGTGACGTTCACCCCCGTCTTCGGATCGAGGAAGTGGGTAGCGGGATTTCCGCGGTAGGTCCCGGTGATGGCGCGGACGCCAGGAGCGTTGATGTGCTGGTTTGCCGCCCTGCTGAAGTCGGCTGCGCGGGCAGGGTTCCATTTACCCGTGAGTCCGAAGTCGGCACCGTGCTTCGTGAAGCCTTTCTGCAGATTCCTTTGCGTGAACCCAAGGACGCGACTGAACGCGCCCTCCACTCCTCTTTTGGCAAATCCTAAGTACTTGCCGGCGATGGGAATCATCACAGCAGCCGCAAACCCACTGCCAGATGTTGCACCCACAGTGCCCCAGATTCCCTTGGCGATGTCGTCAGCCGCGCCTGACCCATACTGGTGCGGGCCGAGTAAGCTAAAACCATTCAGTCCCCTCCCCCTCCCCGTCGTGTTATTCAAATGCCCGTTACTTGCTGACTGACCGGGCGACATGGGTCTCACGAAGGTTGGATTCTTTATGTATGTGCCCCACTGGTCATCCACGAATTGCCTATAATAGTCGATCCTTACCTGATCATCTTCGGTGACAGGCCCTTGGGGAAGCTCGTACATGCTAACGTAAGCGTCGAAGCTGTAGTCACGAGCGCCGCCGTCTTTCTCGTGTACAATAATGCGTCCTGGACGTTCTTTATACTCCATGCCACCACCAGGGTAGAACCTCGCGTATGTCCACAGGTTGGTGACGGGGTCTTTTACATAGCGGACGTCATCCCTAGTCAGTTCCCAATCCAAAGGGTCTTTCCAAGACGATCTGGGTCCGTAGGTCGCAGCGCACCACGCCTGGAATCCTTCCGGGGTTCCCCCACTGCCGGGGAACACGTAAGGATCCGGACCGCCCCCCCCCCCACGGTTGTCTGGCTGTCTTTGTACGTGGACCTGGTGGTCTTCGAACTCACAGGGAGTGCCGTCGTTTAGGCACATCTGCAGCCCGGTGGGGTCACGATAGTTGATTGGGTTGTTTTGCACATAGGCATATCTGTTCAGTGAAAGCGCAGAGAGCGGGTCGGAGACCAAGGGATCCGCCGAAAGGAAATGACCAACGCGCGGATCGTACATCCGGCCAATCATGTTGGTCAGTCCAGTCTCCCTATCCTCCTCATGACCAGTGAAACCCACATGGACGTCGCTGCTCACGAGCTGCTCTCCAGGCATCAGCTTCGGCAAGCTCATATCGGCAGGGTTTCCGTACGGATCATACTTCCGTGGTGAACCGATGGCATTTCCCAGCTCATCTGTAATCACGTCTGTCGATCCCAACAGATCCCCATGGATGTAGGTGACACTCTCGCCTCCGCCAGAGGAGTCGCGAACAACTTGCCCTATCCCGCGGCCACCTGCGGCCAGTTTGAGCACGTGGCGCACATTGCCCGCTAGGGTCCTGCGTTCGTACAGCCCTCCAATGTAAAGTGTTCGTCCATTGGCCTCTGCCTTTGATACTCTCTTGCCGGCGGCATCGTACAGAAACTCGCTGTTTGAATCCCCTAGTATGCGCTTCGGCAGATTGAATGCCGTGTACTCTATGGTACCTATCGGCGAAGAAGTCAGATTACCAACGCTGTCATACTCGTAGGTCCCCCACGGGGAACTCGTAATCGCATGGGGCCCGGCGCGAAGTCCATTGTGCTCGAACACCAGATCCTCGACAACATCTCCGTTCGAGTTCTCGAGCATGCGCGAGGCCAGATTGCCAAGATCGTCCTGACCATAAGTCACGCTCCATCCCTGATCTCCGGTCTCCTTCCATGTCTTCAGTCGGCCTAAGGAATCGTATTCGAAGAGCTCCTGCAGTCCCGAGATGGTGTCCTTCCGCGTTTTGATGTTCCCGTCATCGTAGTGCGTGTAACTCAGATCCTGCAGGCTCTGCGCCCCTCGCTGCGTCTTCACTCCGGTCACGACCCCAAGCACCTCATCAAACGAGTAGTTCCTATCCAGTTGATTCCCAAACCTCTCCAACTTCGTGACCCCGGAAGCATAGACATCCTCGAGCTTCCACAGAATGTGATCATTCGAGGCATTCGTCAGGGAGGTGAGTTCTCCGTTCTCACCGTAGTGGTACTGTGTCTTGAAGAGAGACCAGCCGGGAGTCTCCGGATATGTGAGGACATCGGGCCGTCCGAGCGCATCGTACGTTTGCTCAACCGAGAACCTCTCTCCCTCTACGGTCCAAGTACTGCTGGAAAGCCTCGATATCTGATCATAGGTATATCTTTCTTGCACGCCATCACAGGAAACAGCAGATTCCAGCATCCCTATGCCATGAGCCGCCTTATCCCAAACAAAGGTAGCGGTACCTTCCTTGGAGGTCACACTCTCCGGGCGTCCGAGTGGGTCAGGCTCATAGATAGTGCTGCCGTTCTCGTTGCGTACTTCAATCACGTCGCCGAAGGCGTTATAGGTGACGTGGGTGCTGCCAGTATCCGGATCACTGATCCCCGTCTTGCGTCCACGCACATCAAATTGCGTAGTAGTGCAGTGATCGAAATCGTCAAAGAGCCACCGTAAAACCCCAAAGGGACCATAGGTGTAATACAGAGACAATTCGCGCATTCCGTCAGCATCCGAGGCAGACTTCTTCTGAGTACTAACAATGATCCTCCCCAGGGCGTCGCTTTCAGTGTAAGATTCCCTGCCAACGGCATCTCGGGTGCTGACCCTTAAACCGGAGTACGTGACCTCCACCTTTCGGCCATCCGGCGAAGTGGCTGTCCTCATCCGGCCTGCCGCATCGTAGGTAATCCGAGAAAACCTGTCGTCGCCTTGAGCATCCGTGAACCGCGGGATCGAGATGGCAGAGATCGCACTTGGGAATCTCTGCTCGTACTCGCTCTTTTGCACCACAAACCTGCCGTTGGCTAATTTCGAATGCGTAGCAATCGACCTCCCGAGCACATCGAAAACCGTAGACACTTGTTCTCCAGAGGCCAAGCTAGCGCCCACCTTCATGACGCCGCCGCTCACATCGCTTGCGGCAGTGTAGCTTATGCCTATTGAATTCCCATCCGGCGACAATACTGACTTCAGTCTACCGAAGGGATAGTAGAACATCTCGGTCGTCAACCCGTTGTTGTCAACCGATGTGACAGGCAGATTCAGGCCAGGGTGGTACACGGTGCGACTCACATGCCCCAGAGGGTTGATCCGCACGGCGACCTTACTTCCTTCGATGTCGTCATAGAAGATGCTCTCAGAGCGCATCACACCTTCGCGGCTCACGGCAGAGACAACCTCAGGCAACCCAAACTTGCTACGTTGGCTTATCCTCAACTCCAGGTAGTCCATGTCATTGCCGTCAGGTTCGATGAACGTCTTGCGGAGCAGGCCAGGCGACGCCTGGTCGTACTCAAACGTGGTCTTCCTGGTGGCCGTTGCATCAGGCGTGACACTGGTCATGAGCTGCAAGGTTACGGGTGATAAGACCCAGTTCGTCACATCATTGAGGTACTCGTACTCAACAGTATCGACATTCTCGGCGCCCTCTCCCGAGAAGGCCACCTTCTGCACTTTCTTGACATGGCCCATAGCGTCGTAGCTGGTGAACGACTGGATCTGCCGCAAGGTCGGTGGTACATCGTCGCCTGGCGCCTTTTCTGTCTCCCAGAGCAGCCCAATCGTTGGTCCGACCGCAAATGCCGAACCCGCAGGGTCTGCAGCTCCCTTCACGATGGCAAACTGAATCTCATGGGTTGAAGTCAGTTCCGTTCCGTCTTCAAGGGTCGTCTTCTTGACGATCTTTCTCGGGCGATAGGCATATGGATACGATGTACCGACGCGAGTGGTATGCCACGTCTCGTATTCTACAGTGGTGCCCGTATCTCTGTTGGTCATTGTGCGAAGCCCAAAGCCCAACCATCCTCTTCCGAGGACATCCAGGGCCGCACGTGAGTACGTGTACTCCCTATTGTTCAGCGAAACTGCGCTCCCCGGCACCTCCAGGTGACTCTCAGAGACCACCCAAAGGCCTACCTTGGGGCAACGCAGTGGATGCCGACACGGCTGGCCATTCGCACTGCTGTCCTGCCATGGCGAATATGTGACCTTGGTCGTCGCACCATTCCCATGGTGGAATGCTGTGATCATGTCCGCCTTGTTCCCATCATGAAGGTACACATTCACATGCCCTGACTGGTCCTCCATCATGAAATCTCCCAATCCGTCACCATTGGCATCAAGGCTGCGGAACCAAGGGCTCGTCTGCGGACACGTCCACGTGATTGTCTTGCCGCTGTCATCCCCGCCATGTTCTGCCGTGGTAGAGTGGCTAAGGCCTTTCCCATTGGAAAGGAAGACCCTCAGCGGGAGACCAAGTTGGCTATTCGGGTCGAGCGGCGCCGAGATGATGTCGTCACGTCCGTCTTGATTCACGTCCAAGACTACATATTGGCTTTGGCAATTGATCGCACCGCCACAATCCGAATTCCAAATCCGGTCCTGAAAATTCACTGGCGTGCGGAAATTCGCAGTGGGACCAAGCATTCCTGAACCAGTGTTAACAAAGTAGGTGGAGGACGATGTCGCGGAATTCTGCTGCGTTGGGTACTCAACGGCATCGGGCATTCCGTCCCCATTTAGGTCCATCAGAATCTTTCCACCTATTCCCTGCGCTCCATCTCGGGCAACGTACGGTACCGTGGTTCCCTGGACAACTATGCCATTGGCAGAGTGCTTGCTGAAAAGCACTTTCTTGTAGCGAGTATCATCGTAGGCTCCTCCTTGGGGCATCAGAAGAATCGCCATCCGACCACTACCGTCGAGGTCGCCTACCACTACTGCTTGAGAAAATGGCTAATCCGTCGGTGTTCACGGGCATGAGCA
>CAZFYZ010000174.1:0-6449 GCA_964523735.1 uncultured bacterium | reverse complement strand
ATTCTATTGTGGGTGGCGGCAGGCGCGGCTTATACGATGGCCGCGATCTGCTTCGTGTGGTTCGCGATCGAGCTTGCAGGGGCGATCAAGCGAGCACCGGCCCCGAGGCGCTGGATGCGACCGCCCTCGAACCTGCGAGACAACCCGCCGGCGTGCTGGCGGAACAGCTTCGAGGTGCGGAGATGAACGAGCTACTCTTCAACTTCTTCCGCTGGCTGCACCGCAAGGCCACAAACGCGGCGGGCTATCGGACTCAGCTCACGCGCCACATCTGCCGGGACTGCGGGCGGGTGATCTTCCCGGGTGAGGAGTTCCGGAGCGAGATCAACGGCGTCACCGTCTACCAGCACAACTACCGGTGCTCGAGGGAGGCTGTGAGATGTCGGTAACCTGCGAAGAGTGCCAGAACGGCCCGCGTGAGGTCTTCATTCAGAGCAGGGCCAGCAACAAGTTCGATACCCGCCACGTGTGCGCGAACTGCGCCGGGCGGATCCTCAACACCTCCCGCGGCTGGGAGATCATCGACGTGGACGCCTCGGTCGTTCAGAGGCTGAGGAACAGACTTGATCAGAATGAGCCGGACGTCATCCGAGCTCTGTTGATCATCGACTACACCGCGCCGGCGGCTACTGGTCCGGCACTGACGAAAGCGGCGTGAGCCCTGGAATCACCTCCGGGAGCGCACGCCACTCATCACCAACGAAAGGATACCATTGAAATGCCAGAGACACAAGCACTAGCAGCAGTAACCGAGGTTCCGGTCAGGCCGGAGTCGGCTTTCAAGTGGGCGGACACTGTCCGCGAGTATCAGCTTGAGGGCAACCGCCTACGCTACAAACTCAATGAGGAAGAGACCTACCTGGCAAGTTGCGAGGCAGTCGTCCGTTTGCAGGTGGATGCCGAGGCAGATGCCCTCCCAGCAGGAGACAAGAGTCTGTCGAATGCTGAGAAGCGGGCCGCGCGGGTCCAGACGATCCTTGATCTGAATGATAAGGTCAAAGATGCGAGGGCGCGAATCGCTGACCTGAAAGAGAAGATTGCGTTCAACAAGGTCGAAACCGACCACGCCGAGCGCGTCTTCAAGACCGTCCTCGCTTTCGCTCACCAGGCGCTTCCCGAGATCCTCGCGCTGCAGAACGCCCTCAGCGGACTGATGCCTCCGGAGGGGGGTGAAGTCCATGGCTGAGACTGCACTTGCCCAACGTGACGTGAAGGTCGGCAACTACGGCCTTGCCCAGATCATCAGTGACCAGCTCTGGAAGACCGAGGAGCTGGCAAAATCAGCGAACCTGTTGTTTCCAGTGACCGCACTCGATGCGCTGCCGCCGATGCACAAGCCGTCGATCAGCGTCATCACAGTCAATCCGAACCCGGCCGCCAAAGAGGTCTATCCGATCGCCGGCGGGCAGCACGGGCTCTCGAAGCACGTGATACTCAAAATGCTTGCAGCGACGGGGGCCACCTGCCACACCCGCAAGCTCACGCCTGAGACTGACCTGGATAACATCCGATGGCAGGCCGTAGTGACCGGCAAGCTCCCCGATGGCCACCTGCACACGATGACTGGCTCCAAGGCGTGGAGTTGGCAGAAGTGCCAGGAGCAGATGAGCGCCCAGCAGGCGAAGCAGTATCGCCAGTTCGCCGACGAGCAGACGGAGACTAAGGCCATCCTCCGGGCTGCCAGGGCGTTCCTCTCGATCAAGACGAGCTACAACCAGGAGGAGCTCTCGAAGCCGTTCCTGATCGCGCGATCGGTTCCCGACCTCGATATGTCGGACCCGGAGATCAGGCGCGAATACGCGCGATCGATCATTAACCAGGGCAACGCGCTCTATGGTGCGCCGCCCTCGGACATGGACGCGCTCCCGGCTCCCGAGTTCCCCGCACTGCCTGCCGAGGCCACCGACGCGGAATACCGCGAAGACGACGAGCCGGATCCTCAGCAGACAGCGATCGACCCGGCGGAACAGGACTACGACCCGAATGCTCCCGCCCCCACGGCCGATATGGAGGGTGAGCGGCTGGCGTGGGAGGCCAAAGTCGCCGCGATGGCAAAGGGCGCTGCGAGCGGCGGTATCGGCAAGGCGATCGGCCCCATCCTCCAGAAATACGGCGTCACGACCTGGATCGGGCAGCCGCTTGATACGCTCCAGGTCATCTACCAGGACGCGATCGCTGTCCGGCAGCAGCTCGGAAAGGCGGCGGCATGATGCTCATTGCGCACATAACCGACCCGCACCTCAAGCCCGAGGGCGCAAAGCGAGACGAGGAGACGGGCATCAACGCCCGTTTCCTCGACAGAGTAGACTCCCTGCGATTCGCGATCAACGACGCACGCGAGCGGGGATGCGGCTATATCCTCTTCGGTGGAGACCTCTTCGGCGGCGACAACCGCGAGGAGGACGATCCCAACGTCTTCTACGGCAACGGCGCCTACCCGCGGCCCTATATGATCATGGCCGCGATCGAGGCTTTCCAGCTTGCCCACGACATCCCGATCATCGCGATCGAGGGCAACCACGACCAGCCCAAAGCGCAGGGCGAGCCCTCGGCGCTTGCTCCGGTGATCGTCGCGCTGCCCAACGCGGGATTGAGCTATGTGCCGGAGACTATCGACTGCAGTGAGTTCCAAGTCGTGACCCTGCCGTCGCCCAAGCGCTCCCAGCTTGCGGCCCTGGTGCCCAACTATGCCGAGCTCTCCGTGGTGGACGCCAACAACCTGCTTGGCGAGGCGCTGCTCAACATCCTCGAGGGGCACTACGCTCTGCTCGACCATACCAGACCATCCATTCTTCTGGCCCACGTCTCGCTTGCGGAGGCGGAGCTCCGGGGGATTCCGATGGTGGGTCGTGACGTGACACTGTCGGCCGCAAGGCTGCCCGCGTTCACGTTCTCCGCATTCGGCCACGTCCACGCTGCGCAGGGATTCTCCAAGGCGGGCCGGCCGGAGGTCTTTATCACTGGCTCTACCGATCGCTGCGACTTCGGCGAAGAGGGGCAGGCGAAATGCTACACGATCATCGACACGGAGAAGGACACCTGGTATCCCGTGGAGATCCCGTGCAGAGAATACAAGACGTTCCACCTGAGTCTGTTCGACACAGACAGCGGATGGTGGTCTGAGGACGATCTGAAAGCGAAAGACGCTATCTGCCGGGTGAAGATCAATCGCCCTCAGAGTGTGAAGCCGGACCTGGCCGGGATCGAGCGGGACATCCGCGCTGCCGGCTGCTTCGACTTCTACGGCATCACTGAGATCGTCGAGCGCGAAGCAGGCATTCGCTCCGAGGCGGTCACTCAGGCTGCCAACGTTGATGAGCAGCTCGCAGCCTGGCACGAGGCTACCGACTGCAAGGTTCCTCTTCCCGAGCTTCAGACCGCGGCGGCGGAGATAGAAAGGCAGGCTGCATGATGAGACCCACAGCGCTTCGACTCCGAAACATCCGTCTGCACGCGGACACCGAGCTTGATATGTCGGCTCTGCAGGCAGCCGCTATCGTCGGTAAGAACGGCGCCGGCAAGACAACTATCGTCGAGGGCATCCTGCGCGCGCTCTTCTCTGAGGGTGTCTCTATTCTGCCCTCGTATCTCGTCACTACCGGGGCGCAGGACGCCTCGATCGAATTGGAGTTCGACCACCAGGGCGAGCACTACCGGATCACCCGCCTGGGCGGCCGCAAGTCTGACCTGCAGTTCTCCTGCCGCAACGGCGACGGGTGGCGGGCGCTGAACGGGAGCAGCTCCAAGGAGACCCAGCTCATCATCAACCGGACCCTCGGGATGGACGAGGACCTGTTCCTCAACTCTTCCTGCGTGATGCAGGGCGGAACCGCGGGGCTTTGCGAGGCGACGCCGGCGGAGGCCAAGGCCCTGATGTATCGCATCTTCGAGGCCGAGCTCTCTCGCTTCGAACGGCGGCACGAGCTGGCCAAGGTCCGCGTCGGCGCGATCGACGGACAGCTTTCGAGACACGAGGGGCATCGGCTGCACCTCGAGGCCCAGGTCGCCGCCAAGACAGAACTGCAGGCTGAAGTGGGGGCCTGCGAGGTTGCCCTGGAAGCAGCGAAAGCGGAACTGACCAAGGCTGAGGCGGAGCTTGTAGAGGTCCGGGAGCGGATGGCTGCCGCCAAGGCAGATCAGGACAGGCTGGCCGAAGTCGAAAAGCGGATGGTTGAGGTTAAGGCCGAGATCGAACGTCTCTCGAGGGAGCGCGGCGATCAGTCGGAGATCCTGGCCAGGTGCAGCTTCCTCCTGGACAAGGCCGCCGATATCCGCGCCAAGTGCGAGCGCGCCGAGGTTATAGAGAAGCAGCTCGAGTGCCACGCGGAACTACAGACGAAGTGGCTCGCGATCGGAGAGGAATACAAAACGAAGAAGCTCGAACTGCAGGAGTCTGCCGCGGCGGATGCTCAGGAGAATGAGCGGAAGCGGCGGGGGTTGGTGGAGCAGCTCGTCAAGGTGCAGACCGAGCTTACTGATCTCGAAGCTAAGATATTCGGCTGCCAAGACAACCTCAAAGTGGCCAAGGAGCAGAGCGCGCTCCTTGGTGACGTTCCTTGTGCGGGAGGTCCACTACAGGACACCTGCCAGCTCCTGGCCAGCGCACGGACCTGCGCGTCCAAGATTCCTCGCTTCGAGCAATCTCTCGCAGAGATGGTCCAGAACCGGGATCGGGTAGTAAGCGCGGTCTCTACCGCCAAAGCCACCCTCACCGAATACGACTCTGCGGCCGAGGAAGCCATCGCGGCACTCCAGGCCGAGCAGGAGGCCATTCTCGCGGAGATCAGGCAGAGGGCTGAGGCCGTCGGCTATGACTCCGCAATGCACAAGGCCTGCCGTGAGGAGTTCGATCTCCTCAAGTCCTGCCGGGAGCAGCTCCCCGCGATTGCGCAGGCCGAGGAGCGCAGGCAGAACGCGCTCGAGCAGAGCAACAAGATCGGCGAAGAGATCAGCAGTCGGCAGGGTGCGCTCGAAGAGCTGATCGCGGAGTCAGAGGAGATCGGCAACAATCTGCTCTTCGCTGTGAGTCGCTTTGACATCGACAACGCCGACAGGGCCATAGCAGCGGCGAAAGCCGGCGTCGATAACACTACCAGGGCTCTGGCCACTGCTCAGACCAAGCTCGCGTCCATCGCCGAGGCCGAGGCCGAGCTCAAGAAGCTGGCCGACGAACTAAGTGGCCTGAACGCCGAGCGGATCGTCTACGCGACGCTGCAGCAGGCATTCGGGCGTGACGGCATCCCAGCCCTGATCATAGACGCGGCCATCCCCCAGATTGAGGAATACGCCAACGACCTGCTCTCACTGCTCTCCGATGGCGCGCTGCGCGTCCGGATGGTCACCACGAAGTCCACGGGCTCTGGTGAGCGGGAGACGCTCGAGATCCTCGCCTCCGACAGGCTGGGGGAGCGCAGCTTCACCAACGGCTTCTCCGGGGGGCAGAAGGTGCGCATCAGCCTGGCCGTCCGCGTCGCGATCGGGATGGTCCTGGCGCAGCGCGCCGGTTCCACCATCCGGACCCTGATCCTCGACGAGGTCTGCGGACCCCTCGATCAGAACGGGGAGGACGCGCTGATCGAGTGCATCCACAAGCTCGAGAGCCGCTTCGACCTGATCTTGCTCATCACGCACCGCGACTCAATGAAAGACCGGCTGCCTCAGCAGATCGAGGTGGTCGCCAACGGTGCCGGAGGTGAGACTGGTAGCCTGATTCCGCTTTGGCGCAGGGATTGGACCTACCATCGCCCCGGGGCTCCGGTTCCGATACCCTGGCCGGAGCCCCACCTAACACGAAAGGAGTTTGGAAAGACGATGATTGCAAAGCTTGAGAAGATCGTCCAGCAGGCCGGCAAGTCCGTCCAGCTGATATTCACTACCACCGACCGCCAGATGCTCAATATGAGCCTGATGGACATCGCTATGTCGCAGGCCAAGCCCTGCGACCTCTACTTCGAGATGCGCCTCACCCCAGACGAGGAAGACGACCACGAGCGCGCGATGCAGCGACAGCTGCCTGGGACCGATCCTCTGCAACCCACCCCGGAGGAGGGCGCTGCCCGGGCTGAGGCGGTCGCTGAGAACCTGGCGAAGATCAGCGACGAACCCAAAGAGGGCTACGGCGCGGTCTACGGCACGCCTGCCAAGGGCGACTTGGCCTACACCGTCCGCGTCGTCCGAGTGGCGACAGGCGATCAGGAGTTCTTCGTGATTCGCCAGTTCCCTGTCGAGGGCGGACCGTCCGCTGGACCCTACAACTCCTGCAACTACGTGACGGCTGAGGATGCTCAGATCGAACTCGACAGGACGGCTGGTGAGTTTGGCCTGCCTCTCATTCACTACCGGGAGCTGCCCAAGGCCGAGCAGGAGATCGAGTCGCTTTGCCTATCCTGTGCCCTTCGCCCAGAGGACGGCTCCGCTTGCGAGTTCATTGACGATGCGCAGCCTACCGA
>CAZFYZ010000173.1:0-6508 GCA_964523735.1 uncultured bacterium | reverse complement strand
CCAAGTGTGTTCTAGGTGCCCGGTGCACCATCCCGCAAGGATAAGCTAGAAGTGGACGAAGACCCAAATAGTATACCATTCAACCTGGCGCTGATTCTGGTCTTGGTGCTGCTTAACGCGTTCTTCTCCGCGGCGGAGATTGCGCTGGTTTCTGTCAGGCGCACACGCATAAAGCAGCTCATCGAGGAAGGCAACGGCAAGGCAGTGATCGTGCAGAAACTGCTGGACCGGCCGACCAGCTTCATGGCGACGGTGCAGATCGGCGTCACGTTTGTCGGGTTCCTGGCATCGGCGTTTGCCGCCGTATCACTGGCAGACACGCCGACAGATTTGCTGGGCCGCCTGGGGATGTCCCCTGATGCCGCCCACGCAGCGGCCGTCTTCCTCGTGACTCTCGTGCTCGGGTTTGTCACCCTCGTTCTTGGGGAAATTGCACCCAAGAGCCTTGCGATGCTGCATTCCGAGAGACTTGCGCTCTTCTTCGCCTCACCCATCTATTTCCTCTCGTTGGTAGCTTACCCCGCGGTTAAGGTCATCGGCTTCACAAGTGATCTCCTTGTGAGACCGTTCGGCGGCCACGTCAAGTTCACTGCGCCCGTCGTCACCGAAGAGGAGCTCAGGATGCTCGTTGAAGCGGGCGAAGAGGAGGGCGTGATCGAAGAAGAGGAGAAGGAGATGATCCACTCCATCTTCGACTTCACCGACACTGTCGCGCGGCAGGTGATGAAGCCCCGCACGGATATGAAAGCCGCGCCGATCACCTCCTCACTCGATGAGCTTCTCGACCTGATCACCAGCACCGGTCACTCGCGGATCCCCATCTATGAAGAGAACATCGATAGCGTTGTCGGAGTAGTGCACGCAAAAGACCTGCTGCCAATACTGCGGCAAGACAAGCGGCTCTTCGACATCAGAGCCGTCATGCGCCCGGCCTATTATATCCCCGAGACAAAAGACGTCGACGAACTCTTGACCGAGTTCAAGAAGGGCAACATACAGATGGCGATCGTTCGCGATGAGTATGGCGGCACAGCGGGCCTCGTAACCGTTGAGGACCTGCTGGAGGAGATTGTCGGCGAGATCCGCGATGAGTACGATATCGAGGAGCCGCTGATCCAGGTGATCGACGAAGACCACGCCATTGTCAACGCCCGTATGAATGTGGACGATCTCAATGAGCAGATGGATTTGGACATCCCCGAGAGCGAGGAATACGAGACCATCGGTGGGTTCGTATTCGACCTCTTTGGCCACCAGCCGAACGAGGGAGAGACCGTGAGCTACTCAAACCTCGACTTCACAGTCCACGAGATCGACGCAGGCCGAGTAAGCACGATAGCCGTCACCCGCACCGATCGCCCGGTCGAGGCTGAGGACGACCAGGCGAGCAACGGCCGATCAAAACAGAACGGCCAGAACGGCTCAAGCGGCAAGCGTTAGACCCGGCTGCATCCTTACTGGCCGGCTGGAGAAGACGGATGACATTCGCTCAGCAAGTTTGGGATGCCACTCGGTGGGCTCTGCCTCTCGGATGGCTCATCTGGCACACGATCATTGTCCTGCAGCGTCCGAGGATAGCCAAGGCAGACATTCTGCACGCAGAGAGATGGTGCTCCGGCTACAGGCTCACCAACTTGTGGACACAGATGCTCAATGCTCGGAACTGCCTGATGGCGCTGTTCCTCGAGGACCGCATCGTCATGCGGATCCACTACCCGTTCAGCATGATCGCGCCATTCTACGGCGGCTTTGACCTCAGCATCCCCTATTCGTCGATCATCGACGTGCAGGACAAGAGGCTGCTCTTCGTTGTTCGAAGCTTGATACTGCATTACCAGGACGAGAACCGGGGAACGGACAAAGTCCTGTTCATGCCGAGGAGCCGAGATCGCGTTCTGGCAATCCTTCGTGAACGATGCCCGAACGAAGCGTTCCTCCCCAAGACCGCAGTCTAGCAGCAGACATGGTCGCACCGAAAGTGGAACTGAATCTCCGCACTCCAAGTCACAAAACAAGGGGAGGGATCGCTCCCTCCCCTGATCTCCTTCCAGATGGGTCGTAACCCCTACTACGGCGCGCTCTGCAGGAAGTTGTCGAACACATAGCCCGCAACGGTCCTACCGGCTGTCTGTGCTCGCTCGTCACTGAACCTGTAGTGAATGCCGCCGTAGATCCGGCTCATTCCCGCCTCTTCGGAGGCTTGCGTGAAGCTGCCGTAGTGGCGATGGGTGAGCGGTGCTGAGAGCGACGGGATCGCTATCACTTCGAGGTCAGTCCCGAATGCCCGCTTGAGGACCTCAGCCGCAGCCGCGCTGAATGTGCTGTGGGCCGAAGTGTACTCAGGGAACGCGGGAGTCATCAGTTCCGGCATCCACATCGCGTCAGCAACGGTAGCGTCGTTCCCATCGGACGCCGCCTCGCGAATCGCCGTGATTGGCCGCCAGAGAGCATAGTAGTACTTGGTGTCCCACACGCTGATGCCCGCATCCGCAAGCGAGATGTTCAGCAGGGCAAACAAGCGTGCTTTCTGCTCGAGGGACAGGGCGTGGCCGATCGCCGCCTCTTGGGCGATCACGTTCCAGCGCCCCACGGTTGTCACAGTGCCTGGGCTGTCGGCCCAGAAGTAGGCGATTGCAGTCTGCTCGGCTGTTCGAGTCGCGCTGTTCTTGCGACCGATCTCCTTGACCTCGTTGACTGCCTGAGCGTATTCAGGGCTACCCAGAGCGGGCGGAGCCGCCAGCCTGAACTGCGAGCCACTTGCCATTGCGAACGGCGTAACAGTCGGCCACTGCGCCATCATGCCCATCATGAAGTCGGGCGGGGTCGGCCGCCACTGGCCGGGGTCAGTTCCACCCATGAAGTGAGTCATGTCGCCGGAGTGATCGGTGCTCCGCCACGCGATCATAGCATCGGCAACAGCCAAACCGACTGCTATGCCATCGGTCTTGGCTTGCCCATCAGGGACTTTGGCCAGTGATGCCGCAAGGGCAGCGTCCAGAGTGGCAGCCTGAGCCGGGTAGAGCGATGACAGAACGCGATGCGCCGCCGATGCCGCCGCCGCCTCTTTCGAAGCGCCCGCCGCACCGGGGACTGTCATTCGATACTGCTGGTAGCCTCCCGCTATCGAGTTGACTGCATCGTAGATAGAGGCATGCACCATCGCCAGCACGCGGGATGCCGTCAGAGACGTGAGACCCGCGGTCTTGAAGGCGTTGATGGTGTTGACGTTCCACTCGGTGATCACATCGGCATTCGCCGAGTTCTGTATGACCTGGACATCAGACTGCGCTCTGACAAGCAGTATCGGGTGCAGCTCAGCGCCTGCTGCCTCGACCGAGCAGATGCCCGTGATAGCGGCCATCTGATCAAGCGCCGGAAGCGTGACGCCCTCCGGAGCAATGACTTTGATCGTGCCGGAGCCATCGCTCAGGCTGACAAAGCCGATGCCCTGGCCCACGACCTTGCCGGTCGTCTTCAGGAGCAGTCCTACGTTGTTCAGACCGACCATTCCGGTCATACCGGGGACAAGTCCGTTCGGGCCGCCGCCGACGCTTCGAACGATAGCGCCCAGCGGTTTGCCGGCATTCAGGGTGGCCGAAGCCGGAGCAACTGTCGGAGTGAAGACCGCGTTGGTGATCACTCTCTCGCCGTTGATCGTCTGCAGAACGCCTTGGATGTTCCCGATGGCTCCCACAGTCGGCAGAGTAGTCGATTCAGCTCGGATGCCTGCGATCCTATCCTGCTGCTGCACGTAGTAAGCAGACACGGCTGGGAATACGGCCGTGACTGTCACGTTCGGCAGCACGATCAACGTGTTGTCTGTCGTGGTTGTCTTAGCCTGAGCAAGGCTCACAGCCTCAGGCGCGACTATCTGAACCGCTTCGGACATTGCCTCGCCTGCGGCGTTGAACGCCACTACCCGGTAGCTGTAGGCCACCTGCGATGCGATAGCCAGGTCTGTGTGTGTCGTCTGGTTGGCAGCGACCGTGCCTACGACAGCGTAGTCTCCAACCACACCGCCCGTCACCGCTGCGCGCTCCACGCGGAAGCCGGCCTCGTTGTCGGAGTTGTCGGTCCACTGCAGGTCGATTGCGAGCGGCACGCCGACGATGGCGATCAGTCCGCTAGGCGCCGCAGGCGGGACTATGGTAGTCGTAGCCGAAGCAACGTTCGACCAGGCTGAGTAGCTGACCACGTTCTCGGTCCGCACTCGGTAGAAGTACGTCCTGCCCTGCGCCACTGTGTCGTCAATGAAGGTGACTGCGGCAGGATCGTTGACCGTGAACTGGGTCACGCCCAGTGTGAAGTCAGCATCGTCCGCCCTCTCCACAACCAGGTTCGTCACCGTGGGGATCGGAGCGATGTTCGTCCAATCCAGCTTGACTGAGGCCGGCAGCGCCCAAGACGGAGTGGCGGTAAGCGCGGTGACTGTCGCCGGAGAGACGAAGAAGCTGATCGGTCTCATCATCTCCATCTCTTCGTGGCTCAGGATATGGCAGTGCCACATATACTCCCAGCCGAAGTTGGTCACTTCATTGACCTGGATCTCCGGCCCGTCGCCGGTCAGGTTATCGAAGGTATGCCAGGTGAAGCCCTCGGGCATTGTCGGATCAAGCAGACGAACGCTGTCCGGCAGCTTGAAGGGCAAACTGGGCGTGACCGGCCTGAGGGCAACGATCGTGTCCTCGAGCGGGCTGATTCTGACGGTGTCCTTCCAGCCAAGCTCATTGGCATCCGGCAGACTCACGCCGTTGTCCCAACCGACGCGGTTGATGAGCTGCACGTCGAATAGGTGGAAGTGAATCGGGTGCGTGTCCACACCGTTGTGCGTGATCTTCCAGATCTGGATACCCTCCGGCCCCAGAGGAGGCGTGAGAGGGGTCATCGACGCGGTGATGTTCTCACTGGAGGGGTCCACATAGCTCTTGAGAACGAATGTCTGTCCTCCAGCCACTGGGTTCGGGAGCTGCAGTCCAATCTTGCCGCTCATTCTACCGTAATCGTCGAACGTCTCCCCCATCTCGTCCTGGATCGCCTTACGCTCCAGTGGGACGGTCACGATGGTGCCGTCAACGAGCGAGAACTTGAGCGAGGTGTCGTGAATCCTTGCAATGCCCCAGTTCGGCCAGGTGGACGGGAAGGTCGCGCCGTAGGCCTTGTTGTAGGCATCGTAGCCGTCGGTCATCTCGCCTTGGGCAACGATGATCGGGTCCTGGTCGCGCTCGAACACACCGTCTCCGTTTCCTGTTGACTGCCAGGCTGTGTTCAGTGCTTCCAGGTCAAAGGCGGCAGCCGGAGTGGTGTCAGCGACACGGATCTGCATGACCGTACGAGTGTTGGGGCCACGGCCGACCTCTGTCGGATAGTGACCACCGGTGTCTCGCATATCGGGCATGCCGGTGTAGTAGTCATATCGAGCGTCAGGGGCAGGAAACGCGCCCGGCGCGTCGTTGTAGAGAATCAGTGTCTTGCCCGCGAAAGCCGAGAAGTCCACAACCACATCAGCACGCTCGGCCGGCGCTACAAGCAGAGACTTGGAGTTAACGATACCCGCGTTGAACGTTGTGACGTCCACATTCCAGTCGATCGGGCGCTGCTCAAGGACAACCGGCATCGGCAGGAAACCACCCTCCGTGCCGATCTGTATCCACTGCGGTCCTCTAGTGTTCCAATCAGGCACGCCGCCGTCTCGACCGTCAAGCGGCCAAGTCGGGTTGCCATCGGCATAGTCGGCCGGCCAAGTCGGATCGTCTGGATAGGGAGAGGCCGGGACCATCTTGACTTCGGTGTTGACCCGCCCGTCCGGCAGCGCGGGAATGCTCTCGTCCGCAACGTAGAGCTGCAGGTTGAAGAACCGGTCGTTGGCAGCGTTGAGCACCCGCAGGCGATACGCCTTCGGCTCGACGTCAAGCACAGGGTAAGGCGTGCCGTTCACCATTGGCGTGTCGTTGAATGCCTCCATACCCATGGAAGGATCAGGAACATCCGGTATTTCCGGTGCTTGCCACGGCCAGTTGACGGGGTCGTAGTAAGGATTTGGGATCGGCGGGTGACCTATCCCCAGGGTCGGCGGCCAGAACCAGGGACCATAGTGCCAGCGGCCCATCGCCGCCATTCCAGACAGGTCATAGGGGTTCTGAGCGGGCATGTAGACATGCGGCACCCACATATCGCCTGTCTTGTAGTCTGGGTAGCCGTTACCGTCGTTGTCAGCGCCGGTTCCCCAGCGCCACGTCGGATCAAGTTGGCCGATTGTGTCGGCGTCCACGAAAGTCTTGTCCTGGACGATCAGCGGGATCTGGTCAGCCGGAATGATCCCTGCGTCCACCAGTTCCTTCTCGATGTCGTCCTGGATCATGTAGCCGGCGGCCTCACCAGCATATACATTGAGACGGGTGATGCCGTAGACATGGTCGTGATAGAACATCAGCCGGGCGCTCTGCTGATTGGTGTAGTAGTAAGTCATCGTGCCATCGCGCGGATCGCCAGGGTCCACGTTGAGCATGTC
>CAZFYZ010000172.1:4315-6533 GCA_964523735.1 uncultured bacterium | reverse complement strand
CGCGCAGGACCAGGAGAAGAAGCCCAACAGATGGCAGATCCGCTACTTCGCCAGGGAGACTGACGGCAGCTTGGTGGAGAAGCAGATGCGGTGGACGATGGGCGAGAAGGGTTGGGGAAGCGGCGACACGCAGCCTAACATCATCTTCGAGACAGGCAAGGACGCCGGCCCGGAAGGGCGTATCCACCTGGTGTTCGGGGGTATCCGAGACGGCAACAAGATCGGCGGCATCTGGTTGGTTGAGGAGATCGCGGACAAGGCCATCGACGAGGGCTGGGTGCTTAAGCGCTACGGCAACGAGTGGGTGAACTCGCCCAACGGCCCAACCGCCACATGGTTCAACAACGATATCGTGATCGCCTACAGGTGGTACGGAGAGACCGGCTGGCACCATGACAACGATCTCCACGTGAACTGGTACTGCCTCGGACTCAACGATCAGCCGATGGGCGACTTTGACGACTTGAGCTTCATCGACAAGGTCGGCGTGCAGTACTCGATACTGAGGGCCGGAACAAAGCAGTAAGGAGACTTGATGACAGAGTTCAACGGACTAGGCATGAATATGGGAAACCTCGCGCGTCTCTCGTCCGCGAGGTCGCGATCGATCAGCCCGGAGAATTTCGCCGGAGAGAAGAACAAGGGCGGAATGGCAACCGAAGGCACTGGTGCGAGGTGCGCTCAGAACCTGGGCCGAGGATGGAAGGTATCTCCGTCGATCCGGATCGCACCGGGCGAGTGCCGGGTGCTGGCGGATATCAAAGAGCCAGGCGCGATTCAGCATATCTGGATGACCCCTACGGGGCTGTGGCGGCACAGTATCATAAGGTTCTACTGGGACGATCAGGAGCAGCCTTCGGTAGAGGTCCCGGTTGGCGACTTTTTCGCTTGCGCGTGGAACAAGTTCAGTCAACTGACCTCCATGTGCGTATGCGTCAATCCTGGGAGCGGGCTGAACTGCTACTGGGAGATGCCTTTCAGGAAGTCGTGCAAGATCACGATGACGAACATCGGTCCCCAGGACATGACCCTCTACTACCAGATCGACTATACGCTGACGGATGTGCCGGAGGATGCGGCCTACTTCCACGCTCAGTACCGGCAGTCTGTACCGGTGCCGTTCGGTGAGGACCACGTGATCCTGGACGGAGCAAAGGGCCGGGGACACTACGTCGGCACCTATGCCGCCATGAACATCACCAGCAGCGGATGGTGGGGCGAGGGCGAGATCAAGTTCTTCGTGGATGGCGACGAGTGGCCCACGATCTGTGGCACCGGCACCGAGGACTACTTCTGCGGGTCCTATGACTTCAACCCCGGCAACAGATGGGTCAGCACGGACGCTCGGCCGGGGTATGTTGAGTTCACGACGCCTTACGCGGGGCTCTCGCAGGTTATTCGGCCGGACGGGATCTACTCGGCGATGACGCGGTTCGGGATGTATCGCTGGCACGTGCCTGACCCGATCAGGTTCGAGACAGATCTCAAGGTCACGCTGCAGGACCTGGGGTGGTATACAGACGGACGGTATAGGCCGCGACAGGACGACATCATGACGGTTGCTTATTGGTACCAGACTCTGCCGACGGCTCCGTTCCCTACCCTCCCCAGCAGGGATGAACTGGAGCAGGACGCGGGGCGATAATACAGTTGTAGCCGGGGTCTCCGACGCCCCTGGAATGGCGTCAGAAACGCCGGCTGAAGCTAAGAACGGCCCGAAATGAGAGCCGAGCCCGAGCGGGTTTCCCGCCCGGGCTCTTTTGCTGCCCCGCTAATCGTTAAATAATTCTCAATTTGCCGCAAGAAAGTGTTGACATGCAGGCTTCGGCGAGGTAGAATACTAATCGTTACGGAGTTAACGATACCCCATTGAGGTTTCGGATGGCTGTAGACAAGAGGATCTCGAGAGCGTCTGTCCTCCGGATGGAGCTGTATCTGGACTTGCTGGACCAGTTGCAGTCGGAGAACCGGCAGCACGTCACAAGCGCCGAGATCGGCGAGGCCACAGGCGTGACCCCTGAGAATGTTCGGCAAGACCTGTTCAAGCTTGGGACCGAGGGGAAGCCGAAGGTCGGATACGAGGTCCAGCAGCTTGCATCGATCATGCGCAGGATCTTTGATCTCGACAGACCTAAGAGGGCTTGCGTGGTCGGAATCGGGAACTTGGGCAGGGCACTGGCCGCGAGTGGCATCTGGTCAAGAGCAGGCTTCAGACTGG
>CAZFYZ010000172.1:0-4270 GCA_964523735.1 uncultured bacterium | reverse complement strand
ACCGAGGACATCAGCGCCGGGGTCATCGCCGTTCCCGCGCCGTTCGCACAGGAAGTAGCAGGCCTGATGATCAGCGCCGGCATCCGGGCGATCTGGAACTTCGCCCCCCTGAAACTCTCTGTGCCAGAGGGTGTAGTTGTTGAGAACCAGTCCCTGGCGTGGGGGCTCATAGCTTTATCGCACGCAATGAGTAAGCAAGCACTTGGAGGTAGTTCAGTTGACTAGTGCAGTAATAGCTCCACAGGCCGCGTCAAAGGCCACGCGCAAGTTCGAGCGCATTCAGCAGATAATCGAGGAGCGCGGTGCGACGGAGAGCGCGCTGATCCCGATTCTGCAGAAGGTTCAGGAAGAGTACCGTTATCTGCCCGAGGAGATACTCACATTCGTCGCCACGGCCCTGGACCTGCCACCCGCGACTGTCTATGGCGTGGCGACATTCTACGCGCAGTTCTCGCTGGAGCCCAAGGGCAAGTATATCATCAAGTGCTGCGACGGGACTGCGTGCCACGTGCGCAAGAACGCGGGCATCATCTCCGCCATAGGCGATAGGCTTGGACTCAAGGACGGCAAGAAGACCACGGACGATCACCGCTTTACGTTCGAGGTTGTGAGTTGCATCGGCGCCTGCGCACTGGCTCCCGCAGTCGTTGTCGATGGCAAGGTCTACGGCCAGGTGACCCCTGAAGCGATAGTCAAGGTGATCGACGAGATCGACGAGGCCGAGAGTGCGGAGGCTGCAAGATGACAAACCTCACCAAGCTGAATTCACCACAGGAACTGGACGAACTCAAGCAAAAAGCTCTGTCCGCCATCTCGACCTGCGCCACCCGTGTGCTGGTCTGCGGTGGGACGGGGTGTATGGCGAGCGGCGCCCCGGCCGTGTTGGAAGCCCTCCGGAAGGCGCTCGATGAGGCCGGGATTCCTGTCAGAGCCGACATCATGTCCGAAGATGACGAGAAGGCCATCAACCTCGGCTACAGCGGCTGCCCCGGGTTCTGCCAGGTTGGGCCTGTTGTGCGCATACTGCCGGCGGACTACTTCTTCGTAGGCGTGCGGCCTGAAGACGCCGCTGACATCGTCAAGGAGACTGTCATCGGCGGCAAACCCGTCCAGAGACTTCTCTTCAAGGACGCCGACGGCAAGACATTCGCCAAGCGCGACGAACTGCCTTTCTATAGGGATCAGGTGAACGTCGTTCTGGCCGACTGCGGCGTGATCGAGCCGGGCGACATTCGCGACTACATCGCGAAAGATGGCTACCGCGCACTTGCCGAAGCGCTTTTCGGGATGACGCCAGAAGCTGTCGTTGGCGAAGTCACCGAATCCGGCCTGAGAGGACGCGGCGGCGGCGGATTCCCCACGGGACGCAAATGGGCATTCACGCAGGTAGTCCAGAGCCCTAAGAAGTACGTCGTCTGCAATGCTGATGAAGGCGACCCAGGCGCGTTCATGGACGAAAGCATTATGGAGGGCAACCCCCACGCGCTGATCGAGGGGATGATCATCGCCGGCTACGCGATTGGCTCGGACGAGGGCTACATATACGTTCGCGCCGAGTATCCGCTGGCGATCCAGCGCCTTACAAAGGCAATCGCACAGGCCGAAGAGGCTAACCTGCTCGGCGATCGGATTCTGGGAAGCGCGTTCTCATTCAGCATCCACATCAAAGAGGGTGCTGGCGCGTTCGTGTGTGGAGAAGAGACGGCGCTGATCGCTTCGATCGAAGGCAAGCGAGGAATGCCTCGGCCCAAGCCACCGTTCCCCGCGCATTCCGGACTCTGGGAGAAGCCCACGGTCGTCAACAACGTTGAGACCTATGCTAATGTGCCAAAGATCGTGCTGAACGGCGCGGAATGGTTCCGCGGGTTCGGAGTTGAGAAATCGCCGGGGACAAAGGTCTTCGCTCTTACCGGCGCGGTCGTTAATACCGGTCTGATCGAAGTTCCGATGGGGACCACTCTCGGCGATGTTGTGTTCAGGACAGGCGGCGGCATCCGCACCGGCAGGCCGTTCAAGGCTGTGCAGATCGGCGGACCTTCGGGCGCATGCCTCACGAACGAGCATATCGACCTGCCGCTCGACTACGATTCGCTGAAGTCAGTCGGAGCGATGGTCGGAAGCGGCGGCCTGGTCGTGATGGACGACTCGACATGTATGGTGGAGATCGCCCGGTTCTTCATGAACTTCACGCAAAAGGAATCCTGTGGGAAGTGCGTCCTGTGCCGTGAGGGCACCAAGAGGATGCTGGAGATCCTGGAGCGCATCGTTAGCGGCCGGGGCAAGGTGGAAGACATCGATCTGCTCGAGGAACTGGCAGTGACCGTGCGCGACGGCTCGCTCTGCGGGCTTGGCAAAACGGCTCCCAATCCGGTGCTCTCGACGCTGAAGCACTTCAGAGATGAGTATATGGCGCATATCGTCGATGGTGTCTGCCCCGCGGGTGAATGCGAGGCGTTCAAGACCTACATCGTGATCGAGGAGAAGTGCAAGGGCTGCGGCCTCTGTGCCCGCAAGTGCCCGGTCAACGCGATCTCGGGAGAACCTAAGAGCCCGTATACCATCGACGCCAAGCTGTGTATCAAGTGCGGCGCCTGCGCCGACGCGTGCAAGTTCGAGGCTATCACACAGGCCTAACACCGCTACTCCCTCCCGCTTCAGGGGAGGGCCGGGGAGGGGTTCGAGACGCGGGTGCCGACCTCCCCCTAGCCCCCTCGTAAAGCGAGGGGGGACGAGTGGTTCCTCCTCCCAAGGCGGAGGATAGACGATGCTCTCTACAAGAGAGTGAGGAGTTTAGTTCTGATGGAAGGTTACGTCACAATCGACGGGGTCAAGACCCCGATAAATGGCTGCAAGAACCTGCTTGAGGTCATACGCGCGTCAGGCGTCGAGCTGCCGACATTCTGCTATCACTCAGAGCTGTCCGTTTACGGCGCGTGCCGGATGTGCATCGTCGAGGTCGAGGGGCGGGGCATTCAGCCGTCGTGCTCCACCCCGCCGGAAGATGGCATGGTGGTTCGGACGCATACGGACCCGGTGATGCGGATCAGGCGGATGGCGCTCGAGCTGCTGCTGGCCAACCACCACGGCCAGACCTGCGAGAAGAACACCAAGTGCAGGCTGCAGGAACTGGCGCAGAAGCTGGGCGTCAAAGACGTCAGGTTCGGCGATCCCGGCGTCCCCCAACCCATCGACGATCACAACCAGTCAATCGTGCGCGACCCTAACAAGTGCATTCTCTGCGGTGACTGCGTGAGAGTCTGCAAGGAAGTGCAGGGGATCGGGGTGCTCGACTTCACGGGTAGAGGGAGCCACGCCAAGGTCACTCCTGCGTTCGGCAAGAACCTGGATCAGGTCGAGTGCGTCTACTGCGGCCAGTGCGCATCGGTCTGCCCAACCGGCGCCCTCACGATCAAGAGCCAGATCCGCGACGTTTGGATGGCTATTGCCGATCCCGGCAAGACAGTTGTCGTCCAAGTTGCTCCGGCGGTTCGGGCTGCAATCGCAGGTGAGTACGGAGTAACGGGCGGTGAGCACGCGATGGGCAAGACAGTCACCGCACTGCGGCGGATGGGGTTCGACAAGATCTTCGACACGTCATTCACCGCTGATCTGACCACGGTCGAGGAAGCCACGGAGTTCCTCGGGCGCGTCGCGAAAGGCGAGAAACTGCCGCAGTTCACAAGCTGCTGCCCCGCGTGGGTGAAGTATGTCGAGCAGTTCCACCCCGACTACATCTCACACCTCTCGACCTGCAAGAGTCCGCAGCAGATGTTTGGTTCGCTGGCGAAGAACTACCTGGCGGAGCAGATGGGGATCGACCGGGAGAGCATCTTTGTTGTCTCGATCATGCCCTGCACCGCAAAGAAGTTCGAGGCCAAGAGGCCCGAGTTCGCTGTCGATAGCGATCCCGATGTGAACGCGGTTCTCTCGACCCAAGAGCTGATCTCGATGATCAACGAGGCAGGGCTGCAGCTCGCTAACCTGCCGCCGGACTCGATGGATATGCCGTTCGGGTTCAAGACCGGCGCGGGGATCATCTTTGGAGCGAGCGGCGGAGTAGCCGAGGCAGTCCTGAGAATGGCTACCGCCGGCGAGAAGAGGATGACCCGCCCCGAGTTCCACGAGGTGCGCGGGCTTGAAGGCCTCAAGGAAGCCAGCGTGGATGTTGGTGGCACGACGATCAACCTTGCTGTCCTAAGCGGGCTTGCCAATGCCAACGAAGTGATTGAGAGAGTCAGGTCCGGCGAGGCTAACTACGACATCATCGAGG
>CAZFYZ010000171.1:0-6568 GCA_964523735.1 uncultured bacterium | reverse complement strand
CGCCTTGGGTGAGGTTGCCAACGTCATCTGTGGCAATCTTCTGCCGAGGATAGCCGGCACGGAAGCAGTGTTCAGACTGGGAGCGCCGGAGGCCATCGAGCGGACACGGATGGACGACGGACCATCGCAGATCCGGTCATTCGTTGTCTTGGACGGCGGCCAGGCGGATGTAAGGCTAAGGTTGGACTGAGACCATCGTAGTGTCCGATCTCCGTATCGGACTGGCCGCCCTTCGACAAGCTCAGGAGGAGTCCGGCCACTACGTAGACTGGTGGTAAACCGTGATACGCGTTCTGGTTGTAGATGATTCGGCGACGGTGCGGCGCGTGCTGAGCGAAGACCTCGGCAAGTATCCGGACATCGAGGTTGTAGGCACGGCGGTCGATCCCTATGTCGCGCGTGACAAGATCTTGAAACTAAAGCCCGACGTGATGACGCTCGACCTCGAAATGCCTCGAATGGACGGGCTATCGTTCCTGGCGAGGCTGATGAAACACTATCCGCTGCCGGTGGTCGTCGTAAGTTCGGTCGCGCCTGAGAACAGCCAGACGGCGATTAAGGCCCTTGAGCTTGGCGCAACTGAGGTCATTAGCAAGCCTGGATCGGCCTATTCGACTCCGGATGTGTCGAAACGCCTGATCCGCGCGATTCGCTGCGCAGCCTCCGCACACCCCGCGCCCTTACCGGTCGAGGAAGACAAGAATGCGACCGCGGCGCCAGTCTCCACCCACCTGACGACTACGGGCAGAATTCTGGCCATAGGCGCATCCACGGGTGGAACACAGGCCATCCAAGCAGTCCTGACCCAGATGCCGTCTAACTCACCCGGCACCGTCGTGGTTCAGCACATGCCCGAGCATTTCACGGCTGCGTTCGCCGCTCGCCTGGATAGCCTGTGCAAGATGCAGGTCAAGGAAGCAAAGGATGGCGACATAGTAACCACAGGTGTGGCGCTGATCGCGCCGGGGGGAATGCACATGGTGCTCGATCGAAACGGCGCCCTCTATGTGGTCAGGATCAAGGACGGACCCGCTGTGCATCATCAGAAGCCGGCCGTGGATGTCCTCTTTCAATCTGTTGCCAGGAGCGCCTCCCATAACGCTATCGGGGTCCTGTTGACGGGCATGGGAGCGGACGGTGCCAAGGGCCTGCTGGCGATGAGAGAAAGCGGAGCGTTCACGATCGCCCAGGACGAAAAGACGTCGGTGGTCTACGGTATGCCCAAGGAAGCCGTAAAGATGGGAGCCGTGGAAAAGGTGATGCCGCTTCCGCACATCGCCGGGTGCGTTCTGAGCCACTGCCAGGAATGAGCCTTGGCCACCCCGCGTGAAGACCCGCCGTGGTAACAGCTCAGTCTTCCGGAGTTGTCATTTCGAGCAGGGCGAGAAAGCTGTTTTTTGCGGAGCTTCTGGCAAATGCCGAAAAGCAGATTTCTCACTGCGTTCGAAATGACCGTGGGTAAGAGTGAGCTGCCACACGCCGTGCCCCTCCTTGACTCCCGAATGCCTGTTCGATTAGAATTCGCTCGTGATGATCGAGGATATCAGAGACCTGCTGGGGCCGGAGGGGAAGTTCGCCACGCTGTGCGATGGGTATGAGCATCGCGAGCAGCAGGTCGATATGGCCGAGGCTGTCGCCGACGCGCTCGCTCGCAAGGATCATCTGCTGGTCGAGGCTGGGACCGGGGTCGGCAAGACGGTCGCCTATCTAACCCCCGCTGCGCTGTTCGCGACCGGAGAGAAGCGACCGGTGGTTGTCTCGACCCACACCATCAACCTCCAGGGCCAGCTCGTCAACAAAGACATCCCCCTGATGCAGCGGGTGATGGACGATCACCCATTCAGCGCGGTGCTAATGAAAGGCCGGGGCAACTTCCTGTGCCTGCAGGAGCTGGACCACGCGTCGGCGCTGATCTACTACCAGGGCCACAAGGACTTCGACCGGCTCAAGGAGTGGGCCAAGGAGACCGAGACCGGCGACATCGGCGAGCTGGACTTTGCGTTCCAGGACTGGCACGAGGTCTGCTGCAACCCCGACACCTGCCGGCATCAGGAGTGCCCGTATCAGGCCGAGCGATGCTTCTACTACAAGATGCGCAAGCGAGCGGCGGCGGCGGATGTGATCGTGGTGAACCACTCGCTCTTCTTCAGCGACCTGGCGATACGGATGATGGACCCCAAGGCCGCAATCATCCCCAACTATGGTGCGGTGATCTTCGACGAGGCGCACCACCTGGAGGATGTCGCGTCGGATACGTTTGGGGTGGAGTTCTCCAACTATCGAGTGACGTCGCTGCTGAACAGGCTCAAGAAGCGGCGTGACCTCGACATACCCGCGGGCGAGTTCCAGATGATCCAGAGCACCAATGATGTGCTGTTCGACCGGTTCCACGAGATCCGCAAGCAGGAGTTCTACTTCGACGACCTCTACCAGGTTGCCGACAAGCAGCATGTGGAGAAGCTCGCGAACGACCTCGTGATCCAGCTCGACAGCCTCAACACCCAGCTCGGCGCGATCGACACGGCAGGCGACAAGGAGTTCAAGGAGCGGATTCAGGGCTACCGCAACATGGTCGGGCGGATGGCGGGCGAGCTTAGGGATATCTTTTTCGAAGTCAACGCGAACTACTTCAGGTGGGCTGAGAGGCCGTCGGGATCACGCTTCGTGAAATGCAATCTACACTGGTCGCCTGTGTGCGTTGCCGACTTGCTGCGCGACGCGCTGTGGAACTCGATTGACTCGATCATCTGCACCTCGGCGACGCTCTCGAACTCCGGCACTTTCTGCTATCTCAAGAGCCGGCTCGGCGCGCCGGACTCCAACGAGCTTATCCTTGGCTCGCCCTTCGACTTCAAGCATCAGGCGCTCTTATATGTGCCCGACGACCTCGACCAGCCGTCGGAAAAGACCGAATACGCAGATGCCGTATCAGATCGGATCAGGGAGATTCTGATCGCAGCGGGAGGGCGGGCGTTTCTCCTGTTCACGAGCTACAGGATGCTCAACGAGGTCTTCAACCGGCTTCAGGACCGGCTCCCGTTCAGATTGTTGAGGCAAGGCGAGATGTCCAACGAGCGGCTCATCAAGGAGTTCCGCGAGGACGAATCGACCTGCCTGATGGGCGTTCACAGCTTCTGGGAGGGGGTCGATGTGAAGGGCGAGCGGCTGTCGTGCGTGATCATAGACAAGCTGCCATTCTCGGTCCCCGACACCCCCACCAACAAGGCCCGCTGCGCACAGATCGAGGCCGAGGGCGGCAACTGGTTCGCGGAATACGCCATCCCGCAGGCGCAGATCAAGCTCAAGCAAGGCTTCGGCCGCCTGATCCGCACCAAGACCGACTGCGGCGTCGTCGCAATACTCGACTCCCGCATCCACCACAAGTACTACGGCCGCGAGTTCCTCCGCTACCTCCCCCACTGCCCCGGGACCAAGAAGGTCGAGAGGATACGGGAGTTTCTGGGAGTGGAAGAGGTGGTGGATGTGGAGAAGTGGGGTGTCAACGTGCCACAGCAGGAGGAGAAACCCAGGAGAGCTGGAATGTGATAGGCGGAGGCATTGATCTCCGTCCTGCGTTCTCGGGGCATGTTGCCCCAGTCCCGGAGTATCGCACCTAGCATCCGGTAGAAGCGGGCAGCCTGCCCACGGAACTCGCGTCGGGGTAGCATGTCCCTGACCATCAAGGACGAACTATGCGCATGAAAACGGAGATCAGAGACGCGGTTCTGGCCGCAGTGCTTCTGCTGCTTTTCTGGCTGCGCCCAACCATAACATCAACTTTGGCAGCATATGGCATTCCGAAGTGGGCATCGCTGATTGCTGTGATCGCCATAGTTTTGGCTATGCTGCACTGGGTCCGCAAGCAGCACCAGAGGGAAGACTATGCACGCCCAACCGTAACCCGCAGAAAACGGAAGCCCGCTGCTGAGGGAACAGCCCCGCAACCCGACTGGCGCTACTACCACCTCCATCTGTACATAGTAGATGATATTCGAGGCGAAAAGTACGCTAGAGGATTCCTGGCTCTGCTTCAGAAGTATGGCCCCCCATACACGGGCAAGAAATGGCAGCCTGCAGACAAGCCCGGGAAAGTGAAGTTCGATCTGGCCGATATCGAAGCCATGCTCACGAAGTGGCGTGAGGACGCCATCTGTGGCTTCAGCATGCAAACGGATCGGCCCAAAGAATGGGGCGAGCTATATGTCTTCTGGGACGTACACACCTACTTCGGAGGCCGGAAGGACTACATGACACCGCCAAATGTCTGGATGATGCTGGCGGAAGACAGGATACAAAGTCAGGAAGACACGGCGCGGCTCATCAGCCTGATCAAAGAGATGTTCGTGCTTCTGAAAGGCACGTATGCCATCATGTGGCTGCAGGGCGTCGAGGATCCGCCATCGCAACAGTATCCCCTCTGGCCTACCATATTCAGGTCTCTGCACGGTATCAGGTGGATGACCATCTTTGACAAGCAGTATGTGGACATGTTCGGTAAAGACAAGGTGCTGTCCGCTCCCTGCCACAGAGTGGAGGAATTACCCGGCGGCGGAGCATTGCTTCTGGTAACCCCAACCGCGGAGGAGATGATGACTGATGAAGGCCGGCGGAAGGCGGAAGCAGTTAAGGACCATCTAGGACGGCAATACTTCGTCGATCCAAAGTCGGACTGGAAGCCCGGAGAGCACGACTACCGTCAGCGGCCTACACCGGACTTCGACATATTGAAGATGCCCGACCCCAACGCCGACGGCGAATATGTCTTCATGGATATCCACGAGATTCACACTCCTGATCCCGAGGGGTTTATGACATCAGTTCCGTCCATCGTTGATAACCTGAAGACCAGGCTCAGCACTGAGGCAGGCAAGCTGGACTGCAGCCTCGATAGCCTCAAGATAGTCGACGCATTCCTGCAGTCCAAGTATGACTCCAACGCACCTTACGATGAGTGGTGCTCCGACGACGTGCTGAAAGAGCTGGCCGCCTACTCCGGCGAGGTGGCAAGGCACGAGTCCAAAGGAACGTGGCAGGTTGCCAAGGACGGAGAGGACGCACCTGCCCCATTGATCGTAGCTAAGGGAAAAGGCCGCCCATTCGACCCCGTGGCCTCCGCCAATGAAGTCTTGACCGACGGAATCAGCCAAGGGGAGCTACTCTGGGTAACGGTCGCTCACTGGCTCCACCACGGTGAACCCCGCGATGCGTGGCTGGACAAGCTGCTGGACGAAGCGAACAACAAAGGCAACAGGAACTCCAGCGACGGTAGGGACTGATTCCGTTGTTTCGGTATTTGAGGGTTGGGATGCTGACGCTGGTATCGACACCAAGCTAGGTCCCCAACCCGGAAATGCCGAAACCACCGCACGCGAGCACGTTCCGGGATTTCCGGAGCGAGATAGAGGCTTTTGGTCACAGACCGACGTTCACAGCGCTCCTCAAATCCCGAAACAACGACCTGACCAAGATCGATCACCTCGGATCACAACCCCCGCCCTGGCGCAGTGGAGTTGCGCTGCACACCCGCCTGACAACGAATTATTCTGGCGATCTTGGCCTATTTGCCTGGCGATCTGGCATAATAGAGTAGAGCCTGTCGACCGCGGGTTGTGCAGAGCTCTTAGTCGTCAGCGGTGTGCCTGCTTGAGGATACTCCGGGCGCGCGGCCTCGACTGCGTACAAACATTGGGGAGGTCGCTATGAAGTATACTTGCTTCGTTATTTGCGCACTGCTTGCACTCGTGATCGTATGGCCTGCCATGGCCGCGCCTCGCACGACACCCACGACTGTTGAGAATACCCCGACTGTCAAAGTCGATCCAACGGACAATACGGTCAAGGTGGACCCCACCGGCAACACTATCAAGGTCGATCCTTCGGCTAACACGGTCAAGGTAGACTCCACGCAGAACATCGTGAAGATCGATGGGACCGTCAACTCGGTTAAGATCAGTCCCTCTGGCAATACGGTGCAGGCACAGCAGTCCGGCACATGGAATGTCGGCATCAGCGGCGCCAACAACTCCGTTAAGCCTCTGGTAAACTCGACCCTGGTCCAGCTCTTTAGTACGAGCGTAAGCATACCAGCGGGCGGTTCTCTCCAATCGGACTATATCTCCTGCGCCGGCTATCGCGAGATACGTGTTGTGATAGGGGCCAACACCGCCGATCCGGACCTTGTGGTCCATCCGTATTTTCGCACTCCGGCAGCGTCATACCTGTCGGTCGGGACCGCCGACTTCGCGGTATCCACCAGCAGCATAACCGACGACGCGAACTTCAGGCACTCAAGCAACACGTGCGTATTCAGCATGCCTGTCATGAGTGACACGTTCTACATAAAGATAAATAACAACACCGCGTCCGCACGCACGATCAACAATTTCAGTTGGGTCTACCTGATCGATTAGTGTCCGATCTCCTTATCGAACTGGTCCGAGCAGTAAGGCCCGGCCGGGCTCTCAGCAGGCTCAGGAGGAGCCCGGTCACTGCGCGTACTCACGAATCGTGAGCCAGCTAGTGTCAACCTGAGTGTGTAAATTCGAGTTTGGGTGCAGCCTTCCAGTTC
>CAZFYZ010000170.1:0-6573 GCA_964523735.1 uncultured bacterium | reverse complement strand
TCGTTCTGTATCACCAGCCGTCTTTGCGAAGCCAGCGACTTTTGCAGGACATAACGCGGCGACACGGGAGGTTCGTGTGCTCTCTCTTGATTCCTTGGGGCTACTTCGGGACGTTCGACGTAGCTGGCTAGGTGAACAAGCAGTTTATCATGATCGAAATGCCCGGACGATGGGGCGCATGCACGAGTTCGCCGAGAGCGCTTCATCTTGGCTGAGCATCACTGTCATTGTGTGCGTGAGTGCGGACGTCCTAATCCTTCTCGCGGAGGCTCTTCACCTCATGCCCGAGGAATGGGTTCATGTTACCCAAGCGTGGACGCCATGGCTGGTCTTTCTTGCTGCACTGCTGCCTGCAAGCGTGGCGAGCCTCAACGGAATCCGCTTCCAATCAGAATGCCGTCGCCTTGCGGAGCGATCATCCGTCATGCGGACAATCCTGTTAGGCCGGAGCGACCAGAATGGTCGTATCGGATTGGCGGATCTTCTCATTGCAAGAATTGCCGCAGGTCAGTTCGAAGCCAACACTGACCCGGCTGCGTGGAGCTTGGACGTCTTGCGCCTGACAGAAACAGTCGCAACCGACTTCATCCAGGAAGCCTCAGAGTGGTCTGTGGTGTACGCGAAAGAAATGCCGGATCCCGGCTGATCGTTGAGTCAAACAGATCATGTCTTAGATGTGCGGCCTACCCAGTGACCAAGGGTGCGCAAGACGACGCCAATGCTCTTGTCAAGCGCTATGCCCAACGCGGCGGAGAGAAAGATCAGCAAGAAGATTGCGGGCGTGTTGAATGTCACCCGCGCAGAGTCGACAGCGCGGCCGATCCCTAAGGTCGCTCCCATGAAGTCGCTTGCGATGGCTACAGTGAGGGCAACAGCGAGAGCGACTCGCAAAGGTCCTATCATTGCACCAAGCGTTCCGGGGACCACCAAGTGGACAAAATCCCAAGAACGGCCTTTTCCGTAACGCTGTCGTTGAATCGTCCACTCGCGAGGGAGGGCTCTCACGGCCTCTCCGAGTGGGCCGGCGGAGAAGGCCCCGACACTCAGAAGCACGACAATCAGTCGTGAGAGTTCCCCGATTCCGAACCACATTACAAAGAGCGGCGCGGCGGCTAAGAATGGAACAGCCCTGGCTCCCGAAAACTGGTCATCAAGGGCAGACAGAATCCCACCAAGGAAGGCTGCCAGTACAAGAAGATAAGCCAACGCTACGCCACACACGAAACCCACAACAGTGCGGGCGGCCGTAGCGAGTAATCCATACCCCATATTGGATGTGAAAGACATTGCCACCACGCTCGGGGGGGGGAAACGGTACGGAGGTAGGATCCCACTGCGGCCAAGCAGTTCCCACAAAAGAAACACGAGCGCTATTGAGATCCACTTTCTCACGTGCCGTCTCCCAATACGACGTCAGTTACGGTCTGACCAGTTGCATCTCGTTCAAGGGACATGGGTTGCAACGCGTTGCTCGGGAGCGTTTCAGGTGAATGGGTGCTTAAGATCGTAACCGCGTTGGCACGACGTTGAATAAGGAGATCGAAACAGCAATGTCGGGAAGGGGGATCCAGCGATCCAAAGAACTCGTCGAGTAGGACCAGGGGGCGTTCGCCCAGCATGGCGGCTACGAACTCGACTCGCTTGTACATGCCGAGCGACAACTCGTAAGGCCAAGCCCTCAGCACTGAGGGCGCAAGACCTGTCGCGGAAACGACTGATCCTATCTCGGCTTGGCTAGCATTTGGGGCTCGCAATTGAATATTGCCGAGCACTCGTTTCCATGGCAAAAGACTGGATTCGTTGCCAACGATGTCAACGTCGGTAAGGGGGTTCCAGTCCAACTTCGCTTGCCAAGATATCTCCTTGGCCTTGCTGTCGTCATACCAGCCCGAGAGGAGGCGGAAAAGGCTCGTCTTCCCTATGCCAGACCGACCGGTGAGACACCACACGCCTTGTCCAAAAGTGATCGGTCGAGCAACCTCAAACAGAGGGGCCTCTCTATTTCCGAAGCGCAGAAAGAGACGCTGCGCCACGATCGAAGATCTCATCGTTGTCAAGCGGCCCTAGTAGACAGCTTCTGGACTAGTGAAGACACCTCACCTGGCACGTCCCGAGTCTGGTGGGTGAGAACATCTGCCAAGCGCTTACGCCAAAGTGGCACATGATCCAAATATGCGCTTGGGCCTAATAGCTTCACAAGCCACTGCTCCGGCGGAGCCGACATCATTGGGCCGTGGTACCATGGATAGCACTTGAGAAGTGGGGCTAGCAGACACTGCGCTATCTCGGCGGCACGCCCCCGTTGGTCGCCCTCCGACGTTTCTGGCGGAGAATACAACATACGATCTGTGGGACTAACGAAGTATTCGTTCACTAGGTTGTTCAGAAACTCAACATCATTTGCTTGAGTGTTTCCCTTCGGCATGAACCAACACAAGGTAGAACTCCTCTGTGCATCGGTCGGCCGCCATGAAGCTCGACTAACTCTAACTTTGGGACCGAAACTCCTGACTCCGCGCATAGGGTTGGAGGCGTTGGCATCACTGTGCGTCTCTCCGCACGCAATGAGGCCTGAGTAGTTACACCACATGTGTGCGTCGGTGGATAGAAAGACAGCCCGACCCACCGGCCCGGACGTGTTCCTCTCATCCGTGCCGACAGTGCTCAAGAATGCCAGGACCAACTCCGGCTCCCAGTCGACTATCGGATCGAGTAGACCGGTAAGAGGAAACCGTTGAGGCTCCTGCAGCATTACCGACAGAGGAAACCCCTGCTCAGTCCTGTCGAGTTTACAGGCATTGTTAGCTGCGAAGTGCCCAACAAATGACAGGCTGACATAGGACACCAGGTGCCTTGGGCTCGGATCGCCCCATGCTCTTAGGAGAATACTTCGCTCAAACGGAGCGTCGAAGACGATCTTTTTGAAAAAGGCGTCCTCAAAAGTGCGATCTGCCGACAGCTCGCCTTCAGTCGAATACCCGATGTCGAAGTTCCCGCCGAGGATGTGAGGCGCTCCGTCATCATGCGTTGAACTGCGATACAAACTGGCGGGTTCGAAGTCGAGACACGCAACCAGATCCGACACGGCGAAGAGCAGGGCTGGAAGGGCAAGAGTGTCGGCATAGGGAAGTACTCCAACCCGCACTTTGCCATCTGCGGCGATGGGCCGAGGACCTAAGGGGGTGAACGCAAGTAGCTTGCCGGCTCCGTCTGCCCTTTTCTTCTGGTTTGTTTCAGCACAGCGGAGAACAATTTGTCGAATCTTGTCGACATCCACTGGTCGAATTCTGAGCCGTGTTCTCAGCTCAGCGGGAGAGAGGGGATAGTTCCACTCCGCTGGTGGCCAAGCGTCTGGATAGGCAATGGGCGCAAATGTAGATTCCTCAGGTTTGAAGTACTCCGTAGCGTCCTCTAGAAAACGCTTGGACCCTTCGGTGCCCGAAAGAACAGCGCTGAGGTCGTTCCAAATGCGCTCCGCCTGATCAAACTCGAACAACTGCGGTGATCTGCACCTACCGGTTGCTCCACCAGAGAGGTAGTCGCGCCTGATTGTCTCTCGCACCGAAGCGACGAGCCGACCTCGAAGTGGTGGAGGCTGTTGGTTAATCAGCCAGGATGACACCGCCGATACATCGTTCGGAGACACGGCAATCGCTGCATGCAGAATCTCATCTCCGGATGGGGTGGTCATGGATTCACCTTCTCCGCAGCCTCGACATAGTGGACAATCAGGTCATTTGAGAGCTTGACAACCGGATCAATCAAACCCGGAACTCCGAGACGATCCTCGCATCCTTTGTGAAAGGAAAGGACTTCGCGAAAGAGGATTGCATCATCCTCAGACTCTGAGGACTGTTCCTCCTGTATTCGGAGAAGGTTGAACAACACAACAACAGCAGTGGCTAGGTAGAGAATCCGAACGTGGAGTTCCTTCGTGTCCTCCATAATTCTCGCGTGGTCGCCATGCTGGTCTCGTTTCCATCGATGCATGTCGGCAGCATTCAGGAAAACACCGGAAGATGTTTCTTCAATGGCAGCTCGGCATTGCGACATCCCAAGGAACCACCTAGGCGGTAGCCGACGTAGAGTTCCTTCCCTCGACGTGGAGTTGGCGATCCACGCCAGGCGCGAAAGCAGATCGTCGATGAAGCCGCGAGCATCTGGCGCTAGGCTGGCGATTTCGCCCAGCCGATGCGCAAGACGCTCAAGAACCGGGATTAGCCCCTCTTGGGCAAGCGTTTCCACCGCATTGATATGGCGGGTACGGTCTATTCCAACCTTCAGTGGGTTTGCCAGCTTGTGGCGCAATGTCGCTAGATCTGGCGACTTAGGTCCCTTTGGTTTGCTTTGTTTTGTTTGTAGCGAATGCTGTTCCTCTCCAAGCACGCGGATCATCTGAGCCAACAGTGGTCCCGGCTGTGCGTGTACGGAATGGAGCGCCTTCAGTGTTCTCAGCTTTCTGAGAACATCATTCTTGCACCCAAGGGGATCTGTTGCAGGAGTGTCTGCTCCTACCTTCCAGAAAGTGTCGTCGAACCAGAACAGCCAGTTCAGCAGTAAGCAGTTGCCATCGCGTCTGGCGAGAACGGAGCCATTAAGGGGAGGCAGGTTCTGCAAATCGCTGTTGAGCCAGGTGTGAAATTCGGAAACCTCTGCCTCATTGAGCTTGTCCCCACTCTTGAAGTGTAGTCGGATCTTACCCGCAGTGGGATAGGTTGGCGGCGGTCGATCCAGGTACTTCACAAAGGTGTAGCTGCCTTGCTTGCGCTTGCCGTCGTTGATTTGGGCTTGAATGTAGTCGTGCTCCCACTTGGGATAGCCGCCATCATCCCAGTCTTCCTGCGCGGCAAGCATCAGTATTAGTGCAGCGTCATCGATGTGCTTTTGGGATAGAGTCTCTGCGGAGTGACCAGCCGCATCGTCTGAGATCATCTCGAAGTCGCAGCGTTCTTGGAAGTGCGAGGTCAGCTCGCCCTTGAGTGCACGGGCAATCGTTCCGCATCTAGCCCACAGAATGAGAACTTTGCGCTTCGGGGGAGGAGCAGGCAAGGCTGATATCATCGAAGGAAACCCTATTCCGACGCAACCCCTTGCGTAACCATCTCGTTAATTGATGGCGCAACAAAACCCTCCTCATCCGGCGGAGCGGCGTTCTGCCGATTTGAACGGCGCATGGCGTCCAAAGACCGGTTCCACACTGTTTTCCAATAGGCGGGCGCCTTGGGTGTGAAAAAGAGAGCCTTTGCATCGATCGGCTTCTGTGGAACGACATTGTAGGCGCGCAAAGCCTGGTACTCATCGAAGGTCAGCGAGTTGGACCCACGAGAGACCAAGTAGCTGTTGGTGATCTCGTACGATGCGGCCTTCTCCGCCATAACGTAAGCGGCCGTTCTGTACCAGGCCCGCACAAAGGCGAGAACCTCCGCGCGACGAGACTCCAATGTGCTGGCTCGCACGATGAAGCCGGTCAGTATGTCGAGACCTAGGGATTCAGGCGAGATCGCCTCAAAGTGACCGCGCCGTTCCGCTTCAAATCGCTGCTGCGATCCAACCGCAACGATACCCACGGAGTCGTCGGCTAGGCTGTTCAAGGCGGCATCTAGTGGGGCCGTGACTATGCTGAGGGACGACACCCCATAGTCGGTACCCTCGGTGAATGCACGAAACGCTTGCTCGAAAACGCTGCCTTCGGGATAGACCACCTTCTTCCCCTTGAACTGCGCGAGGAACGCATTCTTGGCTTCTTGTTCTGTCGAATACTGAGCCTTGTCCTTGAACTCGGAGAATGGTTTCGCACGACCTGCGGTCGTGTAGAAGGCCAGACCTCTGAACTGCCACGCCGGCAAAAAGTAGGAGACGCGATTTCCGGTGAGCCGCAGGTTACGGTCCTTGTTGACAAACTCGTCCAGAGTGGACATCGCGATATCGAGGCCGTCTCCCGCAAGCAGGTCATACTGGTTTTCCCACGAGGTGTTGACGAGTCGGATTTCGACATGCTCTTGCTTGAAAAAGCCCTTCTCCTGTCCAACAGCGGTAAACGCGGTGTCGACAAACGGTGGTACCGCGACCCGAAGAGGTGCATTCCGGGAGCCTGTGACCGAAAGCCGGTAGGCGAGAATAGAGCCTCCGATGATTAGGAGGGACACCAGAGAGACGATGAGCGTTCTTTTAGATTTCGACATGGCAAGCCAAGGGATAGTTTATAGTGACTTACCAAAGGATGCGCAAGGTCTAACGCGGCGCCTGGTAGACCAACGCCCAGCGACGGGTAAGGGCGATGCGGAGCGCGTTGTGAATTGCCGTCTTCCGGAATTGTTCGGACCAATGGAGACCGTGGCCGGGCCGCCGAGCGGCAGGTCCACATCGACTCGACGGAGCGGAATGTCTGGATTCCCAGAGGTCCAATCAGCTTCCGCTGACTCTCCCGCTTCTGGAATACTTCGAGGCTTTGTCTTTCTGTACCATTCCGACCCTAGGCCTTAGGACCGTTGCGTGATTAGGGCTGACGACGGCATACGACCTAGTGCCGCTCGCCAGAAGTTAGGCCGGCGGATCACGCAGAGCGACTCCAGG
>CAZFYZ010000169.1:0-7192 GCA_964523735.1 uncultured bacterium | reverse complement strand
CACGAGATCGAGCGCATGCGCGAGCTGGACCTGCCGAAGCACCACGGCATTGCCGAGGTAGACATCACCCCGGCGTACCTGACGAAGATCCTCGAGCGCACATACGACCGCCAGCCGGAGGGGTTCGAGCAGCTTCTGGGGATCGAGGGAGTAGGCGGCAAGACGATTCGTGCTCTGGCGATGATCGCCGACCTGGTGTACGGCGCTCCGATGTCCCATCGTGATCCCGCTGCCTATTCCTTTGCCCACGGTGGCAAGGACGGCATCCCGTATCCGGTGGACCGGGCTCGCTACGACGGCACGATTGACATCATGAAGAAGGCTGTTGAGAAGGCGAAGCTTGGGGACACCGAAACCGCCGACGCGCTGAAGAGGCTGGCGAGGTTTTGCGAGTTCTGATCGGCGCCATCTGGACCGATGGATCACGCGGCCCAAAAGGGCAAGGTAGGATCACTGGTTATGCGTCATACTGCATTTGTGTCTGTCTTGCTGCTTATTGTCGTGAGCAGTCTCCTACGAGCTGAGGGTGGGCCGGAGCCCATAGCCGGCAAGGCCCTCGTGCGTCTCTACTTCAGGGCCTATGCAAGAGGCAACTCAGCCAATGTGGACGCTCTCGCTGCGGGAGAGGCCAGGTATGCCAAGTTGATCGCCGCTGGCATGCCGAGGAAGCTGCTCTGTTACACGGTCATGGACCGTGACTCCATAGGCAGCCCTGCTCCTCAGTGGGGCAATCCTCCGGAGACTGAGAAGCCCGAGCGTTTCTACGTTATCGCGAACGACATCGACGGATCCACCAGACGCTTCATCGTCAACACCGCCGGCAGCAAGGTTACGAAGGTCAAGCTGCTGCCTCAAGAGAAGCTGCGCGCGGGCGCAAAGGGCCGGCTGCTGACAAGATCAGAGCGACTCGCGATCATCAAGGTGTTCGCCCCGGTGCTCCGTTCCCCCAAAGAGAACTTCTACGTCGACTTTGGCGACTCGGAGTACTACAAGGGCTATACAAGTGTGCTGCCTGGTATCGAGGAGATAGAGGGCGTCGGGGCAGTCACCTACATGCGCAAGACGAACGGCCGCTGGAAGGTCCTACTTGAGACACAGGACTACACATCACAGAAACAGCTCGACAAGTTGGGCGTGCCCAGAGATGTTCAGCGGGAGATATGGGGCGAGGACGTGGAGAAGCCGTGACCCAGGACGAGTGCTAGTCCAAGCGAATGGTTGGTGCCGGAGGTCGGAGTCGAACCGACATGACCTTGCGGTCGGTGGTTTTTGAGACCACTGCGTCTGCCATTCCGCCACTCCGGCGAGGCAACCAGATTATACCCGCTTGCCGAGGTAGGTGTCAATAAAAATGACACCTGCTTTGCACTATGCTCCTTGACATAACCTCAAGCGAGTGGCATAATGGTCCACGTCTGGCGCGCTAACTGTTAGAACATACTTGAGCAAGCGCGCACGGCCAGGCGATTGGAGGTCCGAATGGCTGCAGCAACATCCGTCGAGGAAGCTGCATATTTGGAGATCAAGCAGAGGATCCTTGACGGGCGTCTGCCTCCTGGCGAGCGATTGGTCCTCCGGACGCTCGCGGTCGAGATAGGTGGCATTAGTCTGGTTCCTGTCGTTTCCGCGCTTCGAATGCTGGAACGTGATGGCCTGGTGGTCAACACCCCGGGGATGGGCGCATCAGTCAGGCAGTGGACACAGAAGGACATCGTCCACATCTACCACATCCGTGCTGTTCATGAGGGTCTGGCGGCGAGGCTCTGCGTGGAAGAGGCAACGGCAGCGGATATGGCAGCTATCGTCGCCGCGGACGAGGCTTTCTGTACCTCGATAGACGCCGGCGATGCCGAGGCCAACATAAGAACCGACATCGATTTTCACGTCGCCGTGGTTCGCGGCGCCCACTGTCTCGACCTCGAGAGGACGTTCGAGAACCTGTCGATTATGCGCTGCAGCATGAGGGCGTTTGGGATGAGCCGCGGCATTCCACCGGCTCTTGCAAACAGCGTGAGGCTCGCACCCGAGCGCAAGCAAGTCCACAATGAGATCATCAACGCGATTCTGGCGCGCGATGGCGCTGCAGCCGAGGCAGCAGGGAGGCAGCACGTTGAAGACTCCCTGGCAGTTAACTTGAGTTGGATAGAGGAAGTCGGGGCCGCTCTGGACACTGAGCGCTCGCCCAGCCCACGGAGACGATCCAGGAGATCCAAGCGAGAGGGGAGTGGCTCGCTGGCAGGCAAACCCTAGGAGCGGCGCTGCGGGAATGATCGTCATTCTGAACGCTGAACTCATGAGGGGCGAGATCGTAGAACGGTGCAGTCGGTGTTGAACGTCCGGCTTGGGATTTATGCACTACGGAGGAGATGACTTACTCGATGGATTTCACAAAGTCTCTTGATTTCACGAACAAAGTAGCCGTGGTTACCGGCGGTGGCGGGGTCATATGCTCAACTATCGCTTCGGCTCTTGCGGACTGCGGCGCAAAGGTAGCCGTTGTTGACCTCAGAAAGGACGCAGCCGACGCGGCGGCGGCTCGTATCCGTGAGCGCGGCGGCGACGGCACGGGTTTTGAGGCCAGTGTGCTGGACAAGGCGGGCCTTGAGGAGCTTGCCAAGCGCATCACCGACAAGTACGGCAGGGTTGATTTCCTGCTCAACGGCGCTGGCGGGGCTGTGAAGACGGCCACCACAAGTGACGAGATGTCATTCTTCGATCTGCCCGAGGATGGCGTTCGAGCTGCGATGGACCTCAACTTCATGGGCACGTTCCTGCCGACACAGGTTTTCGCCAAGCTCATGGTCGACCAGGGGAGCGGGGCAATCGTCAACATCTCGTCGATGTCCGGTATCAAGCCGCTCACTCGCCAGGCATTCTACTCGGCGGCCAAAGCCGCGATCATCAACTTCACGCAGTGGTTGGCGAACTACATTGCCGTCCACTATACTCCGGACGTGCGCGTTAACGCGATAGCGCCGGGGTTTCTTTTGACAGACCAGAACAGGTTCCTATTGACTGACGAGAAGACGGGCGAGCTGACCGAACGTGGCAAGCAGATAATCGCTCACACGCCGATGAGACGTTTCGGCAAGCCTGAGGATCTCGTCGGTCAGACTCTTGTCTTGTTTTCCGATTTGACCCAGTTCGTGTCCGGGGCAGTGATCCCTGTGGACGGCGGATTCGCAGCTTTTGGTGGAGTATAGGGATCGTGGTGAACACCCTCGCGACTGCTGTGCAGTTCTGCCGCGCTATGCGCGGCTCCGGGCTCGCGCATAGCGCGACGAGCTGCCGTATTCGCCACGAAGGGACCAAATATGCTCCGCATATTTGAAGGAGGAATTTCAGGTGAACGACGTTCTCAAAGCAATCGAAGATTTCGGAATAGTGCCGGTTGTCGTTATCGACAACGCTGATGACGCGGTGCCTCTTTGCAAGGCGATGGCCGAGGGCGGTCTGCCTCTGGCCGAGATTACTTTCCGCACGGCAGCGGCGGAGCAGGCGATCAAGAACGTGACCAGGGAGTTGCCGGATATCTTGGTAGGCGCCGGCACGGTCCTAACGACCGAGCAGGCTCAGCGGGCGATAGATGCCGGATCGAAGTTTATCGTGAGCCCTGGTTTTGACCCTGTGGTGGTCAAGTACTGCCTGGACAAGGGCGTGCCGATAACGCCCGGCTGCTCAAACCCGACCGACCTTGCGGCCGCAGTGGGCTTCGGTCTCGAAGTTGTGAAGTTCTTCCCGGCGGAGGCTCTGGGTGGCCTGAGTATGCTAAAGGCCATTGCGGCGCCCTATGGCGGACTCAGGTTCATCCCTACCGGCGGCGTTACGACCGCAAACCTGAACGATTACCTGTCGTTCAACAAGATTCTGGCCTGCGGCGGGACCTGGATAGCCAAGGCTGACGTTATCAAGGCCGGCAACTTTGAAGATATCACCCGCGTCACACGCGAGGCGGTGCAGACGATGCTCGGCTTCAAGCTGGCGCACGTGGGAATCAACACTCCCGACGGCGATGCGTCGCTGTCGATCACCAAGGCCCTCTCGGGTCTGTTTGGCATGCCGGTCAAGGAGGGCAACAGCTCCAACTTCGCCGGCACAGCCTTCGAAGTAATGAAGTCGATGTACCTCGGCAAGAACGGCCACGTCGCGATCGAGACTGCCAACATCAAGCGAGCGATCGCTTACTTCGAGCGAATGGGCGTTGCGGTGGACATGTCCACGGCCAAGGGCGACCCGATGGTTGCGGTTTACCTCAAGGACGAGGTGGGCGGATTTGCGTTCCACCTGTTGCAGAAGAAATAGGCAGAGCTAGCCCGCACTATTCACAAGTAGAATGAATAGTGCGGGCCAGCCTGGCTTATTCGCTTACGAATAATGCTGGCTAGGAGAAACAACGAAATGGCAAAACGCGTAATCACATTTGGCGAGATAATGCTTAGGCTGAAGTCCCCGGGTTTTGAGAAGCTCTTCCAGAGCCCGATGCTGGAGGCAACATTCGGCGGCGGCGAGGCAAACGTTGCGGTGTCGCTGGCTAACTACGGTATGGACGCGGCGTTCGTGACGGCTCTGCCCTCGAATGACATTGCTGAGGCTTGCATCGGCGAGCTGAGAAGGTTCAACGTTGATACTTCCCTCATCGTCAGGGGCTCCGGCAGAGTAGGGATCTACTTCCTGGAGAGCGGCGCCAATCAGCGCGCCTCCAAGGTGGTCTACGATCGCGCCGCTTCGTCGATCGCGCTGGCGAAGCCGGGCGACATCGACTGGGAGAAGGTCTTCAAGGGAGCCGACTGGTTCCACATCACCGGCATAACACCTGCCATCAGCGCGTCGGCTGCGGAGCTTTCGATGGAGTCGGTCAAGGCAGCGAAGAAGATGGGCCTGACGGTCTCCTGCGACTTCAACTATCGCGGCAAGCTCTGGAAGTATGGCAAGACGGCTCCCGAGGTCATGGGCGAACTGGTGAAGTTTGTGGATGTCGGCATCGCCAATGAGGAAGACTGCCAGAAGTCGCTTGGAGTCACGGTTGACGTCGACGTTGAGAGCGGCGAGCTTGACACGGCGAAATACGAGGCGCTGTCCAAGAAGGTGCTTGACACCTATCCGAACCTTCAGGTGATGGCGATCACCCTGCGCGAGAGCAAGAGCGCAGATATCAATGGTTGGTCGGGTTGCCTGAACGATCGAGAGAAGTTCTACCTGAGCAACCATTACGACATCAACGATATCACCGACCGCGTCGGCGGCGGGGATTCGTTCGCGTCGGGTCTCATCTACGGTCTCAACAACTACGAGAGCAAGCAGGACGCCCTCAACTTCGCCGTAGCAGCGAGCTGCCTGAAGCACTCGATCATCGGCGACTTCAACAGGGTCTCGCTCTCTGAGGTCCAGAAGCTGATGGGTGGCGATGCTTCGGGAAGAGTGCAGAGATGAAAACGATTCAGGCCAGTGAACTCAAGGCTCTGGTTTCCGGGATCTTCGAGAAGAACGGAGTGCCCTCGGCAGATGCCGCAATCGCTGCGGAGTGCCTGGTGCATGCCAACCTGACCGGTGTGGACAGCCACGGTGTTTTGCGGGTGGCTCACTACATCAAGAGGATCCAGACGGGCTCTATCAACCCCAAGGCTTCGAACAATGTGACCCGCACATCGGCGGCAACAGCGATGCTTGACGGCGATGACGGCTTGGGCCATGTGAGTGCCTATCTTGCCATGCGCGAGGCCGTGAAGATCGCGGAAGAGAGCGGCGTGGGCTTCGTCGGAGTGAACAACTCCTCGCACTGCGGGGCGCTCTCATTCCACGTGACTACGGCGATCAAGGCTGGCAAGATCGGGATGGCATTCTCGCAGACCGATAAGCGCGTGACGGCATTCGGCGGAAAGCAGCCTTTCTTCGGAACGAACCCGCTGTGCATCGGCGGACCGTCGTCAACCGGCCAGCCTGTTATGTTGGACATGGCCACCTCGCTGGTGGCGTGGGGCCACATAGTGAAAGCTCAGGGTCTCAATCAGCCCGTGCCGGAGGAGTGGGGCGTGGCTGAGGATGGCTCGAAGACGACCGACCCCCACAAAATGACCTGGCTCGCTCCCGCGGCCGGACCCAAAGGCTACGGTCTGGGAGCTATCGTTGACGTTATGACCGGCCTACTCTGTGGCGGGGCATTTGGCCCGAATGTGGTCACCATGTACGGTGACTACGAGCAGAAGCGTAAGCTCTGTCACATGGTGGCTGCGATCAACTTCAAAGTGTTCGCCGGAGCTGAGACATTCCTCGCAGGTATGGCCAAGATGGTGGAGGAGATTCACCAGGTCCCGCCCGCTGAGGGCTTCAAGAGCGTTTTGGCTCCCGGTGAGCCGGAGTATCTCAAGGCTCGTGACCGTGGCGCGAACGGCATCCCGCTGGACGACCACGTATGGGACGAGCTAAACGCATTGGCAAATGCATGACGAACACAGGGCGGTGTGAGTTGGAGCCGAAAGTCTCGATTCACACCGCGCTAAGAAGAACGAGAGGTATTGCAGTGAACGTAACCTCAAGTGCCTTTCCGGCACTTACGGAAAGTAAAGCTCAGGAACTCAGCCAAACAGCAAATGAGATCCGAAAGCTCATCATCAAGACCCTGCACAAGTCTGGGGCAGGGCACCCTGGGGGGTCGCTCTCGGTGACCGACATACTGACGTCCCTGTATTTCCACGTGATGAAGGTCGACCCCAAGCGGCCTGATTGGATGGAGAGGGACAGACTTGTGTTGTCCAAGGGGCACGCCTCAGCAGGTCTTTATGCGACTTTGTGTGCGAGGGGCTACCTTGATTCAGACTGCCTGTGCACATTCGACTGTGTCAACAGCAAACTGCAGGGCCACCCTGACATGATTAAGACTAAGGGCGTGGACATGTCCAGCGGCTGTGCCAGCGATTGCCGCATGAATCCCAGCGCCTTGGCCACGATGGCGTCGTCCTGCAGGACCAGCGCCGAAGAGGCGCGCACCGCCAGGCCCTCGGGCGCCAGCCGCTCCACAACCGGCGCGCCGTCCCGCTCCACAAGGAGAGACGCGAGTCGCGCGGCAGCGCGTTCGCCGATGCGCCTTCCGGGCAGTTGCACGGACGACAACGCCACACCGGCCAGCAGACTGTCCAGCGGCGAGTCGCCCACACCGACCAGCGCCAGCTCCTCCGGAATGCGAGGCCGCGGCGCC
>CAZFYZ010000168.1:0-7212 GCA_964523735.1 uncultured bacterium | reverse complement strand
CCGGGCCATGGGCGACGCGCCCCGGGAGATCAAGATCCGGCACATTGGCAATTGCCTCAAAGCGGATCCGGCGTACGGCGAGGGAGTCGCCGACGCGCTCGGAATACCGCTGTCGGAAGTGCCGAAGTAGCACCCGAACTAGGTAACACTAGAGCGGCGGGCACCGGGTGAATCCGGCGCCCGCCGCTCTGAGATTACCTGATCCTAGCGCTGTTCTTCCGCCATTGCTTGTGCCGCCACCTTCAGCGCGAACTCTGAGGTCAGCGTCTCAGCATTCTCCCCGTGCGCCTTTACCTGCAGAGTGAACTTGTAGTCGCCCGGAGTAGTGGGCGTGCCGGACAGCCTCCCCTTGGCGTCCAGGTTCAGCCCAGGCGGAAGCTCCCCATTCACGATAGACCATTGGTAAGGTGCCGTGCTCCCTGCCGCGAACAGGTCGTGACCATATGCCTTCCCCGCCTCGGCCGCTCGCAACTGGGATGGAGCAGGGACACTAAAGCTCGTGGGCCATCTGATCTTCAGTGTGGGATCGCCATATATGACATACGAGCAGTGGTTGTTCCAGACCGCCTGGCCCAGGGTTATGTCCGCCATCGTCTGCCAGTAAGCGTCGCCCGCAGTCATGCGCTTATTGATCACGTTTTGCGCATAGCCATACCCGATCCCAATGTTACCGTCGTGCCACGAGCCGCCGGACATGCGTGTTGATGCGACTGTTACCACCGCCCCATTCAGCAGCAGTGAGTAAGCAACGTTGTTGGTGACTTCCGGCTGGGCCGTGAAGCACGACCCCTGGAATGTGAACGCCGGCTTGCTGTCATCAAGTTCCTTGGCTTGATTAGAGTAGAACACAGATGACGCCCCATCGCCCCCGCCATGAGTTCCCCAAAACACGAAGCCGTAGCCTTTCTTCCACTCCTTAAGCACGGCTTCTTGCGTGCAGGGATAGGCCTCCGGCGCTGGAACAAGGCCGTAGTCCGCGTCATACACTCGATAGTAGCGATATCCTGCGGGCACGAAGATGTCGTCTTTCGGCGGCTCGCCATACATATTGCTCGGCTCACCATCCGAGAAAGGCTTCATCGGGATCAGCACCCGCTGAACCCAGTCGCCGACCTCCGGCATCGTCTCGTATCTGATAGTCTTGGCGAGAATCTTGTCCAAGTCCTCCGGCTTGCCATAGTACGGAATCCGCCCGACCACCAGCTCAGGGACAAGGTCCACACCGCCTGGGCCGAAATCCGACAGCCCGCCATCTCGCTGCCACTCAGCATAGAACCCATTGCCGTTGCGGTCCCAGTTGCCGGTGAGATCGGCGTAGTAGTAGTCGGTGTTGATGTCACCCGTGTGGGGGAAGTCAAACCAGTAGGGATAGGTCTTCTTCATCGGAACCTGGCTATCGTAGCGGGGATCGCCGATGATCAGCAGATAGTGATAGCTCCTGTAGACCTTCTTCAGGTACTCCCTGATTCGCTCGGCTGCTACTGCGTCAGTGCCACCGGCCCAGGCTGTCTCATTCACCAAATCCACCGTGAACCCCATCTTGCGCTTGTGGGCGAGGTAATCGTCGAGCCTGGCGCTGGCTTTCTGGATGTCGGAAGTTGTTATGACCAACATCGCATTCGCCGGGCCCTTGATGCCGAGCTTGCGTCCGCCCTCGGGCAAGCCATACCACCAGAGCGACTCCTGCCAGTTCTCCGCAACCGCTTGCAACCGGTCCAGATACCGCGCCACCTGCTTGCCGGTGACCTGCGGGTGCTTCTCAAGGGTGTCGAACGAGATCACGATCTTCCCACTCACCAGACGCTTTAGCGTCATCGAAGTAGGGCTGTACTGATACGGCCAGCATCTGACCTTGGCCAGGATGTACGGGCCAAGCCGAACACTGCCATCGAGCGCTGCGAACGTACCAGGATACGCAAGATTGGAGCGATAGGTTGAGTCGTTCCTTACTGCCCGCGCAACCGGCGCAACATCGAACCTGCCAGGCATGTCCTCCACTACCGGGTCCAGCAATCTGAGCTTCAGCGTCTTCGTGTTCGCGTTGGCTGGCAGCAGCACGGAGATCAGCTTGCAGGGCAGGGCAGGATGGCCGGGGGAAACCTTGGACGAGAACCCCGGCGCCTCCAGACGAACAGAACCGTTTGGGATTCTCACAATTGATGCGGTGGTCTGGGGAAACTGCAGCATCACTCTATCGGCGAATGCCGAAACCGACGCCAGTGCAAACAAGACGGCAAAGAAACAACCAGCAGCTTTTCTCACAGAGATCAATCTCCTCGTCACACGTGCGGACGCCTTTGTTGGCTTCCGGGGCTATGGGGCTAGCGAGGGGCAGGCGTCAGAAGAGGCGGCCAGTCACTACCCATTACTATTTGACAGTCTTTGCCTGCTGAAGTTGCAGGTAAATCTGTCCTTTATCAGTTTTCTTTAGTTTGCCGGTTACTACGACCTTGGCCCCCAGATCCCGTTGAGGGTTCAGGTCGCCTCCACCTGTTACGTACATGCAACCCGTCTTGTCGCAGATCGCCCAGTCGGATCGCGTCACAGGCGGCCCGTCCTTGACGTTTTCATCGCTCTGATTGGGCTGCCAACCACGGTAGATCGCCGATATCTGTACAGTACGATCCCCGATCAGACTGAAGTCCCTGATTGCCTCACTGACCGTGACCGGCGACACCGCTGCGGTGAACGTGCCTATGCGCAGCTTGCCCGTCGCATTCGCGGGTCGGGTTCCGGAGGTTGTCAACTGAGCAAACACCCGGTAAACGCCGGGGCCGCAGTCTTTGGAGCGGAAATCCTTCTGGTCCCAGGTCGCATCAAACGTTCGGCTCTCACACGGCTGCAGGACGATGTTGGTGAGCATCTGAACGTACGACCTGCCTCTGCTGTGCCTGAAGCATTCCTTGCCTGCGTAAGTGATCCAGATGTCGAACTGCTGGCCCGAGCTGAAGCTGAGAGTAATCGGCTGAGCGGACTTGTTCTGCACCGTGTATCGAATGGCAATCGGCTCACCGACCTTCGCGGCGGCGGGGTACAGGCAGATTGACTGCGCAAGATCGAGGTTCAGATCTCTCTGCGCGTATAGTGGCGCGCAAGCGAGCACTCCCAGAACCACAGTGGAACTCCAGATTATCCAGCGATGCATCTCGCACCTCCGACTGTGCTACTTCGATTCTTCCCAAACTCTGTCCATCTCCTCTAGGGTGAGTTGATGGACATCGCGGCCGGTGTCCCGTGCGTGGTCTTCGATGCGGCTGAAACGGTAGGTGAACCTTGCCAGCATATCACGAAGGGCCTCCTCGGGGTCAACGTCAGCCCAACGCGCGATGTTGACTACAGTGAAGAGCAGGTCGCCAATCTCTTCCTTGATCCGCTGGTGCGAACCCTGATCGATGGCTTCTTCAAGCTCTTGAGTCTCCTCGGCGAGCTTCTCCAAGACTGCGTGGATGTCGGGCCATTCGAAGCCCGTCTTAGCGGCCTTCTTGCTGATCTTTGCCGCGCGCATCAGAGCGGGGAGGCTGGCGGGGATGCCATCGAGTACCGACTCTCTGTCTTCGTAACCCGGCTCCGCGCGCTTAATCTTCTCCCAGTTGTGCAGCACTTCATCGACACTGGCAACCTCTACGTCACCAAACACGTGCGGGTGCCGCCGGTGAAGCTTCTCGCGGATTGTGCGACAGACTCCGGCGATATCGAAACCCCCGACCTCGCTGGCTATCTGGGCATGAAGAAGCACCTGAAGGAGCAGATCGCCTAGCTCGTCCTGCAGCTTTGCCGGCTCGCCGCTCTCGATGGCCTCGACGACCTCATATGTCTCCTCGATCGCGTACTTCTTCAGCGAGTCGTGAGTCTGCTGGCGGTCCCAAGGACATCCGTCCTTCGACCGCAGCTTCGCGACCGTCTCGACAAGAACACGAAACTCATACTGTGTGGAATCAGTCATAACCGATGGTAAGACTCGTCTTCTTTCGGGTTTTCGCCCCTTTCGGGATTTCGCGATAACATGCTCAGGCTTGCGCCATCTCCTGACCCGCCTTCAGGTAGATAACCTCACAAGGCAGGTCCTGCAGCAGAGCGGCAGCGATTGCTTTTGCGATATGATAATCAGCCGAAGTCTCGCTCATTACGCCAACGGCGGCGAGGTCGTACCCCTCGGTATCAAACAGCTTCATGAATCCCAGAATGGGATCTCGGACGCGCTCGGCTCTGGGCGTGACCTTTGCGCCGTATCTCTTGCCGATCCTCACAGCTTCCTTTGCACAGTCTTCAGCGGCGGCTTCCGCGTCAGGCTTGGGCGCATCAATCGCCTCCGTGCGCGGAACCGCGATGCTGTAGACAACGTTGATCGCCGCGCCGGTATCTGCAGTCAGCTTGCAGACGTGCTCGAGGGCGCGCTGCCACTCGCATACGGCCGGTATCACCACGTTCTTCGCTGTATGGCCGCTGTCAGATGGGGCCCCTTTCACTAATGTGATCTCGAACGAGGCTTCGTCAGCGAGCGTAAGCGCCTCCGACTCATCCATGTGCGGCACGTCGCGGCTAGACGGGTCGATGCTGATCACGGCAAACTGCGCCCCAAGCTGTGACACGAATTCGTTCAGACCCTGCGACTTGGACCTTACACGCTCGAAGTGCGAGTATGGCTTTATTCCTGTCTGGCGGATAAGCTTAACGGCTGTCGCCAGTCTGTCTTGTCCGGAGGCCTCTCGCTCTGGCAGGGGGGTTCCGATCGGCAGCGTGCGCGGCACCTTGATCAGGTCGATAAGGTGAATCTCGCAGTTCTCACCCGTCGCCAGTTTGCCACCGTAGTAGATTGCTCTCTCCCACTTGCCGAGAACGGGCACCACGCCCGCCAGCCGCGCTTTCCCCCTCAGTGGAGTGACCTCCTCAAGGCTGAGCGATGATCTTGCCTCCTCGACCGTTGAGGCAACCGCCACCATTGAACGCATGCCGGGCACGGACTTGCCTATCTCGAGAAGATCAGGCGCCAGCGCGGCTAAGACAATTCGGGCGTTGTGAGCGCTAATGTATCGGAACGCCTCGGCAAATGTCTCTGCCCCTTTTGCGGTTATCGTTGTAAGGCCCGAGCAGTCTATTATGATTCCCGTCGGGTGGTTTTCCAGCAGCAGCGCGGCGGCGGCCTGTATGGCCGGCCAGATGTTGCTTCGTATCTCACCCCTCAGGGTTATGGTGTCTTCTCTAGCTTCGATTATCATATGTGAACGTCACTTCTCCACGCCGCCGGTGTTTCGGGATTTGGATGGAGCGGGAATCCCGACACCAAAGGTTACTTCTCAAGGTAGTACCTCACGTTGGTGACTACCATGTCCTTTCGCGTCATCAGTGCCACCTTCAGAAGAATCGCGGTTTGGTTGTGCAGCAGCTTATGCCAAAGCTTCTTCGGCACGAACTCCGGCAGCACGACCGTAACGATGTAGTCTGGCCTCTCCTTCTTGGCCTCTTCGAGATACCTCAGTGTGGGACCGATCACCGATCTATACGGGGATTCGAGAATCACCAATGGGACTCCTTGCGCCAGTTTCTCCCAGCGGTCCCTTACCAGACCCGTCTCATGTGGGTCTATCTCGATGTAGAGTCCCCTGCAGTCGTGCGACAGCGACCTTGCATAGTCCAATGCTTCCAGAATACCTTGGTGAAGCCCTGCTACCAAGACGATCGACGTCGATCTGACAGGCCGTGGTTCTCTTTCCCCAGTTACCCGGAGCTGATCGCCCACGTCCAGGTAGTGCCTGTTGATCTTAAGAAACATAACAACAACGATAGGGATCAGGAGCATCACCATCCAAGCTCCGGTCCTGATGTGCAGTCCCATTATCGAGACCACGGGACCAGTGGCGAATCTCATGACTAACACGATCACCACCACCGCTGCTGTCACAACAGAACCGAACAAGCTTACGGAAGAGTAGAACTTCCATCTGGCTTGCCTCAAGCGCCGCTGTCTCAGGCTCATACTGAACTGCGACAGAGTGAACGACACGAAGACGCCCAGGGCATACAGCGGGATCAGGGCGTGCGTGTCGCCCTTGAATATGATGATCAAGCCGGCGGCGAGCGCGCTGAGTGCCAGAATTCCGTTGGTAAACACCAGTCGATCGCCTATGTTTGCGAGTTGCCGCGGAGCCAGCCGATCTCTGGCCAGAATCGAACTCAGCCTTGGGAAGTCCTGATATGCCGTGTTCGCTGCAAGTATCAGAATCGCGGCCGTCATGATCTGAATGACGTAGTAGAACCAGCCGCGCCCGAATACGCCTCGGGCAATCTGAGAGACAACTGTCTCGGCCGGTTCGTGAATGGGCTCCAAGCTCGGCACAATCTCAGATGGGACCGCTCTGTAAGCTCCCGCAAGCAGTGATATCCCCACAAAGAGAAATCCCAGGATTAGTGTCAAGTAGAAGAGGGTGGCTGCGGCGTTTTTGGACTCAGGTGATTTGAACGCCTGCACTCCGTCTGCCACCGCCTCGACTCCGGTCATTGCGGAACAGCCGCCCGCAAAGGCCCTCATCATCAGCAGCCACATGGCCGCGCCCGTAATCGGAGCCGCGTGGCTCGGAAAAGTGTCGTGGACTGGTTCGACCCCGCCGCCGGTGTAGACCTTGAGCAGACCGCTACGATCATGACGCCAACGCAGAGAATGAAGCCATAGGTTGGGATTGCGAAGAGCGTACCAGACTCGCGCAATCCCCGGAGGTTCATCAGCGCTACCAGGCCGATCGCTGCAATGGCAAGCAAGACTCGGTCGTCTGCAAGCGAAGGCACGGCGGAGGTGATTGCCGCCACGCCGGCAGCGATGCTCACCGCGACTGTGACTACGTAGCCGATCAACAGAGCCGAAGCCGCCACCAACCCCCAGAAAAGCCCAAGGCTCTCCCTTGTGACGATATAGCTGCCGCCGCCCTGCGGGAAGGCAAAGATGGTCAGCCGGTAGGACATCACGACGATCGCCAAAAGGACAACGATCGCCACCGTAATCGGGATCGTCTTATCCCAGGCCACAACCCCGGCTCCTGCTATCGCAAACGCCAGCAGAATCTCTTCCGTTGCGTACGCGGTCGACGAAACAGCGTCTGAAGCGAATACCGGCAGAGCAAAGAACTTCGTCAGTCTCTCGTGTTTCTGCCGGGATGTAGCCAGGGGCCGTCCGAACAACAACCGCTTGATCAGTTCAAACAAACAGGTGACTCCTCATTG
>CAZFYZ010000167.1:6414-7226 GCA_964523735.1 uncultured bacterium | reverse complement strand
GGGTTAGCCACCTCCTGGACATCCTCCGGGGGTACCTTGATCCCCTTCTTCTGGAGCAGCTCCGTAAGGTAAGACAGTCGCTCTTTGGTTGGCGGATGGGATGAGAATATCTTAGGCGTCTCGCCTCCCTGCTCACTGTGGAAACGACTGATCTTCCGCATCGCCAGCAGCAAGCCCACAGGGTTGTACCCGGCCTTCTCACACAGCTCGACACCAACTTCGTCCGCCTGGCGCTCATCGCCGCGCGAATACTTCAGCGTATAGACCTGATGCGCCAGTCCGGCCACGTTGCCCCAGGTCTCATTGGCCTTAACGGCGGTCAACAGCACAGCCAGCAACAGCTGCCTCCGCTGAGCCTTTGAGATAGCATCCAGCGCGTGCCGTCTGTCCGAGTGGACTATCTCATGCGCCAGCACGCCGATCCGCTCGTCCTTGCGCAGCGTGTTCCAGAGCCGTTCGGTGAAGTAGACATAGCCGCCCGGCGTGGAGAACGCATTGAACTCGTCATCGCGCAGCAGGCGGAAGTGGTACTTGATCTCTGGCCGGCGGACATTCTTGGCAAGCTTCTGGCCGTACTCTTCCATCTGCTTGATCGCCTCGGTGTCGGTGGAACTGGGGTTCTCCTTGAGGATCTCAACATCGAGCTTGCGCCCAAGCTCGACCTCCTCCTCAAGGGTGACGGCCCAGGCAGGAACCGACCCAGCAAAAGCAAACAGGGCTGCGGCAAGAGCGATGATCAGGTAGAGGAATGATCGTTTCATCATCATGGCACGTCCCATAACTAGCTCCAATATCCAACGACGTAGACAACG
>CAZFYZ010000167.1:0-6404 GCA_964523735.1 uncultured bacterium | reverse complement strand
TGATATAGTATAGCTCGTTTGGGGTCGTGATGAAACCTTTCAGGCTCCGTAGCGGGCGGTGCTTTCGGCCTCGGCCACCAGGACCTCACCGGTCTCGGTCACAGCGATAGGCCGTCTGCAGATGTCGCAGTTGAAGCTGCGGCGGGACTTGTAGACTTCGTTCTCGCAGGCGCAGTAGGGGCAGAACACCGGACGGGTAGGCTCCTTGCCGAGCATCGACACGTAGGCCATTGCCGCGACCATGCAGATTCCCGCCACGCCCATCAGCGCCCAGCCGAAAATCCCTATGAACAGACCCAGGATCAGGCCAGCGGCCATGGCAATGCCGCCGTAGCGGAAGATCCGGAACGTCTTCTTCTCCAATTCGCGAACGGTTGAGAATTCGATGCGGGATGCCATTGCCTGCCTCCAATTGCCACAAAAACAGGGAGCTACTGCCGCCGCTCCCGTTACTCAGTCTTATAGACTACCAGCTGACACTACCGGTTTCGCCAGATAGATTGTTCCCCATTAGAGCAGCAGTTCCAAACAGCCGGGCGTAAGGATGCAGCGCACGAGAGGGATCAACAGAACGAAGATTGAGCCGGCTAGTCCAGTTCGGTGTATGTGCACCAGGGCTTGAGCTGCTGGAGCCTGGCCTCCAGATGCCGGTAGCCCCTCACTCGGGACGCGTGCCCATCGACATAGAGCGTGTTCGAATAGGCCACAGTATCCTCGGGCATCACACGGTCGCCCAAATGCCAGAACCAGATGTCTCCCATGATGGCTTTCTTGGTTGTGTCAAAGACACAGTTCAGGGGAGCGCCGATCCGAACTGAGTGGAAGTTGATCTCGACCTCGGGGGACAGAGCCGTTCGAGGAACCTGCGGGGGATCGCCATAGGGGGAGTTGATGTAATCCTTCTGATTGGCCGCGAAGTACTCATAGCTGCAGCCTGTCTGTTTCCAGACTGGCGTTTGGGCCTTTATACCACAGCTGGCGGCGTATGCGGCCGGCAGCCCCTTATCGCTTGGACAAGTGAAGACGCTGGCATCTACATATCGCAGCTTGCCGTCCACTCCCTTTACCGCGCGCAGGTCACCCGCGACATAGGACGTGAGCAGTTCCTGAATGGTCTTGGAGCCGTTGTTGCAGATGGAGCCGGGGACGCCCCATGGGACCGCCGATGGAAGACGGTCGTGGTAATCGTCGGTGTACATACGGAAGGCGATCCCCAACTGCCTCATATTTGAAAGGCATTGTGAGACCTGTGCCGATTGCTTCGCCTTGACGAGAACTGGAAATGCTATGGCGGCCAGAATGGCCAGAACCACCAGCACAACCAGCAGCTCAACAAGGGTGAAGCCACTTGCTGGCCGCGATCCGCGGTTGCTCTTCTTGACGCTTCCCACTCGCATCTCGAAACAGCCTTTCGTACTGCCCGCCCTCTGCCAGCACGCCCAGTACGATCCTTGGCCTACAACCGTATTTTACACCAGGTTTTTGCGTCCGTCAACTGCCATTTTTCGCCAAAAGCAATTTTGTAGCAGGCGTCTCCGACGCCCCAGGGTTCAGAGAACCCGACTACAATATTCACGCGGGTGTAGATGGCGTCTCCGACGCCACAGGGTTCGGAAAACCCGTCTACAACAGCTGTAGCAGGCGTCTCCGACGCCACAGGGTTCAAAGAACCCGACTACAATATTCACGCGACTGTAGATGGCGTCTCCGACGCCACAGCGTTCGGAAGACCCGTCTACAACAGCTGTAGCAGGCGTCTCCGACGCCCCTCCTGGTGCACGCGAGAGATCTTCCGGCGCTCGATCAGTTTACCCTGACGAAATGTGCCGGAAACTCCGCCTCCCGGTGACACCGGGACCGCACATTGCGTATACACATTATCAGCGCTGTGTTCGGTTTTCTGCAGTTGCGGCATAGCCAAGCGTAGGCGAGAGTGTTCGGTCTTGTGGAATCGTCATTTCGAACGCAGTGAGAAATCTGCTTTCCGGTCTTTGCCGAGGCCTCGCAAGAAGCAGATTTCTCGCCCTGCTCGAAATGACTGTGGGCAAGAGTGGGCTGTTACCTCAGCCGGGCAAGCTTGACATGGCCAAGGTCGGCCAATATAATGACCTCAGCCGTTAGGCCGGAATATGGGTCGAGGGCCAGCTTCTATACATAAGGTATGAGCCAGCCAACATATGACTGACAACATACGCTCCACTCCCTCATCGGCAGGCGTGACTGACACTCCATTGAGATGGTCAGTGCATCTTGCCTCCGCACATCGCCTGAAGCTCATCTGCGCCCTGGCTGCGGTCGCGCTCGTCGCTGTGCTCGCCTATGAGGTGATTGGGCCTGCCGGACCCATCGCAGTCTTGTTTGCCATGGCGGGCGCTCTGGCCGAGTTCCTGTTCCCGATGAGATTCGAGATCGGGCTGGAGTCGGCGATCTGCCGGACTGTCTTCAAGAAGGCCGAGATCCCCTGGTCACGAGTAAAGACGTGCTATCTTGACGACTGCGGAGTCAAGTTGAGCCCGCTCGAGCCCGGCAGCCGCTTGGAAGCCTACAGAGGCGTCTACCTCAGGTTCGCCGACAACAGAGAGCAGGTCATTGAGGCAGTCAAGGCAATGAGGGCAGCACAGTGTTAGCAGTCGACTTGGACACGCCTCTGAGCGAGGAGCAGCTGCAGTCACTCGCGGATTCGATCGCCAAGCCCATCGTCGGTCGAGGGCTTGCGGTGCCGGCTGTGCTCTTCCTTGAGATGTATAAGCCGCTCTCGTTCGTGGCGAGCCAGTCGTTGATGATGGCAATGCCGTTCTTGGCGCCGTTCATTGGCGCGCAGCGCGTAGCGGACCTGAGCAAGGTTCTTAAGGACCGGGACAACGTCGAGCTTTTGCTCAATCGCATAGAAGATATGGCGAACGACAAGAACCAGGCCGGGCATACGGCTGGGGAATCAGGGATAGCCAATGGGTGAGTTCGCGAACCGAGCGGTCTACATAGTCGAGGGACTGCTGGTAATCTTTATACTCTACAAGATCCTCTCCGCCAGGCGCGGCAGAGAGCTCTTCGTCAGGCGCATTCCCGGGCTTGCCGTGCTGGACGAAGCAGTCGGGCGGGCTACGGAGATGGGGCGCCCCATGCTCTACAGCCCTGGACTCGGGGGACTTGACATCGTCGGACTGCAGTCGATGTCCATCCTCTCGCACGTCGCCAAGCACGCGGCCAAGTACAGCACGGACATAGTCGTGCCGCTGGCTGACCCCGTTCTATACACGGTGGCGGAAGAGGTCGTGAAGGATGCGTACGCCAGCGCCGGGGTGCCGGAGCAGTTCAGCAGTGAGTCGATCAGGTTCATATCCGCAGGGCAGTTTGCCTTTGCTTCCGGTGTCGTTGGCATCATCCACCGCGAGAAGGTAGCTACCGCGTTCTATTTTGGCGGCTACGCGGCAGAAGCGCTGATTCTCTCAGAGAACGGCCAGCAGGCTGGCGCCATACAGATCGCGGGGACACCTTCGATCACACAGATTCCGTTCTTCCTCGCGGCTTGCGACTACACGATCATCGGAGACGAATACTACGCCGCAAGCGCCTATCTCTCCCGAGAGCCCACGCTGCTTGGAAGCCTGGTCGGCCAGGACTACGGCAAGATTCTGATGGTCGGGCTGGTGCTCATCGGTGCAGCCGCGGTGACCCTCACCCAGCTCCACGTGCCTGTCCCCGGGCTGGATTGGTTCATGGACAAGTTCCTTAAGTACTTCCCGAGAGGCGTATAGACGGTATGATCAGCTTACTCCAAGGTCTGGGACAGACGCACCAGGGCTGGATGCTCTGGGGTTACATATTCGGTGGGCTGCTGGCGGGAGTTGCCGGCCTCGTGCTCCTGATGAACACCCCTCCTCGCTATCGGCGCGGTGTGGTCATGGCCGTCACGTTCATCGGGGGGCTCTACTTCTCAGTTGAGTTCCTGTGGGGCGATAAGAACTTCCTGACCACAACCAGACCGGCAGCCGCGGACTGGTTCATGGTCATCGGCGCCTTCGCGCTGCTGCTGGGAGTCCTTAACCTGTTCCAGATACACTCGAAAGCGATCGCGAAGCAGTCGAAGGGCTGGTACAACAGCGCCGCGTTCTTTGCCGCGCTCTTCTCGATCATGATACTCGGGTTCATCAGGGACGGCGCCACGGGCAACCTGGCGACCGTAAGCACCAACCTGTTCCAGATACTCTTCCGCGGGTTCCTGACATCTTTGGAAGCATCGATGTTCTCGCTCAACGCCTTCTACATCGTGTCCGCAGCCTACCGGGCATTCCGAATCAAGTCCGTGGAGGCGGCGCTGATGATGTTGACCGCGGCGACCATCATGCTTGCGCTTGTCCCAGCGGGAGCGTGGCTGACGAACTGGATTCCCGCGGACAGCATGTTCGCATCGCTCAGGATTGAAAGCGTCGGCATCTGGATCCTTACGTGGCCGAACATGGCCGTACAGCGCGCCATCGCATTCGGCATAGCCGTTGGGTCAATGGCCATGGCGCTGAGAATCTGGCTAAGCCTCGAGAGAGGCAACTTCTTCGATAAGCAGCTATAGATGAGTATTCTGACAAAACTCCAGAACCTTGATAGACGGTTGCTCTACCTGTTCGTGGCGGTGGCCATAGCTGGTCCCATCATCGCGAAACCAAAGAGCCATCCGACCACCATCTTCCCTGAGGTCCGTTCGGCCTACGAGACTCTGCAGGCAGTGCCGCAGGGGAAGATAGTGATTATTAACGGCTACTTCGGCCCGGGAACCCTCGCTGAGAACGGCCCGCAGTACGAGGCCATCGTCCGCCAGTTGTTCCGGAACGGCACGAAGTTCGTGGTAATGAACTGGGACCCGGCGGGCGCCGAGATGACCTACCAGATGACTGAGGCGCTCCAGAAGGAAATGGACAAGAAGTACGGCGTCGACTGGGTGCATCTGGGTTTCAAGACGGGAGATCAGCGGGTGATCTTCGCCGGCATGGCCGAGGACTTTCCGCGGGTTATGAAGGTCGACAAGCTTGGCACCAAGGTGAGCGAGCTGCCGGCCACATCGGGCGTGAGGGATTACAGGCAAATCGGCGCGGTTGTCGAGGTCACCCCCTCAGCCACGGTCGGCCTCTGGATAGCATACTTCACGGGTCCGAAGAACATACCTTTGATCTATTGCCCCACGGCGGTCATGTCTGCCGAAGCATATCCGTTCCTGGACTCAGGGCAGATGAAGGGTATGCTGAACGGCGTCATCGGGGCGGCGCAGTATGAGACACTCGTCGGGCTGGAAAACACGGCTACGGATGCAGCGGCCTCGGCTTGGGCCCTGTCCATGGCGCATATCGCCATCATTCTGCTGATCCTGCTCGGCAATCTGGGCTACGTTCTCAGTAAGCGGGCCGGCTTGGACACGGGAGGTAGGCGACTTGGCTAACTGGCTTGCTAACAACTCGACGCCGATAGTGCTGTGGGCTGGCGCGCTGTGCACGTTCGCTATCTACAGCATACTCTACGGTGAGAATAAGTTCTACCGCTTCTTCGAGCACATATTCGTGGGATTCTCCACCGGTTTCGCGATCTACTTCACCTGGTCGCAGGTACTGGGGCCCATATGGTGGAGCGCGATGGTCCAGAAAGGCCAGTGGTGGTGGGTCTTCGCCATCGTCATCGGCAGCATGTTCTACTTCATGTATAGCCGCAAGCACGTCTGGATCAGCCGGGTGATCTTCGGCGCTTTCATGGGCCTTGCCGCAGGAGGGATCTTCCGAGAGTTCTATGAGGGCTATTTCCCTCAGATCGGCTCTTCGATGAAGGCGATTGCAGGCACGACTGCAACCGGAGCGCCTATGACCATAGGGGACTCCCTCAACGTCCTGGTGTTCTACGTGATCCTGCTCGCCGCCATGTCTTACTTCTTCTTTAGCTTCGAGCACAAACACCCGGTCGTGCAGAAGACCGCCGCCACCGGCAGATGGTTTCTGATGATTGGATTCGGTGCGATCTTCGGCTCGACCGTTATGGGTCGAATGACCCTCTTCATCGGCAGGCTGAACTTCCTCATCAAGGACTGGTGGCCGGTAGCGACAGCAAGTCCGCGCAGCACGGCATTCCTGATAGCAGTTGCCGTGATCGCGGTGGCGCTCATAGTGGCGTCAGTCCTGAACAATCGCAACCGCAAGCCTGCGCTCCCATCTGAAGAAGCCTGATCAGCGTCTCCGGACCGCGGGCTAACCCCGCGGTCCATCATCCTCCCCATAGCCTCGACCAGCCCATAAGCCCCAGCAACTGAGGGCCCGTTCTCTGCACGCCTTCAGGACACTCCCATCGCTTCGAGAGTGTTCAGTGTTGCGGGAATGTCATTTCGAACGCAGTGAGATACCGTCTTGCCTGTCAATGGCTTCTATGCCTGT
>CAZFYZ010000166.1:6987-7229 GCA_964523735.1 uncultured bacterium | reverse complement strand
TTCCAGGGCCGCGAAACCCCCAACAAGCTCTATGAGGCCTGCACAGGCATTGTCCAGGACACGATGGACAAGTTCGCCAAGCTCGTCGGTCGCCAGTATCACCTGTTCGACTACGTCGGCGCTCCCGACGCTGAGAAGGTGATCGTGATCATGGGCTCCGGCGCGGAGACCACGCACGAGACCGTCGAGTACCTCAACGCGCAGGGCCAGAAGCTGGGCGTCCTCAAGGTTCGCCTCTATCG
>CAZFYZ010000166.1:4996-6977 GCA_964523735.1 uncultured bacterium | reverse complement strand
GTTCAGCGTCAAGGCTTTCGTGGACGCGCTGCCGGCCTCCGTCAAGAAGATCGCGGTCCTCGACCGAACCAAAGAGCCGGGCTCCCTTGGCGAGCCTCTGTATCTGGACGTGGTTGCTGCTCTCGAAGAGGCAATCTCTGCGGGGACAGCTCCGTTCAAGACTATGCCGGTGGTTGTCGGCGGCCGCTACGGCCTGGGCTCCAAGGAGTTCACACCCGCGATGGTCAAGGGCGTCTTCGACGACCTCGATTCGGCCAAGCCGCTGAATCACTACGTTGTGGGCATAGAGGACGACCTCACTGGTCTGAGCATCAAGTACGATCCCACGTTCTCGACCGCTGACAAAGACACCTACCGTGCGATGTTCTACGGCCTCGGATCCGACGGAACCGTTTCAGCCAACAAGAACTCTATCAAGATCATCGGCGATGCGACCGACAACTACGCGCAGGGCTACTTCGTTTATGACTCCAAGAAGGCCGGCTCCCTGACCGTTTCGCACCTGCGATTCGGCAAGAAGCCGATCCGCAGCCCGTATCTCATCGATCGCGCCGACTTCGTGGCCTGCCACAACCCGAGCTTCCTCGAGAAGTATGACATGCTTCGTAACATCGAGGAAGGCGGAATGTTCCTCTTGACCTCGCAGCACCCGGCCGACAAGGTCTGGGACACGCTGCCGCAGGAAGTGCAGCAGACCATCATCGACAAGAAGGTCAAGTTCTTCGTGATCGACGCCATCTCGCTGGCCCAGGAGATCGGCCTTGGCCCGAGAATCAACATCATCATGCAAACCGCCTTCTTCAAGATCAGCAACATTCTGCCCATTGACGAGGCGGTTGCGTTGATCAAGAAGGCCGTCACGAAGACCTACGGCCGCTACGGCGAGAAGGTCGTCGAGATGAATAACAAGGCCGTGGATGCCGCCCTCGAGAACACGATCGAGGTCAAGTATCCGGACCATGTCACCTCGAGTGTCAAGATGCCGCCGGTCGTGTGCGACTGCGCTCCGCAGTTCGTCAAGGAAGTCACCGCAGAGATTATGGCTATGCGCGGTGACCAGATCCCTGTCAGCAAGATGCCTATCGATGGCAAGTACATGACTGGAACCACTGCATTCGAGAAGCGCAATATCGCTGTCGAGATCCCCGAGTGGGAGCCCAGCGTCTGCCTGCAGTGCGGAATGTGCTCGCTCTACTGCCCGCACGCGACAATCAGGCTCAAGGCCTACGACGCAGCAGAACTCGCAAAGGCTCCGGCTACATTCAAGAGCGTTGACGGCAAGGGCAAGCTCGGTGGCAAGAAGTTCACGGTGCAGGTTGCTCCTGAGGACTGCACGGGATGCGGTCTCTGCGTTCAGAACTGCCCCGGCAAAGAGAAGAATGCTCAGGGCGAGCCGACCGGTCGCAAGGCCATCAATATGGTTCCGCAGGAGCCGCTGAGAGCCGCCGAGGCCGAGAACTGGGACTTCTTCCTGAACCTGCCTGAGACCGACCCGGCCCTCTACAACCCGGCGACTGTCCAGGGAAGCCAGTTCATGCCAACTATGTTCGAGTTCTCCGGCGCGTGTGCGGGCTGCGGCGAAACTCCTTACGTGAAGCTCGTCACTCAGCTCTTTGGAGATCGAGCGGTCATCGCTAATGCGACTGGTTGTTCATCGATCTATGGCGCGAACCTGCCGACGACGCCTTACACGAAGCGCAAGGACGGCCTCGGTCCGGCTTGGGCGAATAGCCTCTTCGAGGACAACGCCGAGTTCGGTATGGGCTACCGCCTGACCATCGACAAGATGAACGAGTATGCAGTCGAGCTGCTCGATCGGGCTGTTGCTGAAGGAACCAAGATCAAGCCTGAGCTGGCTGATGCGATCAAGAACGCCGACCAGTCAACCCAGGCCGGTATCGAGGAGCAGAGAGCCCGTATCAAGCAACTCAAGGACGTTCTGAGCACCTGCACAGGTGAGTGCGGCATTGGGAAGCAGCTT
>CAZFYZ010000166.1:0-4986 GCA_964523735.1 uncultured bacterium | reverse complement strand
CATCGGCGGCGACGGCTGGGCGTATGACATCGGCTACGGAGGGTTGGACCACGTGATTGCTTCAGGCAAGAACGTGAACCTGCTCGTTCTGGACACCGAGGTCTACTCCAACACTGGCGGCCAGATGTCCAAGTCCACCCCGCGCGGCGCTACGGCGAAGTTCGCGGCTGGCGGCAAGCCTGCCGGCAAGAAGGATCTGGGCATGATGGCAATGGCTTACGGGACCGTCTACACCGCGGCCGTATCGCTTGCCAACCCGGCTCATCTCGTGCGAACGCTGATGGAGGCGGAAGCGTACGACGGCCCGTCGATCGTCATCTGCTACGCGCACTGCATCGCGCACGGTATCGACACTACGTTCGGGATTGACGAGCAGAAGAAGGCGATTAACTCCGGCCACTGGCTGCTCTACACCTACAACCCGGATCGCGCGGAGAAGGGCGAGAACCCGCTGAAGTTCGACAGCAAGCCGCCGACCATGACCTTCGAGGAGTACGCTTACGGTGAGAACCGCTACCGAGTCCTAAAGAAGGCCAAGCCGGACGCAGCCGCCGAGCTGATGACCCTCGCGCAGAAGGACGTGGATCGGCGCTACAATCTCTACAAGCAACTTGCAGAGATTAGCACAAACGGCAAGAAGAGCGAATAGCAAGCCCTCTGAATCGAGAACAGACACCAATGGCCCGGGACCTGGCGTCCCGGGCCATTGTTTTGACTACTGCGTGTAGACGATCTACGCGACCTTGTGTCGGCGTGATTTGCTCTTTGGCTTTGTCGCAGCGATTTTGAGGATCATCCGGAGCGTGTCGTTCACTGCCTCGCTGGTAGGAAACGCTTCGGCTACGTCGGGGTCAAGGACCACGATGTTGGTTCCCGAACGGTATCGCTCAACGTACTTTCCCTGAACACCGCCCGACATATGCTCGAAGTCGTACTCATCGCGCAGATCGTCGTTCTGATCAGCGTTGTCTTCTGTTCTCATAGTACTTCCTTTCAGACGGTGTTGATCTTCTCGCGGATATCAGGCGCACTCAGTCATCACGATCTGTGTGCGCAATGACCAGAACTGTTTGGGCGGCTGATACTCCGATGGTTAAGTATCGGTCCTCTACCTGCGAATGGTAAGGGTCTGGGAATGTGGTTGAGAACGGATCGTCAAAGACTGTGGATGCTTCCACGAACGATACGCCGTGCTTCTGCTGGTTTGTCTTCGCCTTGTCTGGATCCCACTCAAACAGCACGGCTTACGCTCCTCCCACGCTGCCAGTGTACCCCTTGGCTTACGACTTGTCAACTGAACGAGTCCGGTTCGTTGGCCATCGTGTGGGTGTTTCTCTTTGCCATCAACCCCTCCTCAGTCTATAATGCCTGTGGAGGTTCGGGCATTGACTCTTGATGATCTGGGTTACGACAGCCGCTATGTGACAGAGTTCCATAGCGTGGCCGAGGCCGATTGCTCGCCCTGCCGCGTCTCGCTTCAGCACCGAGGGCTCTATGGGCTCCTGACTGAGCGCGGAGAGATGTCCGCGGTAGTGACCGGCAAGCTTCTATACGCCGCTGAAGGCGAGGCCGACACTCCGGTCGTCGGCGATTGGGTAGTGGCCCGTATACTCGACGAGCAGCCTCCGAGAGCCGTGATCCACTCGATCCTGCCGCGCCGCACTGTGTTCTCTCGCAAGCGAGCGGGCAAGCTTGTCAGCCAGCAGCCCCTTGCGGCAAATGTCGACACCGCGTTCATCGTGATGGGGCTCGATTACAACTTCCGCCCCGCCCGCGTTGAGCGCTATCTCGCACTCGTCTGGGACGCGGGCGCGAACCCTGTAGTCCTGCTCACCAAGAGTGACCTCTGCGATGACGTAGATACCCGAGTCGCGGAGACTGAAGCCGTCGCCCCAGGCGTCCCCGTCCACGCGCTGAGCACCATCGGCGGGACTGGCCTCGAAGTCCTGGACTCCTACCTGGCCCGGGGCAAGACCGCCGTCCTCCTTGGTTCATCAGGGGTGGGGAAGTCCACGATGATCAACTACCTGCTGGGCCAGGATGTTCAGGCAGTGCGCGAAGTGCGGCTCGACGACAGCCGGGGGCGCCACACGACTTCCCACCGCCAGCTCTTCGTGCTCCCCAACGGAGGCATGATCATCGACACACCTGGCATGCGCGAACTCCAGCTCTGGAACGCCGATGACGGGGTCTCCGAGGCGTTCTCGGACATCGCGGAACTAGCCGTCGATTGCAGGTTTAGAGACTGCACCCACGCCGACGAACCCGGCTGCCGCGTCCGCGAGGCTCTGGATCAGGGCGAACTAGACTCCCGTCGGTTCGAGAACTACCGCAAGATGCGAGGCGAACTCCGCTACCTCGAACTCAAACAAGACGCCGGCGCTGTCCGAGCCGAACGCGAACGCTGGAAAAGCATCGCCAAGCAGATCAAGCGGCTGGAGAAGAAGTAGGCCCATTACTTCGCAAGGCTGAGCAGAACCCCCTGACCCGGGCCAAGCCAACCGTTCTCCCCCGCAAGTGGCGCAGTCAGGCCGGTATACGCGTTTGTCATCATAACGCGGCCGTCCTTCTTGAACTTCACGCCAAACCCGGCCGATTTGTTGATGTCTTTGTTGACGATCATCACGTATGGAGTCGCATTCGGCCCCATGAACTCGCCTACAAGGAAATCACCGCCGCTGACTTCGGCTACATACTTGGCGGAGTCGATGCCTGAACACAAGGCGGGCACGTTCGGGTGATGAAACACGTTCACGCTCTTGAGCTTGAGATACGTCGGCGCGAGCTGATGTACCTGTAGATTGAGCCGACGGATTATGTCCCAGGCAGGTGTCTTGTTCAGGAACTGGTCCACCGCGGCGTCCCGATAGTTGCCGATGAGGGGAGAGAAGTAAGTGAAGTAGGATATACCACGCCCACCGTAGGCAAGGGTCGAGTACACCTGCACCGCCAAACCGCCGGCGGTAGGCTCAGCGTAGTGGAAATGGGCATTGCCAAGGATGATGTTCCAGAACGGGATGTTGTGCTTGAGAGCAACCTTCCTCATTGTCTCCAGATTGCTGTAGAAGCTGGTGACCATCGACCCGTCATCATAGAGGCAGTAGTGATCGTAGCTTAGGTAGGTCGGCTTCACAGCCGTGGCATAGTCATCGTAGTGCTGGAATCCGTTCTCGCGGGCTCCGACGGGAAGCAAGTTGATGTAAGCCAGTGCGTCGGGATCCTCACTCGCCAGAGCGTTCTTCCAACGCGCAAGTGCGGCAAAGTGTCCGTCCCCGGGCTCGTCCTTGAGGTAGTAGCCGAATACGGTCGAGTTACCCTTGAATGGCGCGACCACCTGATGGATCAGCTTGGCTATCTCGGCATCAGAGATATCGATCCTGTTAACTGCGTTCGAGACTCTGTAGTCGTCCACCAGGCACTTTATGCCTACCTTCTTGGCGACCTTGACGTATTGGGGAGCCATGAACCCCGCCAGGTTGAACCCGCACTCTTTGATCTCACGCAGTGCTTTCTCGTCCCCCGGCGTCCATCCCCACGGCATTATCACGAAGTCCTCAGGCGCAGCATACTTGATCTCAGGCCGCTGGCCCCAGAACCCGTGCATCGCATATACATCAGTCTCTTCTGCCATACAAGCGCTCCCCAGCATTCCAAGCAGAAGACAAAACGCCAGAACTCGAAACAAACAATAGCTGCCGAACGACCAATTCATCTGAATCCTATCCCCTCTGTCAAATCCGAATAAGTCAGTGTTGAGCTGACAGAGACAGTATACAGCGCCTGTCGCAGCTCATCAATAGCGCTTATTGCCGAGCCTCAGAACGGAACGATATCCCCCTGCGTCCGCACCCGCACAATCGCGCGCAGTTCGCTTCCGGTTCCGACTGCTACCTTCTCGCACGAGCACACACCCGTGACGCCGACATAGGTCCAACTCGGATCGATCGCCACCCCAGCCGGAACCATGCAGCGGATCTGCCTTCCACTTCCATCGTCGATTGTGAAAGAGTCTGCAGTCGTTAGCTCAGGCAGAACTCGGCCAGAAGTCCTGACGAGGAGGCCGATGTTGTTCAGGCCGAAGCCGCCTGTGACGCCCTCCTGCAGCCCCGTCGCGCCGCCGCCAAGCGAGGAGCCAATTGATGGCTACCGGCTTGACACTTCCGGCGCCAGTTGACGTCACCGAAGAAGCAGCGATGTACTTTTCGCCAGCGGCTGTCGTCTGCACGGTCCCCACAACATCCGCGACCGCGCCCACCTCGAGCCCGTGCGCAAGCTTCTCGACCCGAATCCCACTCACCCTATCCGGCGACTCGACATACAGGAAGTCAGGAAACGCGGCAGAGACCACAGGCCCAAAGCCATGAATGATGGCCCCGTCCGCCGCAGTCTTCACGCTGGCAATAGGTAGCTCACCCGGCCAATACTCATCCGCCCCGATATCCACCGTTCCCTGGCAGGTCCTGCCCTCGCCGTCGAAGTCGAACAGAGGCATCCCAGCCGCGCTATTCCAGCCCATGTTGATGCAGGGCGAGTTCGCAGTAAGGTGATAGTCGCCGTTGGCCCTGTCGACAAAGAGAGGATCGAGCGAGATGTCGCCCTCGCCGGGGGAGACACCGGTGTAGTCGTCGCCGCCCGGGTTGTACACCAGGTTGCTTCGAAGAACTGCTACTGCGCTGCCAAAACCGGCAATGTCATTGTGGGCGATCGCGTTGTTTGACATCACAGCCGACGCGCCACCCTGAACCAGTATCCCGTGGTCGAGATTCCCAACAACGGAGTTCGAGGTGATCAGGGCGGTGGACTGGCTTGCGACGTAGATGCCTGTGTAGGTGTTCTGGGAGACCGTGTTGCCTGCGATCGTCGCGCTTGCGAGTTGGCCACAGTACACGCCGCCGCCATCGTAGGTGGCACTGTTTCCGGAGATCGTGTTGCGGCAGATGCTGGGGCTTCCGCCGCGACAATAGACGCCGCCGCCGAGACCCTTAT
>CAZFYZ010000165.1:0-7280 GCA_964523735.1 uncultured bacterium | reverse complement strand
AGGTGCTACCATCCCTCCAGGTATCCTACCTACCATCCCTCCAGGTATCCTACCTGGAGGTGCTGACCAGCTCAACAAGAAGCTCCTCGATCACGGCATCATCGGCGGGCTCGATCTCGGGCGCTACTATCCCGAGCTCGACGGCAACATACTCTGGTGCGTTACAGAGAAGCGGACCAAGGCGGACATCGATCGACTGGTGGAGGTGCTGTAGGATGAACGGCGAGCAACTGATATACGATTACTCAAGCCCAGGCCGTGTCGGCTGCACACTGCCCGAGTGCGATGTGCCAGCGGCCGACCTACCCTCGGCCAGCCTGCGTGATGACCTCGCCCTGCCCGAGGTAAGCGAGCTTGATGTGATGCGTCACTTCTCGCGCCTGTCGCAGCGGCAGTTCTGCATCGACACGCACTTCTACCCGCTGGGCTCGTGCACGATGAAGTACAACCCCAGGGTCAACGAGCGCGTGGCCGGCGACGCCGGCTTTTCCGGCCTGCACCCGTTGCAGTCGGATGAGACCTGCCAGGGCGCCCTCGAACTCATGTACGAACTCGAGCAGGTGCTTGCGAATATACTGGGGATGGACGCCGTTACTCTCCAACCCGTAGCCGGAGCCCAGGGCGAGCTCGCCGGAATGCTGATGGCGCGCGCCTACCACCTCTCGCGCGGCGATACCGAGCGCAAGGTGATCCTGATCCCAGACTCCGCCCACGGCACCAATCCCGCGACCGCCGCCCGATGCGGGTTCTCGGTCGTCAAGGTCCCCTCGAACGAGCACGGGACTGTGGACATGGGGGCCCTCCGCTCGATGCTGGGTCCCGACACAGCCGGGCTGATGCTCACTAACCCCAACACCCTCGGTCTATTCGAGCCGGCCGTGGCAGAGATATGCGACCTCGTCCACGAGGCCGGCGGCATCACCTACTGCGACGGCGCCAACCTGAACGCCATTATTGGCCGCGCGCGACCCGGCGATATGGGCTTTGACATCGTCCACACCAACCTGCACAAGACCTTCTCGACCCCTCACGGTGGCGGAGGCCCCGGCTCGGGACCTGTCGGGGTCAAAGAGAAGCTGGTCCCGTTCCTTCCAGCCCCGATCGTCTGCAAGTCAGGCAACCAGTACCAACTCGGCTATGATCGCCCGCAGTCCATCGGCAGGCTGCACTCGTTCTATGGCAACTTCCTGGTGCTCGTCCGCGCCTACACCTACATCCGCTCGCTCGGGGCTGAAGGCCTTGCCGAGGTCAGCGGCAGCGCGGTTCTGAACGCCAACTACCTGCTCGCCAAGCTCCGTGACACCTGGACCGTGCCCTACAACGGCCGGTGCATGCACGAGTTCGTCTCCAGCGCGAGCACTCAGAAAGAACGCGGCGTGAGGGCCCTCGATGTCGGCAAGCGTCTCCTCGATCTCGGCTTCCACGCACCGACGGTCTACTTCCCGCTCATCGTGGACGAGGCCCTCATGATCGAGCCAACCGAATCCGAGAGCAAGGAAACCCTCGACCAGTTCATCGAGGCCATGCTCCAGATCGACCGCGAGTCCCAGTCCGATCCCTCCATCGCCACCTCCGCCCCGCAGACACTGCCTGTGACAAGGGTGGACGAAGTGACGGCGGCCAGGAAGCCGAAGTTGAGGGTGTAGTATCAATGGGGAGCTTCCTGGAGAGCGAAAAGACTCGACTAGTTGGGTGCAAGGCTGATTCGCTCTGCCTGTCCACGTCAGCCTGCAGCCACGGCCTGTACAAAGGCAAGCTGCGACCGTTCTGTTTGCCTACCGACCTCGCGGAGGAGAATCTCTTCCCGCCGATCCGCGAGCTGGCTCTGCGCTACTTCGACCGGCACGCCATCAAATGGCACGATGGCCAAGAAGGCAAACCCAGCAACCACCTGTGTGACTCACAGGTCTGCTGCGTCAACTTCCTGTTCCCCTTTGCTGACCGACCTGCAGCACTCTCTAGACTCCTGTGCCTAGTCTTCCCGTCGATCCGCAGGATGCTGCCCATTGAGGACGGAGGCTATGTTGCCTTTGAGTGGATTGGTGAGGAAAACTATCTGGGCGAAAGGGTGCCTGTCAGTGGCAGACGTACGAGGGGAGCGAACTGCACCAGCGCCGACTGCGCCGTGATGTTCGAGCGAGCTGATGGCAAGCGGCAGATCGTCCTGATCGAGTGGAAGTACACGGAATCCTACAGCGGGACTTCGTTGGCGGTATCAGACAGTGGCACTGACAGAACGGCGATATACAGGCATCTGCTCGACCGGCTTGATTGCCCGCTCTGCAAGGAGCTGCTACCCGGCTTCGACTCTCTCTTCTTTGAGCCGTTCTATCAGTTCATGCGCCAGCAGTTTCTTGCGCACGAGATGGAGAGAGCCGCCGAGATGGAAGCGGATGTCGTCAGCTTGCTCCACATCGCGCCGCGGCACAACGTGGACTTTCAGAAAGTGACCTCTCCGCAGCTTGCTCATCTTGGCAGTACGTCAACCTCTGTCTGGGGCAAGCTGGTGGACGCAGAGGGAAGGTTCCTCAGCGTAACCACGGAGGAACTCTTCGGTAGTTTCCTAGCCCAGCGGCTTCCAGAGATGCAGGACTACGCAGCCTACATCAGTGCCAGGTACCCCTGGGTCTCTCAACCGCAGGCGGATCTCCAGTGACATCAGTCGAGGGCGGTAGCCGAAAGTGCCTTCTCCTTGCCGGGAACTGAGATCTATCAGCACGGGCTGTCCTTGGTGATTAGGCACTACACCAGGCTGAGCGAGCTCTGAGACACCCGTCCGTCCACAGAGCCTGCCCGATTGGCACAAAGATTGCAGTGTAGTAGAACTGGCTCGACCGTTAGCGAGCCATCCCAATAGACTTGGTCGAACGTTGACCGGAAGACATTGAGAGGAGCAAGAGGGGCAATGATCGGTCGTCTTTTGGCCACGGCGCTAGTGGCTATCTTTGTCACGGCAGTCGCGACTTCGGCCTTCGCGACAACTATCGTCCAACATCAGGGCAGCACCACTCCGTCTACCGAGGGTTGGTCCTGGTATAGCTCAGGCACCGGAGTCACCACCGGCCCCGTCATCAACGATAGCGGCAAGAACGCCTATTTCACCCAGGACAGCGACGGCTCAGGCTCCGGGCTTGGCTCCTGGCGCTGCGCCTTGTCCACGACGCAGGCATCCTATCTTCAGAACAAAGACTGGACACTGACCGTCGACATGCGCGTCGTAGGCTCAAGCGTCCCGGTCAACGGCACGGTCGCGATCTACCTGAGCTACGCCACGAAGTCCTGGCAACTGATGTTCGGCTCCACCGCGGCCGGAAACGCGATCGTTTCGGCAATGTCCGGCCAGACCTACACATCCACCACCGGCGGCTACCACACTTACGAACTCCGCTACGACTCCCAAACCGGCTCTGCCGATCTTTACGTTGACGGCGCCGACCGCATTGGCGGCTGGACGGGCGACGCGGGATACGATATCCGCCTCCTCTCCTGGGGCGCGGCCGCCACCCCCAGCACCGGTAGGGGAAACTGGAGTTCGGTCAAGCTTGCGTACTCGGACCCTCTGCCGGTCCTGGGCATCACCAATCGTGCGGCATCGGCAACCGCGACGGGCAAAGCCAAGGCTCGCTACAGGTTCAGGCTCTGGGGCAAGGTCACTAGGCTAGATGCCGACAGTTTCACGCTGGACGATGGCTCGGGCTCGCCCGTCAGAGTCCTCGCCGCCGCCCACGGGCTGTCCAACGGCAACTATGCAGCGGCGACGGGACTGCTCGACAACACCACCAGTCCCCCGACACTCGCGTCATCCCACGCGCGCGTGCAGAAGATCAGCAACTGAGCGCACCGTCCGATTCCATCAGGGGAGGAGCCGGCACCAGAGGCTCCCCCTCTTCGTCCACATGCGCGAGTGACTCGTGTAGTAGCCGATCCGCCGTTTCCCCGCTCCCCCGCCTCGGGTAATCCTCGTTGGAGGCGATACCCTCATGCCCCGACTGGATGAAGCACTCAAGCAGAAGGACGAACTGCAGCGCACGGCGCTGCTGGTAACGCTCGACCGGGTGCTCGAGACGCCGATGGTCGTCCTCTCGTTCATCATGCTTGTGCTGTTTCTGATCGAGCTGGGCGGAGAGGTAAGTTCGGACTGGCGCAGGGTTATCAACCTCGCTCAGTGGTTCATCTGGCTGGCGTTCGTTCTGGAGTTTGCCACCAAGCTCGCCATCGCACCAAACAAAGCCATATTCCTGCGTCGCAACTGGCTGATGGCCTTGGCTGTGCTCCTCCCGGTTCTCCGAGTCTTCCGCGTCGTTAATGCCGCGAGGGCTGTCAGATCGTTCGGCGCACTCAGGGTGATTACCGTCGGCAATCGCAGCATCCGTGAGGTAGGCAGTGTGCTCAGGCGTCGGCACCTGGCATACGTCGGCACCGTTGTTGCTATCGTGACCTTGCTGGGGGCTGCGGGAGTCTACTTTCTTGAGCGCACCGCGCCGGGAGGGAACATCCGCAGCTTCGGCTCAGCCCTCTGGTGGTCCGTGGGGATTGTCACCACAGTCGGAACAGAACTCTATCCGGTTACTGCCGAGGGACGCATCCTCGCAGGTATCGAAATGCTCTTTGGGGTCAGCGTGTTTGGATATGTGGCCGGCTCTCTGGCGAGCCTCTTCATCCATATCGACCGCGGAGTCGACGCCACCCTGGATGCCGACCCGCAGTCCGAGTGTTCGCAACAGGTCCTGGATGAGATAAGCCGCCTCCGGGAGGTCGTGGACCAGCTCGCTGCACTGGACGAGGTTTCCCCCAGACAGCAGAATGACCCCGGCTCAGGCTAGCGAGCAGGGGTCACCATAGCTCTACTCTGCTGAAGCAGACGGAACGCGTGTCTGCTAGACCCGCGCCGTGTCCGTATCGGGACCCGCGGACTTCGCACCCAGATAGCCACCAAGAATGGCCGCCAGCCAGGAAACCACCAGTCCGCCAAACGCCCACCACATACCGGCGGCGGCGCTGCTGAGCATTCTCTGAGCCTCTGCCGTCGAGACCTCCGCGCCGGAGAGCATCGCTCGAGCATCCGCCATGCCCGTCAAGCCGCTGGCAAGGCCACCGAGCCCGAACACGCTCAGCATCAGCCCAATGATCACATACAGCGCCCACACCATGGTCGCCTGCAGTATGGGGCTCCTTAGGCCCGACTGCCAGCCCAGCCGTCCTGCCAGGAATCCACCCACGAACAGCGCCACAAGGGTCGACACAGCCGTCCATACTCCAGCCGCCTGCAAGGTGTCACGCAGAGGCCCCGCGGCAAGATCGGCCGAACTCAAAGTCACGGCGAACACCAGGATATACAGAACCAGGTTGATCGCAAGCGAAACCAGCAGCCCGACCCATACGGGTCCCCACTTGACTACTGTCTTCGCCCAAGCCATAAAGGCCTCGTTAGTTGGAGAGGCTGCAAAAGCTGCTGAGCCCCCGCGGGCCCCAACATCGTGCTCGTGCCGATGCTCCATCGGCACATCTCTCTCCTCGTCCATTGTCTGCCTCCTTCATAACGGCTGCCGAAGACAACCGAAGAATGCATTCCTCAAACAGTACATTCCCACCCCACTCACGAGACAAAAACTGGCCGCCCGCCCCCCAGCAAACTGGAAGCTCAAGCGCGGTCAGGGCCGGTTCGGCGAGAGGATCAACTTCTACGGCGACGCCCTCGACGCCGCGTCCTTCCCTGCCGAAACCTCCGAGGAAGATGTCTACCGAGCGGTTAAGAAGACTAGTGAGACGCTGAGTGCCGGTGGGATGTATCTTCTCGCCGGAGTCCACAACCTGCCCGGAGATCTGCCGGAATCTTTCTTGGGAGCCATGCTTCAAGCCTGGCGCGACTCTAGGGAAAGTGCGGAATTTGGCGTCCCGCAGGAGTTGTTGTAAGTGCAGACTACTCACGCCAAGCGATGCATACTCGCCGTCGATACCGGCGGCACGAAGTGCGATGCCGCACTCGTCCGCGACGACGGTGTCATCTTGAACTGGGGCCGTTGTGACAGGTCCGACCCCGAAAGCGGGGTCAGCGTAGTCGGCAGCGGCCGCAGCGAAAGAACGGTCAGCACGGCCGTAGCCCGAGCTATTGACGGGATGGAATGCGAGGAGATCCACGCAGTCGGGAGGCTGTATCCGAGCGTCCTTGAGGCGCTTCGCCAGCGGAGCGGCGGCAATATCACCGTCCTGCCGGTGGGAGAGGCCCAACCGTCGCTTTCTCTCGCGGGTGTCGATGCGGGAATCGTCGTTCTCGCCGGGACCGGCGCGTTCGTCTATGCCAGAACCCGGGACAGCCGCCAGTTGCACCTGGACGGCATCGGACCAGACCTCGGCGACTACGGCAGCGCCTACTACATCGGGCTTCGCGGGCTTCGCGCCGCGGCCAGATCCGGCTGGCACCCACGCCACCAGACCTCGCTAACCGAACCCATCTACCGCGCCTGCAACGGCAGGCCCGGCGACACCAATGGCTGGGGTCTCTGGCGGTTCGTTTCCCAGGTCCTAGATCGGTCCGACATAGCGGCACTTGCTCCAATAGTGGATGCCGAGGCCGAGGCTGGTGACCCCATAGCCGTTTCGATCATCTCGGACGCCGCGTCCGCAATCGCCGAGACAGTCTGCGACGTCGTGGACCGGCTCGACCTTGCCCAGGAAAGCTACCCAATGATCGGCGCCGGAGGCGTCGTTACCCACTCAACGCGCTATTGGCGGCAAGTTTGCGAGATCGTCCAGGAGTTCGCCCCCCGTCTCGAGCCCCAGATCTGCGACCAGCCGCAAGTCCTCGGCCTCGCGCTGATTGCCCTCCGCAAGCTCGCACCCGAGAGCATAGACACGATAAGGCGGAACCTTTTCGACTCCGCCAAGGAGCTGTGCAAATGAGCAAGCTGAAGTATCTCGATGCCGTCCGCGTGGTCCTCGACCACCTGCAAACCACCCAGGCCGACGCAGTCGAGCGCGCCGCTGATCTAGTCATCTCAGCAATGACCAGCGGGCGCAAAGTCTACTGCTGGGAGATCGGCCACGGCATCCAGGGCGACTTCATCGGCCGTGCTGGCGGATTGGCGGCTCTCCAACACTTCACTATGAGGATAAACCCGGAGCACGACCTCGAGGACGTCCGCAAGGCCGTGGCCGACACCCTCCAGGCGGGTGACGTGCTGCTATTAGGCTCTGTCTCAGGCCGCAACCGCCTGCCCGTCGAGCTCACGATTGCCTGCGCGGCCGCCGGAGTCAAGACCATCGGCTTCACGTCCCTCGAC
>CAZFYZ010000164.1:4267-7413 GCA_964523735.1 uncultured bacterium | reverse complement strand
CAACAACGTGCTCTGCTTCCCAGGCCTGTTCAGGGGCGTGATGGAATCCGGTGCCAAGCGCGTGACCCGAGAGATGCTCACAGCGGCGGCCAGGGCGATCGCCTCCGTCGTGACTGACGATGAACTGCGGTCTGACTACATCATCCCGAGCGCATTCAATACATCCGTTGGCCAGTCTGTATCGAGCGCGGTAATGGCCGTCGCGAATGACCCGAGCGTATCGAAGACGCCGATCTACTTCGAGTTCTAGACGACCCACGGCATGTCTACCGCACAAGCTGGCCTGAGCCCCAATCGGATATGGCTCAGGCCTTTTGGCGTCTATGCAACCATGCCCGTCTGCCGCACGTCAGATGCCATGACAGCCCACGAAGGCACTTTTTGACAATCAGAGGCACTTTTCTGAAGGAATTTTGCGTAGTTCAGCTTGAAATCCTTGCCAACCCCAGTTTCATTGTTATATAATCCTCTCGAAAGCAGCCTTAGGAGCACGGAGGGCGGATTGGAACACAATCTCGAGGAAGAGAACCTGGCCGTCAATAGTGCAGCCACTAAGGCCGTGGACGCCCTTGATCTGGCCATCGAGCTTCTCGAGGACGTTCAAAAAGTCGTCACTAGCGGGCGACCAAAAACAGTTAAGATCCGGTTTGGGGACAAAGTCGTCGCCGAGATGCCTGTGGCACTAACCGCCGCCATGGCATTCGCAGCCGGGCTCGCAGCGGTACTGTTGACTAAGCTGGCTATCGAAGTCGAGCACGAGTCCTGAGAGGTGAAGGACGTGCAGGACCAGATTCAGGAAGAACGAACACTACTTCTACAGTCGAGATACACGCTGCTCACCGACCAGGACATCGTGAGGATCGCGCAGGCCGGTGACGAGCAGGCGTCCGAATTCCTCCTCTACAAGTACCGCAGCCTGGTGCGAACGAAGGTCCGATCCTACTTCCTCATGGGTGCGGAGAAAGAGGATCTGCTGCAGATCGGCATGATCGGCCTCTGGCAGGCGATAGTGGACTATCGGCCGGAGAAGGATATCTCGTTCCTCTCGTTTGCCCGCATCTGCATCGAGCGGCACGTCATCACCGCGATCAAGACAGCCACACGACGCAAGCAGACGCCTCTGAACTCGTCTGTTTCGCTTGAGTACCCCTCGGACGACAGCGACTCCGAGTGGAACCTCGCCGATATCCTCGTCTCCGACGACACCATCGACCCCGAGGAGCTTGTCCTTAAGAACGAGGACAGCATCCGGCTGCAGGATATGCTCCGGCGACTGCTCTCGGACTTCGAGTGGAGCGTGCTCTCCGGATACCAGGTCGGTAAGAGCTACCGCGAGATCGCCGGAGAACTGCAGTGCAAGACCAAGTCGGTGGACAACGCCCTCGCGCGAATCAAACGCAAAATATCCCTGGCTCCGCACGGCTGGCCAGGGATCACGGACTGCAACTAGATCCTTCGACGGGCTCAGGATGAACTTCGACAGGCTCAGCGTGACTTCATCGCGCAGGTGAGGGAGGCCGAAGCCTCCCCCGTGCTTCGCATCTAACTCCCGGCAACGGCTCCTCCGCCATATCCGTACTGGCGGCACTTCAAGACGAACGACGCATGTCCATTGATCCTCTCGCCAGTTTCGGCCACGGTGAGAGCCCCGCTCCCCAGAAGCAACTGCAGGAACTGGACACTGCTCACGGTAATGTAGTTCGGCAGATTACGATCCAGCACCGTGTAGACCATCACAGGGCTGTAGTCGTAGTATTTGTTGATGTCGTAGATGGTCGGGTGCTTTGGCGGGTTCCCGAGGGGTGCGGCGCTTGTGCTGGGCCCTGCCGACATCAGAGGCTGCTGGCACAACACCGGGTAAGGGAAGTTGAACCACCAAAACTCCTGGGTGTCCGAAAGCGGCACGTTCATGAGTCCGGGAGCCAGGTTCGCTTTCAGAAACGCTGCCAACTCGGGGCTGGACGCGTCGGTAATGGGCATTCGTGCTGTCCAGGTCTTTGTCGTGATCGGGTCCTTGTACCACACGTGGAAACGCGGCAGCCTCACCCATCGCGGAGGGGTGTTCGCACTGCCGAGCGTCGAGAACTCCAGCACTTGAGGTATACGGTAGGAATCATCCGGCACAGGAAACAGCGGCTGCGTGATCCGTCCGATGGCGATGATCGGGCAGTTGAACACTATGTCCGTCGGCGTTATCGTTGCCTCGGTGGGATCGGGCAGACCATAGGGATCAGTGCCGGGGGGCAAGGCATTCTTGATCGTCCGCGGAGTAACGCCCGGCAGCCACTGCACATAGTGTATCTGCCAGAGCCCCGAGTAATCGGCGTTGCCCGGCCTCGTGGTCAGAATCGCGCCCTGCTGATAGTTAAGCACGACGTACATCGGCCTGGCTGCGGCAAGCCCAGTGGCAGGGTTGACCTGCAGAGCGCTCGTGAGCTTCGGCGTGAACTGAGGGTAGTGGTAGGCATTGTAGCTGAAGAGATCGTTGGCGTGGATGAAGTCAGTGAACAGAATCGACGTGGCAAGGCGGATGTTGTTTGTCTCGAATCCAACGAAGTAGACAAGTTGGTCGTCAAGCCAGCCCTGGAACAATGAGTAGATGTCAGAGCTGTCCGGCTTTGGAAAAGGTGCGGCGGTGGTGAGTGACGCGGACAACACGAGAAGTGCCACCATGGCGGCGACGAGCGGCAGATAGCGTTTCACAGCGGATTCCTCCTCTTGGCGCTCAAGGCGCCAACATAGTGTGCCCGGCTGCTACGCTATACCCATGTCAGTTACCAAGCAAACACACGGCTAGCTCCGCTGTCACAAGCTCGACGCTAAATCAGCAGAGGTCGTGTTGTCTGGCCATCCATTACTAGACCTTGTTCTTGCCTACCGGATCAGGGACTGAACGTCCTCGACATTCCTCACCAGCACGCGCTTGTGCAACTCCTCCCCTACCCGCTCACACGAACTGATGTCGGTGAGTGAGACATGCTGCTACACACAAATACAGGCCGGGCACAATGCCCGGCCCCAATCACAAATCACAGATCACGAATCCTACAGCGCTTCGCCGCCTGCCTCTGCGTTCTCTTTGGTGAAGAGCCTGGTGCCGAGGATGATGTTCTTCTCAACAGTCTCCCCCTTGAGGATCTTGAGCG
>CAZFYZ010000164.1:0-4257 GCA_964523735.1 uncultured bacterium | reverse complement strand
TGGCCTCGGCGCCGCCGGTGGGGTACTGGAGGGTGGCGGTCAGGAGGCCCTCCTTGACGTAGCGAACCCCCTCGGTCGGGAGCGCATCGATGCCGATGAACTTGATCTTCTTCTCGCGGCCCTTGCCCTCGTTCTTTGCGGCGATGTAGGCGCCATGCGCGCTGGGGTCATTGTGGGCGTAGACGGCGTCGATCTCGTCGAAGCGTGAGAGAGCGGATGCCATCTCCTTCTGCGCGTCCGGCTCAAGCCAATGGCAGTCTGGGTCGAAGATGATCTTGATCTGCGAGCCCTTGATGCCTTTCATGAAGCCCTCGTGCCGCTCGACGGCCGGTGTGCTGGTCATGAGGCCCTTAAGCTCGACGATCTTGCCCTTGCCGCCGAGGAGCTTGACCATATACTTGCCCGCTTCCTCGCCGATCTTGACGTTGTCACCGCCTATGAAGCACGTGTACTTGTCGCCGTCGATCTTCCGGTCGAGCACGATCACTGGGATACCCGCATCCATCGCGTCGGCGACAGGCTTCGTGAGCGGGCGAGCCTCCTTGGGGCTGATGATGATCAGGTCAACACCCTGGTTCACGAACTCCTTAACCTGGTCCTGCTGCACGGTCACGTTGTTCTGAGCGTCCTTGTAGATCACTTTGAGCTGAGGGTGCTTGGCGGCCGCGGCTTTGACGTCGGCGTTCATCTGCACGCGCCAGGGCTCTCCCAGATTGCACTGCGACATGCCGATGGTGAACTGCTTGTTGGGCGACTGCGGGCCGGCTGGGCCAGGCTGGTTAGCAGTCTGCTGCTGACCACATCCCGCCAGCGCGATGGCAACTACCAGTGCCAGTAATGCAAATCGGATCGATCTCATTCCCTTCTCCTTTGCTGTATCAAGACAGCGATGACAATAAGAGCGCCTCTAACCATCAGCCTGGGGGCTTCTTCGATGCCCTGCAGGCTCAGAATCTTGCTGATATAGGCGATGATGAGCGTGCCGAGGAATGTGAAGAACATCCCTCCCTTGCCGCCCATCAGGCTTGTGCCGCCGATTACGACCGCCGCGATTGCGTCCAGTTCGTAAGTCGCGCCGGCTTCGCCAGGATCGCCGAGTGTAACACGGGCGGCATTTGATATCCCCGCTAGCGCAGATGTGACTCCGCAAAGCGTGTAGGCAGCGATCTTGACCCATCTGACGGCTATTCCGGATAGCCTTGCGGCCTCTTCATTGCCGCCGATCGCGTACAGGTGGCGACCGAAGCGGGTGAACCTCAGAACAACCCAGAGCACGACCACGGACAGGATGAACATGATCGTGATAGGGCGCAATCCCAGGAGCGCGCTCTTTGAGGTCATCCAGTCGAAGAACGCGGGGTTGCCGGACTGCACCGCATACCACTCTGCCGCTCCCGGCTGGACTTTGATCCCGCCGGAGATCCACTTGGCGGCGCCTCTTGCGACGAGCATCATCCCCAGCGTCGCCACGAACGGCTGCATCTTGAACCGGGCGATCACGAACCCGCTCATCGAGCCCATCAGCGCGCCCGCCGCGACCGTTGCGGCGACAGCAAGCCAAGCCGACCACCCGTAGCCGATCAGCAGCAGCGAAAAGAGCGTCGCACAGAAGCCCAGCACCGACCCGACGGACAGATCGATCCCCGCCGCGATGATCACGAGGGTCATGCCCGCGGCAAGTATGCCGTACTCGGCGTATTCGAACAGGATGTCGTTCTGCGTGCCCCAGTTGAGAAACAGCGACTCGCCCGTCTTCAGGTTGTTACCGGAGACGCATATCCCCAGGATGAACACAACCACGAACGCAAGAATCCCGCGATAGCGGCCGGCGAGATCGAGTGCGCGGCGGAGACCCGTAGTCGGTCCGCCCTTCCTCGTAACCTTTTCAAGCACAGGTGTTTCTTCCTCTATCTTAGCCATACCAACTGTAGCTTACGTTGCAGTCGGTGATTTCCCTTCCGGGCACTCTGGACTGCGCGCGGTTCATCGCCGCTTTCGCCCCACTCCATTCACAACAACAGCGCCCGCCGAAAGCGCAAATGAACTTGCGCACTCCATAGACGCTGTGCTAACCTCATGTCAGACCATCTATTGTAGCCGGCGTCTCTGACGCCCTGGGGTCGGAGACCCTTGCTACAATGATATGTCAGACCGTCCATTGTAGCCGGCGTCTCTGACGCCCCGGGGTCGGAGACCCCTACTACAACGAAAAGGTGTGCAGCCCCGTGAGTGATATCTTCCGATTGAACGCAAAGCCCAAGCCACCGATGGAGATCGTCCGCGCACTTGAGGGCGGCTCGAGCGAGATCGACGATTACCTCGGCGGGGAAATATACGCGAACGCCAGTCCAGATTACCTAGCCAAGCAGCGCAAACGCCTGGCCGAGGTTGTGCGCCTCCACGCGGAGCAGGTTGGCGAAAGGCCTACCTACCTGATACGCGCCCCCGGCAGGCTCAACGCCTTTCTTGAATACTTGGACATGTGCTGCGGCGATCACATGTCGACGACCATCGACGGTGATATACCGATCGCGGTCTCTCCTCGCGAAGACGACATTCTGAGTGTCCGCAACGCCAACCCTCTCTTTGCTCCGGCGGAGATGTCGATTTCCAAGGAGTTCGCGCGCTTCGCCAATGCGCCGTGGACGAAGTACGCGGCGGAGTTCGAGGACAACTGGGACAACCGCACACTCCTGCACCCACACTACGGCCGCCCGCAGGGCAACTGGCTCAACTACTTGCTGAGTTCTTATCTGCGCGTCCAGTGGGACAGGCCCGAGTTGGTGCTGCGAGGGGCCGATCTCACGTTCGGACGCGCCACTGCCCCTTTCAGAGCGGGGACGAGCTCATCTTCGGCTGTGGTTGTGCTCGCGTTCCTGACGCTGTGCTTGTGCAATGAGGGCCGACTGCCGGAATGGACTACGCAGGATGTCTGCAAGCTCCTCGGTGAGGCCGAATGGTATGTCGGCACTCACGGCGGGGCCAACGACCAGACCACGATCCTGCGGAACCCGGTCAACTCGGTGGTCTACAATCGCCACTCGCAGGCCGATCTCGACAGCACACCGCTGCCGTTCCTCAAAGGCATCCACGTGGTTCTGGCCAACTCGCTGTGGGAGGTCAACAAAACCCTCGGCGGCAACCAGAGCTTCAACATGCGCAAGGGTTGGATGGAACTCGGAGATAATGAAGCTGGTGATCGAGGCCGTCCGGGAGGCCGGGGTCTCGGGGTGCAGTGACCGCACAATCGCGGGCTCGTCCGAGAGCGGAGAAGGCTGGCTGGCCAAGCTGGTCCGTGCTCGATTCGGCTTTGTGGCAGGTGGCAAGCAGAAACTACTGGAGTCGCACCCCGAGTACTGGGACAAGATCGCAGCAAACTACTCTAAGTTCGGCAGCCTCGACGAGCGCATCCTCGGAATCCCCAATGAGGCCATCGAGGAACTGATCAGGCTTCTGCCCGTAAAGATCACACCTGCGGAGGCCGGCAGGCTACTGGGCAAAGACACTGAGGCAATTGAACGCCTCTATACCAAGCCCAAGCGGAAGATCGGCGGGTATCACATCCGCACCACGGCACGCTTCTTCCACAAGGAGAATATGGTCGGACGGGAACTCGAGCGGATGTTCCTGGAGGCCGAGCGCCGCGTCAACTCAGGCGAGCTGTCGGTGGATTCTGACGAGTACGACGCTTACCGCCGCAAGGTCGGACTGCTTGTGGACGAACTGCAGGATGCGCTGTGCTTCGACTTTAGAGTCTCGGTCCCACAACTCGACCTGCTTCTTACCATAGCCCGCCGAGGGCCTGGATACCTGGGAGGCAAGCTGACAGGAGCAGGCAAGGGAGGCTGCGCGTCGATTTTGGTGCGCGAGGAGCATTCGGAGGCGATGTGCCGGCATCTCGATCAGGAGTACTACGGCAAGCCCGAGCACTTCGAGTTCTATCGGCAGGTGCTGGAGGACGAACACCGGCACTGCAAGCCGGGGACGATCGAGTTTGAATCGGCTGAGGAGAGGCTGCAAATACTGGAAGCGGCCCTGGCCTCTATCCCGGACCAGCGCCGCGTCATCACATTCAGCCGAGGCGCATGCGTCCTGCAACTGCCAGGACTCTAGAAAGCACTAGAGGTTAGGCCTCATGGGGTCTAACCTCTAACTTCCAATCTCTAACCTCTAGATGTGGTAGCGGAGGTCGGGATCGAACCGACGACGCCCCGGGTATGAGCCGGGTCCTCTAACCAGCTGAGGTACTCCGCCGTA
>CAZFYZ010000163.1:0-7450 GCA_964523735.1 uncultured bacterium | reverse complement strand
GCCCCGCCACATTATCAGACAGACAAGCCCAATCATACAAGAAATCTGCTTTTGCCAGGCTTTCATCTTAGAAGCCACGTGCGAAAAGCAGATTTCTCACTGCGTTCGAAATGACCTGTGCAGAGGACTGAACGCATATGCCGAATCAATCGCGAAAGCCCGATGAGAGCTAGACCCCGAAAGAAGAAGAAACACAGGTCTTCTGGCCATCACTCTTTGCCGACAGACCTCGCGTTCGCTTTCAGGCTTTCGCGACTGCAGTCCCTCTACTCGCTGGTTATCTCCGTCTTCGGCGTCGGCGGGTCGGTCTCACCAGACGGGCCGTCTTTGCGCGTCTTTGCAGGGCGCTTGCCGGCGAGAGCATCTGCTATCTCGTCGAGCTTGGCCACGTCGAGCTTGCCTGGATGAATCAGCGCGATATAGGTGAGCGTGAGGCTCCTGTTGCGAGGGATGGTCAGTCCGGTGTCGCTCGTCTCATCGCCCGTGAAGTCCTTGCCGCCGAACGGATTGGCCGCAAGCAGGCCGTAGTCGCGGGCGTGCCAGTAGGTGGGATACATGTAGTTGGCGGGGACGTCGAAGATGGCAATGCCGCAGGGCTTGCCGTTCACCTCGCCTGTGTAGTCGATCCACCGGGCGCGTTTGCCCCAGCAGGCAGCGTCTTTCTGGCCCTCTGAGTTCAGGATGTGCCCTTTGCCGCCCTTTACTGAGACGCCGGGGGCTACTCGGAAAGCAAGTAACCCGTCCTTGGTGCCGCCCAGATCGAGTGGACCGCGCTTGGCGGTGAGATTGATCCTCGTGGAGATGATCAGGCCGTATTCGCAGGTCATGAATGAGTAGCGGCGATCTTCGGCCTCGCAGACGATCAGCCTGTCCGGGCCATACCAGTCGTTGATCGTGTGGATACTCCAGTAGGCTGGGTCAGTAGCATCGAACTCAATCTCGCGCTGCTCGATCGTTCCCGATTTCTCACCTTCATTCCAGAAGTCGACGCCGTTCACGCTGCCGTAGCCAACCCAGAACGAGCGCTGGTTGGGGTGATCCGTCGGCTCGCCGGCGTCGGTCTTCACGGGGAAGCCTCGTGTAACCGCTTGATCGTCCGGAGTGAGCAGTGGGTAGATATACGGCCTGGGCGTGCCCTTGTAGACGTACTCGGCGAGGACCTGCTCACCCTTGAGGATATCGACGAAGCCGTCACCCTGTCTGTAGGTGAGGTCGCTCTTCAGGTCGATAGCAAGGGCCTGGGTCGCTGCAGCCAGTACGATCAGGGCCAGGATGGCGAGTAAGGAAGTTCTGCGTTGCATATTGCCTCCGAGATCCTTTGCGGTCCAGCATGATAGACGACGCTACCCTGCTGCCGCGTTCCCAATTGGGCATTGATCCCTCGCTTTCCTTCAGGCAACGGGAAGGGAAGGGAGTCCGTCACGAAAGCACGAAAGGGCGAAAACACGAAAAGGAGGCGTAAGGTCCGTATGTGATGGCCCGTATGCGTATAGAATAGTAGTATGCCGGAGCCGAAGGAGATACTTGCGAAGAGCGTGCTGGTGAAATCGGGGATCACCGACTATGCGGTGAACTGCTATGTCGGGTGCACGCACGGCTGCATCTACTGCTATGCGAGGTTCATGAAGCGTTTCACAGGTCATGAGGAGCCGTGGGGGAAGTTCCTGGATGCTCGCACAAACGCGCCTGAAGTACTCGCGCGTGAGGTGAAGCGGAAGCCGCCAGGCCGTGTGTTCATGAGCTCCGTCTGTGATGGCTGGCAGCCGATAGAGAAGCGCTATCAGCTCTCTCGGCAGTGCCTGAAAATTCTGATCGACGCGGGCTTCCACGTCGGCATCCTCACTAAGAGTAAGCTGGTCGCGCGCGATTTCGACATTCTTGAGGGGCATTCGAACTGTGATGTGAGCTGCACGCTAACGACGATGGACGAGCAGCTTCGGTTTAGCATTGAGCCGGGCGCGTCGCCGACTCGAGAGCGGATTACGGTTCTGGAGGAGGCTTGCTCGCGGGGCATATCTGCATCGGCGTTTCTGGGGCCGTTCATGCCGGGGCTTTCGGACACGGACGAGGCTTTGGATGCGCTGATCTCCGCCGTCGCGCCGCTGCCACTCTCGCACTTCCACGCGGACAAGCTGAACCCCAGGCCGGGAGTGTGGAACTCGATCGTTCTGTTCCTGAAGAGGTATCATCCTGAGCTTGTTGAACTATACAGGCGGCTGTTCTTCGACGAATCCGAGCGCCGGGAGTACTGCGAGGACCTTGGGCGAAGACTGAGGGAGATCGCCCGTGCGCGAGGGGTTGAGGAGAAGCTGAGGATGGTGTTCTGATCTTCCGTGGGGGTTCTGCCTACTTGTCGAACGAAAACGGTCTCACTCTACACTGGCCCGACTTCAGTAACTTGGGCGACATGGTCATCCTGTCGCTGGTGCTGGGCGTACTGCTGGTGGTTGTGCTGGCGATCTGGTCATATGTCTGGCTCTACCGGGATGCGGAGAGACGTGGCAAGTCTGGATGCTTGGTCGTGTTGATGGTGCTCCTGATAGTCGGTTGGCCGATCGGGCTGATCGCGTGGCTTGTGTTCCGGCCGAGCAGCAGGCGGAGGAAGAGATAGCGGGCTGGTTCCCGTAGATTTCCGCCATAGGATTGGCTCTATGAGATTCCTCGCAGACTGCATGCTCGGAAAACTGGCGAAGTGGCTGAGGATGCTCGGGTATGATACGGTCTTCATAGCCGATGCGGACGATGACGAGTTGGTGCGGATCGCGGTCCGGGAGGATCGGGTGCTGCTGACGCGTGATCGGCGGCTGTGTGACCGGCGAATGGTGCGCAAGCGATGCGTGTTCGTCGATTGGGGGACAACCACCGAGCAGGTCCGTCAGGTGATCGATACGCTGGGGCTGGAGGTGTCGGAGAAGACCCTCTTTACCCGGTGTGCGGTGTGCAATAGTGAGATCGCGCCGATCAGCAAGTCCGAAGTCGAGGGCCGTGTGCCGCCGTATGTGTGGCAGACTCAGACCGAGTTTGGCTACTGCGCTCAGTGCGACAAGATATTCTGGCGAGGGACGCACGTTCAGCACGTTCTCGAGGCGCTTGATCGTGCGGCAGGCTAGGAGCGCGAGACTTCAGATAACCATTGTTGAGCTCGATGTATTGATGAGCTGCAAAAACGGGTAAAAGCAACTTGGCTACCGTGGCGAGCGCGAGCGATTCTCCGGACCGCGGGGGCCAATTTCGCACCGGAGGCAGCACTGATGTCAACGAAGACCGTGACCGTATACTCGACTCCGACCTGCCCTTACTGCACGCAGGTGAAAGAGTACCTGAAGAGCAAGAGCGTTCCGTTCACCGAACACAACGTGGCGTCTGACCTGGACGCGCGCAATGCGATGGTCCAGAAGTCGGGCCAACTGGGCGTGCCCGTCATAGACGTGGACGGGCAGGTAGTTGTAGGGTTCAACAGAGGCAAGCTGGACGAGATTCTCTCAAGCTAGGTTGGTGCCATGGCCGAAAAGCACGACTATGACCTGATCATCATCGGGGCCGGTCCGGCAGGGATGACCGCTGGGGTGTACGCGGCTCGCAAGCAGCTAGATACGCTGATACTATCGAAAGATGTCGGCGGGCAGACGACGTGGAGCTCCGGGGTGGAGAACTACCTGGGTTTCATCTTCATCACCGGGGCAGAGCTTGTCACAAAGTTCGAGGAACACCTCAGGCAGTTCGATGTGGCGCTCGAGTTCACCGGCATCAAGAGGCTGTACAAGCCTAACAGTGGGTTTGTTGTTGAGACCGACGACGGTCGAGAATTCAGTTCACGGGCCGTTGTGGTCGCGTCCGGCAAATCGCCGAAGTTGCTGAACGTTCCGGGAGAGAAGGAGTTCACCGGTAGAGGAGTCACCTACTGTTCCACCTGCCGCTGTTCTCGGGGATGGACGTTGCGGTAGTAGGCGGCGGCAACTCCGGCCTCGATGCAGTTGTTCAGCTTATGAAGATCTGCCCGAAGGTCTACTTGGTTGAAGCAGGCGAGCGGCTTCGCGGGGATGAGGTTGTCAGGCAGAAAGCTGAGGCTGCTCCAAACGTCGAGGTGCTCTGCAATAGCCAAGTGCTGCGGATCGAAGGTGACTCGTTTGTGGATCACATGGTAATACGCGACCGGGTCACGCAGGAAGAGCGCACTCTCGACGTGAAGGGTGTGTTCGTCGAGATAGGCCTCGTACCCAATACGGCTTTCCTGAATGACCTTGTGATGCTGAATCGGCAGGGCGAGATCCTGGTTGACTGCGCTGCGAGAACCGGCGTTCCCGGCCTCTATGCCGCTGGCGATGCGACGGATGTCCCCGAGAAGCAGATCATCTGCGCAGCTGGGGACGGGGCAAAGGCGGCGCTGGGAGCATATTCCTACTTGGTTCGCCTGCCTGCTCCAGTCGACTGGACAAAGCCGGTGACCTGTTGAACCCTTCAACTGCAGCAACCGGTCCAATCTCTGCATACATCCACATCCCGTTCTGTCTGTCAAAGTGCCACTACTGTGACTTCAGCTCATTCGCGGGGCTGGAATCGCTGTTCGAAGAGTACACCAAGGCAGTTATCCTGGAGATCGAGCGCGAGCTGTCGGGCATCGGCGCCCCGCTGGAGACAGTCTACTTCGGCGGCGGCACTCCCACGATGCTGGAAGCGGCGCAGCTTGGAGGCATCCTTGAGGCTGTCCGTGGTTGCATGGACCTCGCCCCAAATGCAGAAGTCACCCTCGAGGCCAATCCCGGTACCGTCAGCAAGTCGAAGTATGTCCAACTTCTGGCGGCAGGCTTTAACAGGCTCAGTCTAGGAGTTCAGTCTCTGGACGATGAGTTCTTGTCGAGCATAGGCAGAGTTCACACAGCTCAGCAGGCCATAGATGCTTACAGTAGTGCACGAGAGGCTGGCTTCCAGAACATCGGGATCGATCTCATCTTTGCGCTTCCCGGACAGACACTGCGGCAGTGGGACTCGACGCTATCAGCTGCTATCTCGCTATCGCCCGAGCACATATCACTCTATGAACTATCGATAGAAGAGGGTACGCGGTTCGCTGAGCTGTGCGCGGGAGGAGAGATATCTCCGGCTGATGAGGATCTGCAGATCGAGATGTATGAGCTGGCGATCAGTGAACTGACCAGCGCCGGCTACGAGCACTATGAAGTCTCGAACTTCGCCAGGCCAGGGTTTAGGTCGCGACATAACCAAACCTACTGGCACAACAAGCCATACTACGGGTTTGGGGCTGGGGCGACGAGCTACGTAGGCGGTGTGCGTTCCCGCCGGGTCGGCGATCCACAAGCCTATGTTTCTGCGATCAAGTCTGGCTCCAATGCGGTGGAGTCTTCTGAACAACTGACGGGAATAACGAATCTGGCGGAGACTATCATGCTTGGGCTCAGAATGACTGATGGCGTAGACTTGTCTGAGATCCCGGGACACACCTTGACATCAGTCCACAATGAGTTCGGGCGGGAGATAGACGACCTGGTTAGCCGGGGGATGGTAGTAATCGATGGACCGCGACTGCGGGTGACGCACAAGGGCCTGCTGCTGCTTAACGAGGTCTCTCAGGCATTCCTGTAGACTGGCAGGGCGACCTCCGTGTCTGCCCTGCCCACGCTGATCACTACTTCTTGGCGAGGAGGGTGTTGATCTCTCTCTCGAAAGTCGCCGCCTCTTTCTTCGCTTCAGCAGTGTCTCCTGGGAACCCGGAATGAGCGTAACGGATCACGCCCTTCTTATCGATGATGTAGGTCGCGGGTACACCTTGAATGCTGTAGAGGTTGCGGAGCTTGCTGCCGTTCGGATCGTGAACGACGGTGTAGTTGATACCGTTGCTCTTCGCGAACTCGGCGACAACGCTCTTCTCGTTATCTATGGCTACCCCCACAAAGACCACCTTCTTGCCCCGGAACTTCTTCTGCAGGGCAACCAGGTGCGGGATCTCAGCTCGACAAGGAGGGCACCACGTCGCCCAGATGTCCAGCAAGACGACGTTGCCTGGCTGCTTGAACTTGTCGGCAAGCCTGAATGTCTTCCCGTCGATAGTGGGTAGGCTGAAATTGGGGGCTTTGTTCCCCGGCTTCAAGTCGGCTAGAGCTATTGATACAATCGCCACAGCGCTGACAAGTGCAACCGCCGCGATCAAAGTGCGTCTTGTGAACATTGGTGGAGTATCCTTTCCAGTCTCGAGCTTGTTTCCTTAGTTATGCCCGCTTTGGGGCGCGTCTAAGCATTGACTAGGGTCCTCTTGCGATGTTATGCTTTGACCATCTATCATACGGCTTCTTTCGGGGCGAGTGAGTTCTCAATGCTGCGCAATCAGACTGCCATACGTCTCATACTCCTGCTGAGCGGTATAATCGCGCTGATCATCTGTGTCGCGGCCGTCTCTTTTGTTCACAGGGGGATTGCCCCACAACCGCAGACAGCCAGGACAGCCAGGTTCAAGCTAGCCTGGCAGGTTGGCATCGGTCGCGTAGTTGATGCCTCGCTATCCTCGAACGGCAGGTTCTTTTCGACCGTTACCCCTGCTGGAACTATTGCCGTGTATTCCTCTGATAATAGACGCCTGTACTCATGTGACGTTACGGGAGCGACCAAAGCGATCGTTTCCGACGACGGCCGTTACATGATGGCGTATTCGGCCATGGATCCGGTAGACCGAACTCTTACGTTTGTTGAGTCTACGGGGTGTCCTTACTGGGAGGTGGAACTGCCTGCCGCGGCCTGGTGTGCGGACTCGATGTCGGAAGGGGACATTTCCAGGTTTGTCGTAGGCACCGGAGACGGCTATGTTTACGTGCTAGAGGTCGGGAAGAATCGGCGGCGATACCATAGGTGGCGAGCGCCGGGAGCGGTGACCTCGATTGCGCTGAGCTCAAAAGGCCGCGAGGTTGTGATCGGAACCTGGCAGAAGTCTTGTGTCTGCAGAGCGTCTCTGCGCGGTCGCCGGATGTGGCAGGTCGATGCAGAGCCGTCGGACTTGCAGGAGGTTCAGGCCCTCTGGCGCACGCGAAAGACTCTTGCTCGGGGGGTGCCCAACCGAGCCGGGGAAGACGGGGAGTACGTGATGCTGGATCGCGAGGGAGAGATCATCTGTCGCGGCACGATCAGCGCTCGCGAACGCACCCGCGTCATTGCCTCACCAGGCGGAGAGTTCCTATGCGTGGGTAGGGAGGAGTCGATCAATCACAAGGGCAAGTCAATGCGTACCAAGCGTGCTGTGTTGCTCGATTCCCGCGGCGCTAGGAAAGCTGAGACCGGTTCTTTATTCCTGCAGGCTGATCCCATAGTGCTGACAAGAGGGGGAACCACATTGATTGGGAATGAGAAGGGAACCCTCTTTGCCATGTCGCCCTCAGGTAAGCTCGACGTCGCGCTTCGTCTGCCCGGGCCCGTGGAGCGATCAAGCTGCTCCGATGACGGGTCC
>CAZFYZ010000162.1:0-7498 GCA_964523735.1 uncultured bacterium | reverse complement strand
TTCAAGACTACATGATCAACAACCGTCCAGGATACCGGTACGAGAACTGCTGCAATGGCGGCAAGTTCAAGGGGTTCTCTATCTGCCGGAGGATGACCTTCTGCACAATGAACGACCTCGACCAGGTCCCGTGGAAGACCCGGACAACCTACTTCTCCAATACCTTTGCGATCAATCCGGTCCAGTTGAAGTCTGATCTCGGCCCGGCTGTTAGCGCGTATTACCTGCGCACTGATATGCTTGGCGCAATCCTGACCTGGGCCGTAGACAACCCGATCTATCGAGAACATATTGCTCTGTACAAAGCTCGACAGCGCCCTATCCTTCGAGGGGGCAATGTCTATCATATCCTGCCGATCGCGGATGGTGTCAATTGGGATGGATTGCAGTTCTACAATCCCCAGCTGGACCGTGGGTCTGTCTTTGTCTTCAAACCATCCGATAAAGCCGTTGATGGGGACAGCAAGGTGATCACCCTCAAGGGACTGAACCGAGAAGCAACCTACTCACTCGAATTCCAGGATCGGACCCACCTCAGTTGCTCAATGACAGGAGCACAACTGATGGACGAAGGCATACGAGTCAGTGGGATGACCGGCGACGAAGCATCCGAAATAATCTGGATCAACGGACCGAAAGCGCGAGACCTGTAGCCAAACCGTGGTGGTGTGCAGAGGTTCTACTGTCTCTGAACCCCTGCACTACCCCACTTCGGCCTTAGGAAGGCCGCCTTCTAGTATCCGATCCATAAACGTCCGAACCAACTTTGGAGGCACGAAATTGAACAGAGAACTCATCTACATTATTGTGGCGGCGCTCTTCATGGCTGCCATTGCTCTGCCGGCCGTGTCGGCGACGGAGCTTATGCCCGTTCCGGCTCAGACGTTTATTATGGGCGACACCACAGGACAGGGCAGGCCCGACCAACTCCCGACGCATCCTGTGACCTTGACGGCCTATTCCATCGCCCCCCGGGAAACAACGGTTGAGGACTACTGCGCATTCCTGAACAGTGCCAAAGACGAGATAACCGAAGCCGAGACATTCATTGTGCGCAAAGGCGTAAAAGTGATCCCGGAGTACTGGACGAGCGGCGTGCTGGTCAACCTACCCTACTCTCCCGTAGAAAAAGTCAATGGCAGTTACCAGCCCAAACCCGGCACCGCCAAGCACCCGATGTACTACGTGACATGGGAAGGCGCGGCACTCTACTGCAACTGGCTGAGTAAGAGGGACGGCCTGACGCCGTGCTATCGCCCTGATGACTGGTGGGCATGCGACTTCCAAGCCGACGGCTATCACCTTCCAACTGAGGCCCAGTGGGAATGCGCAGCCCGAGGCGGCAAACAGTATATCTATCCCAACGGCAACGCGTTATCTGCCAAGGACGGGAATTTTGACGGAAAGCTGGGCAAGATCGTTGACACCGGCTCCTTTGCACCAAACCCCTATGGCCTCTATGACATGGTGGGCAACGTGGATGAGTGGTGCAATGACTGGTACAACTTCGACTACTACTCGGACTGCGAATCCGGCGTGGTAAACCCATCGGGTCCGCTTCAGGGCGGGTTCAGAGTCATTAGAGGCGGCACGTATTACCAGCCTGGCGCATTCCAGACTTGTGCGTATCGCTATGGCACATTCGACGTCAAAGGATGTTTTGCGTTTAACGGCTTCAGGATTGCCAAGGAGACACCTAAACCTGCTTCGTCGAGCGGTGAGAGCAAAGCTTCTGTAAACCTCGTCAATGCGCTTATGGGGCAGAGTGGCCGCTTGCCGTTCAGCTTCCGCCTCGGTGGGAAGCACTCTTCGGAACTGGTCAGGAACTGGAAAGCCAGCGTAGAAGACTCCACATCAGTAGGAGGTAGCAAATCGACGACGCTGGTTCTCACTGATCCCAAGACGGGCTTGGAGGTAACTTGCCAAGCAACCACATTTGACGGCTTCCCGGCTGTCGATTGGGTCCTGCGCATCACAAACAAAGGCAAGACGGACTCGCCGATAATCGAGGACGTTCGGGTGCTCGACCAGGACATCACCATGGACGCCAAAGAGAAGCGCGAGTTCATCCTGCGCCACTCACACGGCAGCCGCGCCACTATGATGGACTTCGCGCCCACCGATGAGCTTCTGCCGCCGGGCGTAACTCGCACGTTCACAGGCCACGGCGGCAGGCCCTCCGACCAAACATTCCCCTTCATGAATCTCTCCTACGGAGGCAGCGGCGCGGTGATCGCGATCGGCTGGACCGGCCAGTGGCAGGCACAATTCGACAGGGACAAGGGGCGCAACCTGGGTATCAAGATAGGCATGCAGCACATGCGCCTGAAGCTGCATCCGGGAGAGAGCATCCGCACCCCGCGCGTGTGCGTTCTGTTCTGGAATGGTGACGACATGATCCGCGGGCACAACCAGTTCCGCAGGCTCATATTGGCTCACTACAACCCGCGCATCGACGGCAAGCTTGTTCACTCGCCCATATCAGCCGCCACCGCTGGTCTCAATGTGTATACCGAACAGAACCAGATCGCTACCCTACCAGCGCTCAAGGAACGCGGGGTTGAGGTGCTCTGGATGGATGCCGGATGGTTCGTCGGAGGCTTTCCGAACGGCGCCGGTAACTGGGTTCCAAGGCCCGAGTGCTTTCCAAACGGACTGGGACCGGTCGGCGATGCTGTGCACGCGAATGGAATGAAGTTCCTGGTCTGGTTCGAACCGGAACGCGTATCGCGCGGCAGTCGGATCGAGCGCGAATTCCCGCAGTGGACTATCGGCCCGATCACTGAGTATGGCGGCCTCTTCAACTGGGGCATCCCCGAGGCCCGCAAGTGGATGACCGATCTACTCTCCGATCAGTTCACCAAGGGGCACATCGACATCTACCGCCAGGACATCAATATGGAACCACTTGGCTACTGGCAGCGGAACGACACCCCAGACCGCCAGGGCATGACGGAGATCCGTTTCGTCGAGGGGATGTATCAAATGTGGGACGATCTCCGAGCGCGCCACCCCGGCCTCTGGATCGACAACTGCGCCTCGGGCGGACGTCTGATCGATCTGGAAACCAGCACGCGCAGCATTCCGCTGTGGCAGAGCGATGCGCAGTGCGAGAACTGCCCGGATGTCACTAACCAGCTCCAAAACGCCGGCCTCAACCTATACCTTCCGATGCACTCCGCTGGCAACTGGGGCTTCGAGCCATCCTATTCGTTCCGCAGCGGAATGATGTCTGGAAACGCGCTGGTGGGAGGCGTCCTCGGCGTCTCACCCGAGACGATGCTGAAAACCGTGGAGATGTACAAGATGGCGCGACCGTTCTTTGAGGGCGACTACTATCCGCTATCTGAGCACAAGGCGGATGAGACCATGTGGTATGGCTACCAGCTCGACAGGCCAGATCTCGGTAAGGGCATGATCATGGTATTCCGCCGCAGCCAGGCCGCCGCCGACGGCACGACGCTTGCATTGCGCGGCATGGACCCGAATGCGCAGTACAAGCTCTGGAACAAGGACACCAATGAGTCCAAGACCATCAGTGGCGTCGAGATGCGCACCCTCGCAGTGCGCCTGCCATCGGACGAGATGCCGGGCTCGAGAGTTATATTCTATGAGAAGGTGAAGTGAGCACATTGCAGGGACTATGACTCACTGATCGGCATCAAGAGGACACGCAGGCAGAGGCACTATATCCTCTGCCTGTCAGCCTGCGAGCCTGGCGTCCAGCATCTCGCGCAGCAGCTTAGGGTTAGCCTGCCCTTTCGACGCTCGCATGGCCTGCCCCACGAGGAAGCCGGCGGCCTCCATCTTGCCGTTCCGGTAGTTCTCGACGGCATCGGCGTGTTCCGCGAGCACAGCGTCGAGCAGTGCTGTGAGTGCCTCCGTGTTTCCGAGTTGGCCGAGAGCGTGCTCTTCCACGAGGGCCTCCGGTGCCTTGTTGGAGTCAAACATCAGGTCGAGCACCTGTCGGGCTGCCTTGGCTGTGATCTTGTCCTGCTCCAGCATTCGCAGGAGCCCCGCGAATCGCTGCGGCGCGACCGCTGTGGTCGTCAGCGACTGACCCTTCTCACGGAGGACCGGCGCCAGGCGTGCCGCTATCCACTGCGCCGCAAGCCGCGGCTGGATCTCTGCCCGCGCAACTGACTCAAAATACTGGGCCACGTCCAACTCGGCGCTCATCTGCGCGGCCTCATCATCAGGCAGACCGTACTCCGAGACATAGCGCGCCTGCTTCTGCGCCGGCATCTCCGGTAGCCTGGCGTTCATTTCCGTGATCCACTCAGGCGTGACTGCGATCGCCGGGACCGAGGGATCCGGCACGCACGGCCCGGCGAATTTACCGCGCATTGGGGTGGTGACGTTCTTGTCCGGGTCCCACAGCCGCGTATGCAGAACAACGGACCGTCCGGCTTCCACCTCTTCCGTCTGGCGCGCGATCTCGTGATCGATCGCGCTTCCGACGGCGCGCACTGAGTTCATGTTCTTCACTTCGACCTTTGTGTTCAGCTCTGTAGAACCGACCGGTCGAATCGAGATGTTGGCATCGCAGCGCATGGTGCCACTCTCCATACTGCACTCCGCGGTCCCGGCGTAGCGGATCTGACGACGAAGAGCCCGCAGGAAATCCATCGCATCCTGCGCGCTTCGCATGTCCGGTTCCGTCACGATCTCGACAAGAGGTGCGCCGGCGCGGTTGAAGTCAACCAGGCTGATCTTTGTGCGCCCCTCCGTCTCGTGCACGAGCTTGGCCACGTCCTCTTCCATGTGCACATGATGTATGCGCAAGCGCTTAGCTGTGCCGTCTTCTGCCGTGATGTCGATCCACCCATTGCGGGCAAGTGGCCTATGGTGTTGTGATAGCTGGAAGCCTTTCGGGAGGTCCGGATAGTAGTAGACTTTTTGATCAAAGGCGCTGCGGGGCTGGATGGTGCAGTTGAGAGCCAGGGCCGTCAGAGCGGCATGCTCGAGCGCGCTTTGGCTGAATTGAGGAATGGCGCCGGGCATCCACAGGCAGATAGGGCAGGTATTCGCGTTCGGACGGTCGCCCGGTCTGTTGGGGCAGTCACAGAACATCTTAGTTTCGCAGTTGAGCTGCACGTGGATCTCTAGCCCGATCACTGCTTCGTAAGCCATAGTCAGGGGTCCCCCTATCAGGATGTAAGCCCGGCGGCACATCGAAGGAGCCGATCATCGTCGAGCCGGCGTCCCACCAGTTGCAGGCCCAGGTCATCGCCGTCCAGCTTCACTAACCCGGGCAGGCTGACGGCAGGGAGCCCGGCGACGTTCGCGGCAAGCGTAAGCGCAAAGCGGTCGTAGACGCGCTTCAGGCTGTCTCCCTTGCCGGTCGCGGCAGCCTTGCTTCGCGTTGGCAGAATGATCATATCGGAACCGGCCAGTATGGCGTCCAGGGCGCCGACGAGCCGCCGGCGCAGGCGGCACGCGTTCTCAAATGCCGCGTAGTCCTGGAACTGGAAGTACGCGCCCTGGAAGAGAAATGCTTTGACTTGCGGTCCGAAAGATTCCTCGCGAGACCTCAGGTACATCTCGTTCCAATCGTCGGCTTTGCTCGCACGGTGACCATACCGAACGCCGTCAAATTTCCCAGCGCTGGACGAGGCTTCGACCGCGCCGATAGCCTGGTGGACTGCGCGGAATGGCCCAAAGTCCTCGAGAGGCGTCTCGCGTACTTCGAAGCCGCGCTCTTCCATCACAGACAACGCAGCCTTGAAAGCGCGCACCTCGTCCGGACTCAGACATTCGAGACTCTGCGGTATCACGGCGGCATTGCATGAGACCTCGAGCGTGCATCCGAAATCCGGAAACGCGTCCCCCAGAGAGAAGTCGCCCGGATCGGGACCGGCTGTTTCCTGCAGAATTCGTGAGATCGTGACGGCTTCACCCGCCACGACCCCAAGGCATTCCAGGGAGGGCGCCAAACCAACCAGCCCGCGGCGAGAGATCGTGGAAGCGGTGGGCTTGAAACCGATCAGCTGGGCCTCCGCAGCGGCTACTCGCGCCTCCCCCAGAGTATCGATGACAATCGCTGCGTCGCTGTGCGATGACGCCACCACGGTCGCGCTGGTGTCGCCGTCCAGGCCAAGACCAAGCTCAGCCATGTGCGTGTAGCCCGCGATGTAGGCTCCTGCCACACGAATGCGTTCTACCACGGCCGCATCCTCGATGGCGACGAAGTTCTCCAGTGCGCGCGAGCCCGCGCGTGTTGGCCACCCGCGCACGCTTAGATTCGGCTGAATGGCAAGACGGATGCCGGCCAGACTGCCCTTGGGTGTGCTGATCGGCTCGTCCGGGCTTGTGTACGCGAATAGGTCTTGGTTCACCGCTTAGTCCCCTCGTGTGGCCGGACGCCGGCGCGCCTAGCCCTCGATTATGTTCGCTACCTTGAAATAGTCGCCCTTTACGGCAGGTGCGTTCCGCAGCAGCTCGCCATCGGCAGCGAGCGGATGGACACGTGCCTTATCGCCTGGCCGGGTCCTGTTGGCGATGTCAGCGACGCCGAACAGTGGTTCCTCCTCCGGTCTCGCGTTCTCCGCCAGCACGGCAGCTATCTGCTGCGCTTCGGCGAGCGCCTGTTCCATCTGCCGTTCTTCGCCTTGCGCGACTCCAATGCGCGAGACCCACGACAGGTGGCCGAGGAGAGTCTCCTCTTCGGGCATCGGCAGTGGCTTCTCACCCGCGAGATCCAGCAGCCCCAAGTCGCTGAGTTGTGCGCGCGCCACGGGCGAGGGCGCTTCGCTGAGCGGGCAGAAGGCGCTGCGGTTCTTGGGGAAGGCGATCACGTCACGGATCGAACTGGCGCCCAGAACCATCGCCACAACTCGGTCCACACCCAGGGCAATGCCGCCGTGGGGTGGCGCTCCGAACTGAAGCGCGCGCAGGAAGAAACCGAACTTCTCCTCTACCTCTTCGTCACTCAGGCCCAATGCCTGGAAGATGCGGTTCTGCACTGCCATGTCATTGATGCGAATGCTGCCACCGCCCAACTCCTCGCCGTTGAGTACGATATCATAAGCCCTCGACTTCAGGGCCAGCAGTTCGTTAGGATCAGCCGGATCGAAATCCGTTCGGTCTGGGCTTGTGAAAGGGTGATGAGTCGAGGTGACGCCCCCTTCATCAGTAGGATCGAACAACGGGAAATCGGTGACCCAGACGGGGCAGTAGACTCCCCGCGGAATGAGGTTGAGCCGCCTTGCCACGTGAAGCCGCAGCTGCCCCAGCACTGAAGTCGTAACGCGGTACGAGGGATCAGCGATCATCATCAGAACATCGCCCTCTTCGCAGTCGAAGCGCTCCATAATGGCTGCACGCTCGGCTTCACTGAAGAACTGGACGATGTTGGAGTCCAGTTGGCCGCCGGCGACGCGCATCCAGGTCATGCCCTTGCCACCCATTTCGGGCACGATCTGTTTCGCGTACTCATTCTGCAGGACGTTCTTGCTCAGGGCCTCGGACTGGCCCTTGACGTTGATCCCGATGATAC
>CAZFYZ010000161.1:0-7577 GCA_964523735.1 uncultured bacterium | reverse complement strand
CGAGAAATCTGCTTTTGCCAGGCCTTCGTCTTGGATGCCAGGCGCGAAAAGCAGATTTCTCACTGCGTTCGAAATGACATTCCCGCAACACTGAACACTCTTGCGCCAGGTAAGTGCTCACGTTGGTAGTGTCCGATCTCCGTATCGGACTGGGCTGAGCACGGCGCCAGGTGACAGCTCACTCTTGCCCGCAGTCATTTCGAGCAGGGCGAGAAATCTCAGTTCGCGCTAAGCACCCTGATCAGACTGGTGTTCCCCGGCAGGCCGACCGGCACGCCGGCTATGACAAGAACAGTCTCGCCCTTCTTCACGAGCCTGTGATCCAGAGACGCCTCGACAGCGTTCTGAATGAGGCCGTCAGTGTCCTTCGCCATCTCCACGTAGATTGCGTCGACGCCCCACGAGAGAGCCAGGCGGCGGGCTGTCTCCTCGTTTGAGGCTGCGGCGATAATCCGCGCCTTCGGCCGGTACTTGCTAACCAGCCGGGCGGTTGTGCCCCCGAGAGTGCAGGTGATGATCGTCTCGAGGCCTAGATCTGCTGCGAGTTTGGCAGCAGCTTCACCGATCGCCTCGGTAACGTCGTGCGTCGGGTACTCAATGCGCCTGGCGCAGCAGGCACGGTAGTCGGGCGAGTTCTCGATGCCGCGTGCGACCGCGTCCATCATCTTGACCGCCTCGACCGGGAATGCACCTGCCGCTGTCTCGCCGGAGAGCATGATCGCGTCGGTGCCGTCGATGATGGCGTTAGCGACGTCGGTCACTTCTGCACGAGTCGGGCGAGGGTTGGACATCATCGAGTCCAGCATCTGCGTGGCTGTGATGACGGGCTTACCCAGGGGATTGACGTGCTTGATGATGTGCTTTTGGATAAGCGGGACCTCATCGATCGGAAGCTCTATACCCAAGTCGCCACGAGCAACCATCACGCCGTCATAGGCTTCGGCGATCTGCGCGAGGTTCTTGACCGCCTCCGGCTGCTCGATCTTGGCGATCACCGGCACCCGTTTGCCTGCTTCGCGCATCACGCTTCTCAGGGGCAGAATGTCATCGGCCGAACGGACGAACGAGGCAGCAACCCAATCGACCCCATGTTCCAAGCCGAACCGAAGATCGTCCTTGTCCTTGTCGGTCACGCCCGGCAGATCGTAGCGTGCGCCCGGTATTGTGAATCCCTTGCGTGAACCCAGTTCGCCCCCTATAGTGACTGTGGTCACAATGTCGGTCGAGTTGACGCAGACCACTTTGAACTCGAGCTTGGCATCATCGACATAGATCGACTGGCCCTTCTTGACCTGCGAGAGAAGCTCCGGGTAAGGCAGACTGACCTGATCAGGCCCGCCCTCGACATCGCGCGTGGTGAAGGTGAACTGGCTGCCGGCCTGCAGCGTCGCGGTCATCGGGAGACGTCCGATGCGTATCTTCGGCCCCGGCAAGTCCTGCAGAACCGCCACGTTCCTGCCTAGTTTGGCGCTGATCCCACGGATGGTATCTATCTTTGCCGCGTGCTCCTCGTGGCTGCCATGAGAGAAGTTCAGCCGGGCGACGTTCATCCCGGCCTTGATGAGCCTCTCTATCATCTCGGGTGAGTCGCTGGCTGGGCCTATGGTACAAACTATCTTTGTTCTGCGCATGCTCGGTCTCCTTGCGAACATGGTAGGCGAGGGGCGCGCGTAAGGTCAAGGCTCGGGCTGGGCTGGAGAGTGTTCAGTCTTGCGGGAATGTCATTTCGAACGCAGTGAGCAATCTGCTCTTCACACGTGGCGTCCAAGATGAAGGCCTGGCAAAAGCAGATTTCTCACCCCGCTCGAAATGACATGTGCAGGGGACTGAACACTACCTGGGCTGCTGGCCGTGAAACGCAACCGGGGGCGGTGCGTCTAACCCCGGTAGCAGTTGGCGTGTTGAGGCCGGTTGGCGTTTCGCCACCGGTCCCCAACCCCACGTAATGGGAGGGATCACTTTGAGGAAAGCAGTAGTTGTCATTATCGTGTTGGCGGTAGCCGCCTGCGCCTCGGCCGCGTTCGCGCAGCAGGGCCAGGACGGCGCTCGACGAGGCGCCGGGTTTGGGATGGGAGGAACGGCGACCGCACTCACGCCGCCGTCGGCCCCCATGATCGACCGCGTGCCGTCGCTCAACCTCTCGACCGAGACAAAGGACAAGCTCCGGGCCGTCCTCACGAAGGGCGACGAGACGCTTCGGCCGCTAAGGCAGAAGCTGGCTGAGGCGAGCCGAGCGCTGCGCCAGTCTCTGATGGCTGAAGAGTTCAACGAGGCGAAGTTCAAGGAAGATCTGGCAGCCAGCGGAAAAGCGGAGATGGCTGTCATCGACGCTGAGATAGCTGTCTGGAAAGAAATCCGCGCCGCGATTACGCCAGACGAGTTCAAGGCACTGCGCGAGGCCATGACGAGAATGGCTGCGCCGCGCCGATCCGGTGGACAGGGTAGACCCGGTCAGGGTGGACCCGGCCCCGGTAGCGGCAATCCGCCGGCCCCACCCGCGCAGTAGCATAAGCAACTGGAGGGATAGATGGTCAGACTAGCTAGAGCACTCGTGCTCTCGGCGATCTTTGTCGCGAGCGCTTGCTCCCTGTCATTTGCCCAGGGCCCGGGTCCTCAAGGTCCTGGTGGGGCCGGGTTCGGGGCGATGAGGGAGCAGAGCAAGTACACGTTCCAACTGATGCGCATGGTGAGGCACATCGAGGTAATCGACAAGAACAAGAAGTACACCCTCACCCCCGCGCAGGCAAAGCAGGTTCTGGCCGTCATGAACCCGATCCGGTCCAAGCCGAAGCTGACGCAGGATCAGGCCAAGGCCGCCCTCAAGAAGCTCAAGCCCATCTTCACCGTGGATCAGCTCAACGCGATGGCGGCGATCAAGGACCCGCCGAGGCGCATGGGACCGGGAGGTGGACCGGGCGGACCCAGACCGGGTGGCGGACCAGGTGGGCCCCCTCCCGGTGGACAGATGCGGCCGCCTGACCCGAACGCGATGAAGGACTTCAATCCCTTCTACTCCAAGGCCAAGTCGTCTTTCCCCGGCCAGGCGGACAGGAAGAAGCGCACTGACGAGTTCTTCAAGGGACTCGCAAAGAAAGCGAAGTCCGCGGGGAAGCCACCGGCCAAGCCGCCCGCCAAACCGCCGGTCAAGAAGTAGTCTTTCGTTGTTTCGGGACACCTTGTCCCGAAACCCGTCTTCCGGCTTCGGGACGGGACGTCCCGAAGCAACGAAGGCGCACGCCAATCTGCCGGCCGCACTCGCGCCGCGCCGGGCGGACGGTCTCGAGGCAGTTCGACATCACGGACTTGTTACTTGCCGCCGGCGGATGCTCCTACTGGCGCTTCCGCCGGTGTTATCTGCGGAGCGGGGAGTCTCAAGTCACAGGCCATCTTCGCTCTAATCCAATAGCCGCGCCATGGATCAAGTTGGCCAACAGCACCGGTGACCTCAGAGGTATCGGCCACAAGGTAGTATTCACCCCTAACGTTGTCCCACCCCCAGGCATAGGTATCAACAAGGACCGACGAGTCGCGCAGCGGGGTCCAGTCACCCCACATCCCAACCTGGATATCGTCGAGGTCCCAGTCAACCGCGAACAGGAACGGCTGACCGATCAGGTTCCACCCGTTGTCCAGCGTGATGTCGACCGAGTTCTTCTGCGAGAGCACCTCTCCGCATGGGTAGGCTGGCGCAGGATCAGCAAAGTATGCCCAGTAGCCCCGAGGCGGTATCCCCTCCAGCTGGTAGAAGAATGTGCCTCTGTCGGGATATCTTGCATACTTGCCGTCTACGTAGGTCAGCCATTGGTCCTCGTAGAATCCAACACTTGCCTTGGGATCCTCATCGTTGCGGAAGACCGGAACGGAGACAAGCGACAGCCCCTTCCACGCGTCTCCGGGAGCGGATGGCAAGCAGTTCACGATGACCGTGGTCGATGCGACATTGCCGGACGAGTCCTGCGCGCTGAACGTCACGATGTTGGGGCCCGGCTCCAAGCGCACGCCCGCCGCATGCCAATACTCAGCGTACTCTGTGCGCGTGCAGATGCCGCTGTCGCCCGTATCGGAATACCAGGTGACCGTGCTCATCTCATTATCGTCGTAGGCCATCACATACAGCTCTGTTGTCTGACTGTTGACCGTACGCTCGTCCATAGGGACAATCGTGGGCGCAAGCGCGTCAGCATAGACCACTTCCAGGATGTCAGAAGCGCTGGCCCCGGAACCGTCAGTCGCCGTCACGGTTATGAGATTGCTGCCCTGTAAGAGATCGATCGACAGGCTCCATTCGCCGGTGATAGCGCTGTAGTAGTCCCACGTGCCATTGATACCGCGGTTGCTGACTGCACCTATAGAACGGACAACGTCGGCGTCCTGGACTGTTCCTCCAAGGGTAACTGAGGGTTGGTGGACCGTGCATGTGGGGGCGTCAGTCGGATAGTTGATGTCTATCACGGGCGGAATGCCGTCGCTGCGTGTGATCTCCAGATTTGCGACACCGGTATTCCCAAGGGAATCTTTCGCAACCACGGACAGTTCACTAACGCCGAGACTGAGAGCTAAGTCCGTCACCTCCCAGTTCTCTGTACCGACACATACCCCATGGGAAGATGAACCGCCGTGTGACAGCACCCACTCGACGCTCACGATGCCCGTGTTGGCTGTAGCTGTACCGGAGACTGTGATGGTCGGCTCAGTGGTCGTGCAAGCGCCGTCGGCGACAGTTGGCGACGTAACAGCTACGCTCGGCGACGTGTTGCCCAACGCTGCCCGCTTCACTACCCCGGGGAATCGGTAGCGGATCTGATTGCGCCTGTTGGGCGCGGCTTGGGCAGATGGCAACAGCACAAACGCCATCAGGACGACAATAAGGGCTTTCCTGGTGAGCATGTTTGTTTCTCCTCGTCGTGGTGTGATCTAGGCTATGGCGCCGGCAGGATCAAAGCGCAATCGCTGTGATCTCACCCTCCCCGGAGCACGGCTGCAGTCGTAATATACTCGTGCTAAGCCTGCTCGTCAAGCATAAATCACGAGTTTAAGACAGCTAGACGCAACGCAGGGTTCCAGGGGACGACTCGCGCGTAGTCGGTGTGGCGTACACAAAGTTGCCGGCCGCCCTGCATTTGCAGAGCGGCCGGCTCTTGGAGGGTAGGCTGATCGGATGCCGCTGGTCTGTATGAGTCTCCTGATCCGTCCTAATCCCTGCTTCACTGGTCTTGGCGGCGACCGCCGCTAGTAAGTCAGAATCTTCACCCAAAGCTTCCGCAGCTCTCGCGCTTCTCTTCAGCCGCGAGGATCACTGCGTCATCTTCGAGCACAGGCACCTCCTGAGCGCCGCACTTGGGACAGGTCTTCGTTGTCTGAGAGGTAACCAGGAACCGGAACACTCTGAACAACTCACCGCATTTCGGACACTTGAAACGGACGAAGAACATGATCGACTCCTACCCTACCTGGTATGGTATTGTCATTCGTATTATACCACATCCGCACGCTTGCCAAACGTGGGAAGGGATTGGTGGTTGGGTGATAGGGGTTAGGGACGAGGAGCGCGATCAGCCCTAACCCTCAGGCCCTTTCTTGGATATGCTGCGGGAACGAGGCTTGGCACGAGCCGGAGTTCCCCTGCAGCAGATGGCCTGCTTCGTGCAGCCGGCTACTCTCCGGGAACTGTGGTGAGCGACACAGTGTTGGCTCGGAGGTCATCCCCGTTCCCGCAGAATAGCCTTGGTTCAAGATCGCTCACAGGTGCGTTGGCCCTGGGTTGGGGAGATAGGGTTAGGGAGGGGACTGCGTGATCTGCGCCCTAACTCCCGGCCCTTTTCTCCTCTTCCTCCAGCGCCTTCACCGCGTCCAGAACCGGCTGCGGCGGCTTCAGCTCCTTGATCTTTGCAAGCAGCTCGAGTGCTTCGTCCTTGCGCTTGACATCAACCAGGAACGAGGCCAGCGTGAGAAGCGATCTGACGGACCTGGGCTCGATTTCTATCAGCCGGCGGTAAGCTCTCTCGGCGTTTGTATTGTCGCCTGCGTCTTCATAGATCGTGCCCAGCGCATACCAGGCATCACCCCACTGGGGGGCGGCCCTCAGCGCCTCCTGCATCGACTTGATCGCGCCGACATAGTCTTTCGTGCGCTTCTGAGCTCGCGCCAGCAGGAGCTGAGACGCGGGGCTCGAGGACGACATCGACTGGACATTCTGAGCGTAAGTCACGGCCTTCTCGAGTGTCTTCTCGTCGTCCATGTAGAAGTTCGTCAGCGCTGTCACAGGGCGAGGATCGTTGGGACTCTCTTGCGCTGCTTTGAGGAGTTCGGCCTCGGCCTCGTCGCGCTTCTTCAATCCAACCAAAGCTAGCGCGCGATTCGTGCGGAGTGTCGGAGTGTTGGGGTCGAGCTTGGCGGCCTCATCAAACGACTTGATGGCATCCTCGAACTTGCCCGCGGCGGTGAGAGCAGTGCCCAACAGCACATGCGCGTCAGCCTCCTTCGGTCGAAGCTTCGTCAGTGCTTCGGCTCTGCTTAAGGCGGCTTCCGCCCTGCCGGCGCCGATCTGGGAGTATATCGAGGTGCGCAGTTGGAATGCTTCGCCCGCGCCCTCTTCCCGAGCGATCGTCGCGGCGGGCGGATCATAGAGCTGATTCGTGGAGATGCCCTTCGTGGCAAGCCACCTGGCGATCTCAGAGGACATCGCGCAGCGGCCGAGGCAAACGTTCTGCCTGCCGTAGGTGATCACGACTCGGTTGAGATACATCCCCACGACGTTTGACTGCCGCGTCACCATGGCTCCGTTTGGAACAGCGGTCTCAGGCTTCACATCGCTGACGAATAGCCACTTATAGTCATCCGCGTCGGTTACGATGCCCTTACCCGCGCTCCAGTTCGACACACCCAGGCGATAGCTGCCGTCTCTCATCTCACGGACTATCCCGTAGATGTCGGTCGGCCACCTGTTCCCTACCGGCTCGCCGCTGGTGACCTGGCCCATTGTGCCGTAGGCGCACTTCGTGAACTCTGAGAACTTGGCCAGGGGAGCGGAGGGAAGTCCCGTAACCGGAAGCTTCAGGAGAGCGATGCCGAGCTTCTGGTCAATCGCCTTGACCTCGCACTGCCAGGCCTGGCCAGTGTAAGTACTGATGAAGACGGGATACTTGACTGGCAACTCAAGACCCTTGCTGACCTTCTCCGTGAGCGAGTCGGATGCCGCGATCGCCCAACTGCCGTCACCAACGACGAAGCAGGTGCTCATCCAGCTCCTGACATCGCCGAAGACTCGGATCACTCCAGTGCAATCGGCCAGATTGGCGGCAGGAGCAACAATCGCCAGGGTCAGAATCAGTGTCAGACACAGGATCGCTAAGCGCATTTGGGCACCTCTGCAGCGGTTTTGTGTGAACCATTTGGGTCAGGAAGAGTATACTCTCGAAGCCTCACCACCGCAACAGAGTGTGCGGTAGGATAACTGCTCAGTCTGGTCCACTGTCATTTCGAACGCAGTGAGAAATCTGCTTTTCGCCTTTCGCCTGGATCATGAGAAAAGCAGATTTCTTGTATGATTGGGCTTGTCTGTCTGATAATGTGGCGGG
>CAZFYZ010000160.1:0-7581 GCA_964523735.1 uncultured bacterium | reverse complement strand
ATTGCCAACAATCCTCCGCTTCCTCCCGCTGGCTTACGTGCCGATGCCGGACAACGTCGTTAAGATGGTCACCGAGAGCTGGAAGTAGTTGAGAGTTGAGAGTTGAGAAGCCATTCAAGTGGATATGCGCGGCTTGCGCCGGTCTGGTACTGCTGCTCATGGCGGGACTGCTGGTAGAGCTAGTCCGGAACTCGATGCTTTCGATCAGGGCATTTGGGCCGGGCTTTCTGACCTCGGCGAGATGGGACCCTGTAGCAGGTGAGTTCGGCGCGCTCTCCAGCATCTACGGCACACTCGTGTCCACTGTGATAGCGCTTGTGATTGCCATACCGACCAGCCTGGTGATCGCTTTGTTTCTTGTCGAACTGGCGCCCAAGAGGCTGAGCGGGTTCTTCGGCACGGCGATCGAACTACTGGCAGCTATCCCGAGCATCATCTACGGAATGTGGGGGCTGTTCGTCTTCGCGCCTTTCATGGCCAACTCGATCCAGCCCTTTCTGCAGAAACACGCGGGCTTTGTGCCGCTCTTTCAGGGCCCACCGATGGGTATCGGGATGCTGACGGCGGGGATCATCCTGGCGCTGATGATCCTGCCGTTTATCTCTTCGGTGATGCGAGACGTGCTCAAGATGGTACCGCCAGTGATGAAGGAATCTGCCTACGGGCTCGGGGCGACCACCTGGGAGGTCACGAAGGATGTGTCGATCAAGTACGGCATGCGTGGGATGGTCGGGGCTGTCTTTCTCGGCCTGGGACGCGCGATAGGCGAGACCATGGCTGTGACGTTCGTGATTGGCAATGACCATCGGCTGGCGGCATCTCTCTTTGCTAGTGGGAACACTATTGCCTCTACCCTGGCGAATGAGTTCACGGAGGCATCTGAACCGCTCTATCTGAGCGCGCTCGTTGAGTTGGGACTGGTGCTCTTTGTGATCACGGCTCTGTTCCAAGCTGCAGCTCACCTGTGGCTCCGTAAGGCGGCGAAGGGAGGCCGGACATGAGAGCGCGATCTGTCAGAGGCAGGGAATTGGTCAATGCCGGGATCACCATAGTCGCCGGCGGCGCTGCGTTGTTCGGCCTGTTCATGCTCTTGTGGATACTCCACGTTGTCACGAACAAGGGCCTTGCCGCAATCAACTGGAGCTTCTTCACCGAACTCCCGAAGCCTCCGGGCGAGACCGGCGGCGGGCTAGCGAATGCTATTGCGGGCACTCTCCTGATCACGGCACTCGCGACCGTGATTGGTGTGCCGATCGGCATTCTCGGCGGCACCTTTCTGGCGGAGTTTGGGCGGGATGGGAGGTTCGCTGCTGCAGTCCGATTCGTCGCCAACGTGCTGATGGGCGCGCCATCGATCGTGATCGGCGTGTTTGTGTATACTCTGTTGGTAGTGCCGACGGGAGGGTTCTCCGGGCTGGCCGGTGGCGTCGCGCTGGCGATTATAATGCTGCCTATTGTAATGCGGACGACAGAGGATATGCTCAAACTAGTTCCGAACTCTCTGCGCGAGTCGGCGTTGGCACTAGGTGCACCCAGTCATCGAATGATATTCGATGTAGCGTTTCGGGCTGCCAAAGGCGGACTGGTGACTGGGGTTATGCTCGCAGCGGCGAGAGTCAGCGGTGAGACCGCCCCACTTCTCTTCACCACGCTCAACAGCCCATACTGGAGCGTCGCACTCGACAAGCCGATGGCCAACCTTACGGTCACGATTTTCAACTACGCAATGTCACCTTACTCCGATTGGCAGGCAAGAGCATGGGGAGCATCGTTACTGATCACAGCCGCAGTGCTGTTCTTGAACCTTACCGCACGACTGATCGCTCGAGAGAGGAAGTCACGACCATGAGCGAGCAGTTGATCCAGAATCCCAAGATATCCGTGCGGAACCTCAACTTCCACTATGGTTCCCACCATGCGCTGAAGGACAACAACCTGGACATAGCCACTAACCAGGTCACGGCGATAATCGGTCCATCCGGCTGCGGCAAGTCAACCCACATCAGGTGCTACAACCGCATCTACGAGATGTATCGCGGACAGATGGCGACCGGCGAGATCCTGCTCGACGGCAGGAACCTGCTAGACCCTTCGGTGGACCTGATCCAGCTCAGAATGAACGTGGGGATGATCTTTCAGCGGCCGAGCCCGTTCCCGATGTCCATATTCGACAACGTCGCTTATGGGCTAAGGCTGCAGGGCAGATACTCCCGCACCGAGCTTGAGGGCCGAGTCGAGCAGGCTCTATCAAACGCAGCGCTTTGGGACGAAGTCAAGGACAAGCTCGACGATCAGGGCACCAATCTATCCGGTGGGCAGCAGCAGCGACTGTGCATAGCTCGAGCTATCGCAGTTGAGCCAGAGGTAATCCTGATGGACGAGCCGGCCTCTGCCATCGACCCTGTGGGTACTGCCAAGCTTGAGGACCTGATCGGCGAACTCAAGACAGACTACACGATCGTCATCGTCACTCACAACATGCAGCAGGCAGCGCGCGTGTCGGACTACACAGCGTTCTTCTTCAATGGCGAGGTGATCGAGTTCGGGCCGACAACCGACATCTTCACTCGCCCCGCCAAGAAGCAGACGGAAGACTACATCACCGGGAGATTTGGCTAGATGACCACCCACCTGCACAAAGAGATCGAGGGGCTCAAGAAGAGGATACTCTTCATGGGAGCGGAAGTCGAAGAGGCGGTGCGCAAGGCCGTGAACTCGCTTGTTTCGCGAAACCCGAAAGAAGCCATCGAAGTCATCGAGCATGACGACCAGCTTGATCAGCTCGAGGTAGAGATCGAAGAGGAGTGCCTGAAGATACTCGCTCTCCACCAGCCAGTTGCGATCGACCTTCGATACGTCATTGCCGTTCTGAAGATGAACAACGACCTCGAACGCATCGGGGACCTTGCTGTAGATATCTCGGAGAGGGCTGTATATCTTGCTGATCGTCCGAAGATCGACCTGTGGCTGGACTTCCCGGGTATGGCAAAGCTCACTCAGGACATGCTAAAGCGGAGTTTGGATGCTCTTGTCAACAGCGACGCTGCCCTCGCCCGCCAGGTTCGCGCGTCAGACGATGAAGTGGATGCGATGAACCAGCTCATGTTCCCGACGGTCCAGAACTACATCAAGAAGAACCCAGAGCATGTCGCGGAGGCTGTTCATTTGCTCTCAGCCGCGCGGCATCTGGAGCGAATCGCCGACCAGGCTACGAATATCGCCGAAGACGTGATCTACATGGTGGAAGGTGAAATCGTCCGCCACCAGCCCGAGGTCTACACAGGTGCCTGAGCAACGGGCCGCGGTGCTATTGCCTTGCGGTGCCCATGGGTGCTATAATGATCGAGGTCGGCGGGGCGCGGCTCAGCTTGGTAGAGCGCTCGGTTCGGGACTGAGAGGTCGGCGGTTCGAATCCGCCCGCCCCGACCATCAGCTATGGCCAAACAAGGCAAGCAGTCCTCGACTTCCTCCTCATCAGACAGCGCATCGATTCTCCGATGGGCCCTGCCTCTCATCTTCTGCGCGCTAGCCGTCCGAATCGGATTCCTCATCTTCGACCGCAACTTCTCTTCGTATGATGATGGCGTCGCCGCGGAAGGTGCCCGACTTGTGCTGCACGGGGCGGTACCTTACCGGGATTTCTGGACGCTCTACGCGCCTGGCTCGTTTTACGTTAACGCGCTTGCATTTCTGGTCTTCGGTGAGAGTATGGCGGCCATCAGATTGTGCATGCTCACATTCGGAGCAGTACACGCAGTGATCTTCTATGCAATCGTATCCAGGGTCCCTACAAACAACGTGGCCAGACTCGGCTCGCTGACTGTCTTCCTAGCACTTGTCCCGCTCGGGGCCAACCAGACGTATTGGATGGCTGCGGCGACTGCCTGCGCCTACTTCATTATCCGGTTTGTGGAGCAGCCCCTACCGCGATGGAGAACTCTCGCCGGCCTCTTCGCGGGACTGACGCTCCTGTTCCGTCAAGACGCCGGCGCCTACACAACACTAGCGTTGGTTGGATGCCTCCTGTTGACTGCGGGGGGCGATATGCGCTCTCGGCTCAAGCAGGCGGGCAAGGGATTGCTGGCTGCGATGGTGCTTCCCGCTGCAATGGCTGTCTATCTTGGGGTTAACCAGGCTCTTGGGGCAATGGTGGATTCCGCCGTGCTCTTTCCCGCGCTGGTATTTCCAAAGGTACGGCCCCTGCCATATCCTCTGCCGTGGAGTGAGCTGTTGGTCATCGACAGGCATTGGGCGCCGATGTGGATCGCGCTGCCATATCAGCTCTTTGGGTTCTACTTGCTGCCTCTTGCACTGCTGGTGCTGGCCGTTGTGTCTGTTCGCAGAGCAATAGAGAGCGGCGACAGACGCGAGATGCTTACCGCCGTGCTGTTCGGCCTTGCATTCGCCTTGATACTAATGCTGCGCGTGCGGCCCGCAGGGATTCGTCTCGTAGGAGCGGCATCGATCGCCGCCGTCGCGTTCGCCGTCGCTTCAGCGCACAAGGACAGGCTGCTGAGGATAGGCGGAGCCGCGGGAGTCGTTGCCTCGATTGTTGCGTTCGCCCCGTTCGCAGTCTACACCACTTGGGCTCAGCGGGACTACGCGCCGGTAATAATCCCCGGCCGTGGAGGCATCCGAGCGGCAAGCGGCCACGCGGAAGCCATCGCGATAGCCGCTCGAGACATACGCGAGATGACCCGTCCAGATGAGAAGATACTCTGCGGGACGCCGGCCCTGCACTTCCTGGCAGATCGCGGCTCACCGACTCGGTTCTACGAACCGCATCCCGGCGTCACTGATACCCCAAGCGTGCAGAGGGAGATCATCGGGGATATGGAATCGAACCGCGTGAGGTACTTCGTGAGATCGCTCGAGTGGGACCGGGACGGTTTCTTCACTATCGAGGCCGACCACCAGCCGAGACTGCTGATCGACTACATCGAGGCCAACTATCAACCCAAGACGGACTGCTACCTGTTCGTTATCTACGAGCGGAGCACACCATTCAGGCAGAGAGAACGGTGAACACGTGGCCGGAAATGGCGGTCCTGTTCTCTAGCGAAGCTTTCGTGCCAACGAAGAGCCGGGGTTGGCCCTCCGCACTGAGTTGTACTCGCGCGCGGCTTCGTCGCTGAAACCGAGCGACTCGTATACCGCACCCAATGCCAGATGCGAGCCGGGCATCGTCCGCTTCACTGACTGAATCAGGCTGTAATCGTCGCTCGAGAGGACGCCGAACTTCCGCCCGCGTGAACTGGCCCACTCATCGCTCTCAGAGAACCTGACCCCTACCCGCCAGATATACGCCTGGCCGCGACCCAGGGCGCCGGGCGACAGCGAGGTCTTGTCCGTAGTCTGATCGAAGACCACGTTCCCCTTGCTGTCGGTAACAACCAGCCTGTAGGAATCGGCCAGGTCCACGCGTGTCCACTTGAATGCCGGGCGGTCGCTCATCAGAACTATCCCTGACGGCGAGACCGGCTTCGGCGCGGCGGGCGACGGCGTGAAGCCATCCTCCGTCCTGACCTGAATCGTATTCATCGCGACTGTCACGGTCTGTGCCGGCCTGATCTTGCCTGATGCGATCTTCTGCGCGATCAGCCGGTCGATCTTCGCCTCGAGCGGCGTCCGGATGAGATTGCCGTCAGAGCGAGCATACGCAACTCGGCCATCCCGCTTGACTAGACCGTATGAGCCGTCTTTCACAAGAACCGCGGGCTTGGGCGGCGCCTGAGGCGGCTTCGCCGCGATCACGGTGGGCTTAGGGGTCTCCGGCTTCTGCTCCGCGACTTGTGTCGGGGCCACCTGAGGTTTCGCAACGTCAGGCGCGGATTGCGTGTGCACATCCTTAACGGCGTACACCTGGCCCGGGGAACGCTGCGCTGGCGGCCCGCTTGTGTAGATGACGACAGCCACGATAGCCGCGAGCGCGGTCGCGCCGGCAAGGGCCTTCTGCCAGACCGGAATCCGCCAACCCGATGCACGCCGGTTCATACCAGGCTGCACTTTGACCTTATCGCGCAGCGATGCGTGTCCGCGCAGTTCGTTAATCCGCTCAACGTCTGCCGAGCACAGTTCGCATGCATTGAGGTGAGCCGTGATGGCCTTGGCACTGTCTGCTCCAAGCGATCCATCCACAAACGCGGAAAGCTCCTCATACTCAGGGCAGTCGGCCACGCCGAGCAGCTCTGCGCCAAATCCGCCGATGACGCGCGCGCGCATGGGCAGACGCTCCAACCGCGCCCTGCAGCTCTCGCAGGATCGCAGGTGATCGTCCACCTCAATCAGCCGCCCAGGCTCCAGCTCTCCCAGCAAGAACCTGGTCAGTTCCTCAGTCTTCGCGCACTCCATCGACCTATACCTTCAGTAATTCATGTCGCAGGCGGTCCTACCACCTTGCCGCAATTCTTTGGAGTTCTCAAAGATCCTCAAGCGACAGCGCTGACTTCTTTGTTCGCCTGCGAATCCGCCCCCATGCCTTGAACCTCACGCTCGGGACCGCGCGAGTGAGTATCCCCAGTTCGTCCGCCGTCTTGGCGTCCGGCAATGGCAGCCCACCAACCAAAGACGCGAACTGCTCCCGGTTCATCTCAAGCGAGTTGGCTACCTCGACAGCGCCTACTTCGGCGCAAAGGGCCATCACCTGCTCGCGGGACATCCCATATATAACCGCCTTCCGCTGCTTCACAGAAAGCTCCAGGAACTCTTTCCAAAACCAGGTGATGACGTGCGTGAACCACGAAGCATCGACGACTTGCTGCTCAACATCAGTATCGGGTGAAATGAGCCAATCTACAGGGGCACCGGCTTCCTCATCTCCGCCGGGTTGAGCATCGATTGACAGCGGGTCCTCATTCTTCGCTTTCACAAGCTCCGCGATGCAGCTCGTGAGCACATCCACTTCCACCGGCCCGCCGCAGAAGTCGAGCACGGTCGCCGCAAGCTCATACAGCGGAAGCTCTTGAGGATCGCGGTTCTGAAGATGCCTGGCCCGAAACGCCGCCGAATTCTCAGCCAGCTCACGGCATTTGCCGGAGAACGAGCCCCTGATCTTCTGCCAGTCCTCGTATCCACAGAGCCTCGCGCCCGAATCTGGGCTCTGCCATAGCGCAAAGCCTTGCACATTGGTCTTCCCGGAGCAGATCTCCATCAGCTCGAGCTTGAGGTTATACCATTTGGGGCGTTTTCGGCGGATCGCGTCGCAGTATCGGTTGTGGACCGCCTGCCGGACAAAAGCTTCCAGGTTGTCGATTCCAGAGGTTGGAGACGTCGTCTCTGACGCCGAAGCGGCACGCAAGGTGCTAATCTTCAGCCAGATCGCGACCACGCACTCCTCCTCGAAGTCCTCGAGGTCGCTGACCTCGCGCTTGCCGACAGACTTGTGCACGAGGTCCCTCACCACTTGCGAGAGGTCCTCCCAATGCCGTCCCCCACTGTCCTCGGGGGCTTCCACATATGCGTCAAGCAGTCTCTGAGCGTCCACTATCTAGGGTTTCCAAACAAGGCAAAGCATGCCCAATAGAACGGGTGCGCAAACTGCTTAGATTCTATCACAGAAAGCTGAGCTTCTTGAAGGGCCCT
>CAZFYZ010000159.1:0-7641 GCA_964523735.1 uncultured bacterium | reverse complement strand
GGGAGCCTACAACACAATCCGAACGATCAAGGCCGACGACGTTTTTGCCATGCTTCAACTCTGTGGCGAAGAGATGCCGGAGGATGTGGCTATCCTGAAAGCGAGCTTTCGCATCTGGTTCAGCGATTCAAAGCGCCCGAGAACCGTCGTCATCAAACCATCGAACGTTGCCCAGTACTTGAGAGACGGAGACGGCGATCTTATCGAACAGTGGCTGCGCTCCTGCAAGTTCATTATGGACGAGGAAGAAGAATCGGATGAAGTCGATGAGTTTGTGGTCGGCACTGTGTAGCCTGCCAGGACCTGCGGCGGTCGAGTCGGAGTGGCGAATGTTGACGGGCGGTGACTTTGACACGGCTCGCCGATTTCTTCGCCCGGGACGGGAGTACGCCCAGTCCATTCCGTGCAGGAACACTCCACCGTGCCGGTGCAGGCATGCCATAGAGGAATATTCGGACGGGACACTTGAGGCCGTCTGCAGGTGCGAGTTCGCCGACTGCGCTCCGTTTGAGGTGTCACGTGAGGAGATGTTAATCCTCGAGCTGGATTCACGTCTTCTCTGCGAGAATGTGGCGAAGGCAATGGCGCTGGAAATACTGACGCCTCCTCCACCGATGGGCTCCCATGCCTATCACATCGGAAACCATAGGCCGAACGTCTCCCACAAGTTCCCGGTCTATCTGATAACGCTGGGTGCGAAAGCCGGACTGGAGAAAGCGATACTCCAAGTCCTGTGTGAATGCGGCGATCCGCCGGTAATCCTGTATCCGGCTGATAAGCCGTTGTCCACTCAGTGCCGGATGGCCCTTGAACACGCGCGCGCCATGTTCCTGCCTCTGGGGGAGGCGCTATCTGCGGACGGCAAGGGGTTCAGTATAACAGACTTGTTCACCCGGTCTCTGGACAGATTCGACGCCGAGCACGTCTTGATGCCGGACCGCAAAGAGATGAAGTGCATTTTCCCAACGCCTCTCGGCACGAGGTGGCGTGACGTGCATATGCATTTCAAGTATACAGACCAGGTTGTTATCACGGCTCCTGGGAAGACTCGCGAGTTCACCTGTCACGAGCTGGGCATGGGCAACAGCAGGACAAAGAAGCCGACAAGGGTATGGGACTTCCTCTATGAGATCGCGGGCAACAACGGCGCTCTCGATTACTCGATAGGCAACAAGGACAAGAACAAAGACTGGAAAAACCAGATATCAAAACACCTGAGGCGCATCTTCGATATGGAAGATGATCCCTTCCTCTACGACGAAGAACAGAAAACCTGGCAGGCAACGCTCCGCATGAGCATCTGATGGCCACCAAATCCTGCACCCATTATGCGGCCCAGCGAAATTTCGCTGGGTCATTTTGTACTTAGAGAAAAATAATCCAGGAATTTTTCGGGCGCTTCCAAGCGCGAATCTGCTTCCCCAGATGTCTTCCGACCCCATCCGAAGCCTCCGCGCAGCGAAATTTCACCATTAGAGAGTGAAAGACACGGCGACCTGCCGCACGGAGGCTAAAGTGAAACCACTCTCACAACCACGCAGACAGCTATTCGAGCTTCTGCACGACATCTACTACGGCACCATCGAAAACCTGGTCATCAGGAATGGCGAACCGGTGCTCGATCCACGCCCCAAGGTCATTCGCAAGATAAAGCTCGGCGGTGACAATGGCCCAAAACCGTTTGTTCCAAGCGCCGCATATCTCTCAAAACCTGCAGTAGCGGATCTTCTGGGTTTCTTGGACGGATACGGTGATGGCCGGGTTCTGTCCATCGAGGTGCAGCGCGGTCTGCCTTTCCAGATGCTCGTGGAAGAGGTAGCCGCCAACTAGACTTGGCTCCAATCAGAATCTGATCACATCACGGACTGGCCGCAAAGCGGAGGTCGTTGTGGGTGACGCAAGCACTGCGTCATCACAATGTCTCCGCTTAGTGCCGGACGATGCCCACAACGACCTCCTCGGCCGAGGAGGACAAATGGGTATCGCAAGAAACTACGACGGGCTGACCTGCGAGATGGTCATGCAAATCAAACACAAGAGTTACAACCTGATCGGCACCGCAGGCTTCACGGTTTCGGATCGAGACGATATCGAATCCGAACTTGCCTGGCACTTACGAGAGAGGCTTTCTAAGCACGAACCGAGCCGCGCGAAGCTTCCAAGTTTCGTCAATGTGGTGCTTAACAACAAGATCGCCAATATGATCGAGGCTCGCAAGTCCTGGCACTACGATTTCCGCGACCATCAGTTTTCGCTGGATGAGCAATACCGGGATGACGACGGATGGACCTATGGCCCCGGTGACTCGATCATAGAGGACGAGTACCTGATGCGCATTGGCAGGCAGTCGATATCGGCCTTGGGTGAGATAGAACTCAGAGCGGAGATAGAAAGCATCGTGTCAGGTCTTCCGGACGACCTCAAGGATCTCTGTCACGACATTCTCAAGTTCGGCAGCATACCAGCGGTATCCGAGAATACGGGCACGCCGCGCGCTACTCTCTACCACCGCGTGAGAAAGCTCCAACGAGCATTCAGAGCCGCGGGCTTCGAAAAATAGTCTGAGCAAAACCGACATAACGAGAATTTCGCCGGTAAGTAACCAGTGGTAGTGGAAACGCGACGGGAGTTCGCTGCCAAATGCTGAGAGGATGGAAACACGCATGATCTTTGATTCATCGGCTGCATCAGCCGTAAACCGATCAGCCAGCCCAGACTGGCTGAGTTTCGATGAACGAATGACCGAGGTGGCGGGGATACTCGCCGCCGGAATACTACGCGGGAGGAAACGCGAAATGAGCCAAATCAGGAAAGGCCGCTCATTCTCCGATTCAGGACTTGATGTTTTCGTCGGAAAGAGCGTTCATTGCATCAACAAACCGCTTCCGAAGGGAGAGAGCCGATGAGCGCATCAAGAATCGGGCTCGACCCGGAGTTTGCGAAGAAGCTGGGCCGCTTTGAGGCAAGGCTGGCCGAACAAGGCATCCGGGTCGTTTTGACCTGGGGCTATCGGTCCATCGAAAGCCAGAACGGGCTCTATGCCAAAGGGCGCACCGCACCAGGAAGCATTGTGACCAACGCGCGCGGTGGATACAGTTGGCACAACTTCGGCCTCGCCGCCGACTATGCATTCGTCATTGACGGCAAGGTTACTTGGAACGGCCCCTGGGATGAGTTCGGGAAAACCGCCCGGCAGTGCGGCCTGGAGTGGGGTGGCGACTGGAAGAAGTTCAAGGATCGCCCGCATGTCCAATGGACCAAGGGAAAGACCCTAGCGCAGATGCGCGCGGCGGCGAAACGGGCCAAAAAGTGATTCCTCTTCGGGAGCGATATTATGGGGGTAGTGAATGAAGATGACAAACGGGACCGGTGATTCGGTTCTGAAACAGATTGCGGATCTTGATACGTTGAACCATGATCAGCTCTGCGAGCTCTGGCGAACGCTTTTCGGCAAGGAACCGGCGGCTTTCAACAGACCCTACCTGATCAAGAGGCTCGCATACCGCATCCAGGAGATCGCGTACGGCGGTCTATCGGATAAGGCACGGACGTCAATGGATAAGATCCTAGACACGCACGGGTTCGACGAGAACGGCGGAAGTCTGGATAGCAGACGTGCTGAACGGAAGCGAAAGGCAGGCATTCCGGTGGTGGGCACTCGCCTGGTTCGGGAGTGGAACGGCAGAGCATACGAGGTGACCGTGGTGCACGGCGGCTTCGAATATGAGGGTTGTCAATATAGGTCGCTCACGGCGATTACCAAGGTCATAACCGGAACACACTGGAACGGGCGCTCCTTTTTCGGCCTGAAGAAATCGCACGCAAAGAAAGGTCGGGCCGAGGAATGAGCAAGACTCAGAGCACAATCACCCCGCGTGTTCGTTGCGCGATCTACACGAGAAAATCGACCGAAGAGGGTCTCGAACAGGAGTTCAATAGCCTGGACGCCCAACGTGAGGCAGGCGAGGCGTTCATTATAAGCCAGCGGCATGAAGGCTGGACGGTGATGCCGCAGCGGTATGATGACGGCGGTTTCTCGGGCGGAACGATGGATCGTCCGGCCCTTGAGCGGTTACTGGAGGACGTGGAAAACCACCGGGTCGACTGCGTAGTTGTCTACAAGGTTGACCGCCTCTCCCGCTCGCTGCTGGACTTCGCGAGGATAATAGAAACCTTTGACCGCAACGGCGTATCGTTTGTTAGTGTGACGCAGCAGTTCTCCACGACGACATCCATGGGCAGGCTCACGCTCAATATATTACTGAGCTTCGCCCAATTTGAGCGCGAGATAATCGGGGAGCGCATTCGCGACAAGGTAGCCGCTGCAAAGCGTAAGGGAAAGTTCACAGGCGGCACTCCACCGCTTGGTTACGACGTGGACCCCGAGAAGACGCGCCTAACGGTCAACCCGGACGAGGCGCGGTTGGTCCGCCACATCTTCAAGAGGTTCACGGAGATCGGTTCGCCTCTGACCGTTGCCGAGGAATTGAACAAGAAGGGCATCACGACAAAAGCGTGGATGACCAAGAACGGAACGTTCCGCGAAGGCAAGCCCTGGCACAAGATGCACATCTACCGGGTGCTCTACAACCGCACCTACCTGGGTGAGGTGCTCCATAAGGACAAGACGTACCCCGGCGAGCACGAGGCAATCGTTACCAAAGACCTGTGGGCACGGGCGCATTCCGTCATTGAAGACAACAAGCGCCATCGCTCGCAGCACGTTCGAGCCAAAGCCCCGGCGCTCCTCAAGGGTCTGATTCGATGTGGAGCCTGTGACAAGGCCATGAGCCCGGTATCAACCGGACCAGCCCACAGGAACTACCGCTACTATACATGCGGCAGGGCAGCCAAGACCGGCTACCACAACTGCCCCGTAAGATCGGTGCCCGCTGGAGACATTGAGGGAGCCGTCGTTCAGCAACTGAGAGCGATATTCAAGTCGCCGGAGATGATAGCTCAAACCTACAAAGCGACCAATGAACTTGAGGCAGAGGATATCGACCGTTTGCGCTCCGAAAGAGACGAATTGGAGACGCGCCTAGCTGAACTCAGGCAATCCGCCGCCATACTCATGGGTTCCGGCGCTGCCGACAGCGAAACGGCAGGCGAGATACGGCGCACCAACGATGATTTCGTTGACACGCAGCGCAGGCTGCAGGATGTGAATGAAGAGATAGAGGGCATGCAGGCGAGGCTCGTGAGTGAGCGCGATGTTGCCGAATGTCTGCGCAGGCTCGACCCGATCTGGGACGAGCTCTTCCCTCTGGAGCAATCGAGGATCGTCCATCTCCTGATCGAGAATGTAATAGTGAACACCGACGGCATGAATATCCGCATCCGAGGCAACGGCCTGCACTCGCTGGTCAGTGAGGTTCGGGATAGGACAGCGCGACAAGAGAGGACTGATGAATAATGACACCTGGAACAACCGTACATAGCGATAATCAGGGGATAGTGGTCAATGTCCCGCTTCGAATGAAGAAGCGGGGAGGTCGCAGAGAGATCATCATGCCGCAGGCATTCGCCTCCGATACGCCGATGCGCCAATCTCATCAGGAAGCGCTGGTCATAGCTTTGGCTCGAGCGCACAGGTGGCAGAGGCTGCTCGATGATGGCAAGTTCGCGTCAGTCTCCGAACTGGCGCGGGAGATAGGATTGGATGTTTCGTTCGCAGCGCGTTTGCTGCGGCTGACACTCCTCGCTCCGGACATAGTCGAGGCGATCCTGATGGGCGAGGAGCCGAGCGGATTGTCGCTGACGACCCTGACAAAGCAGTTGCCTTCAGACTGGGAACTGCAGCGGGATGCGTTGGGTTTTTAAAGGGCGGAATAAGATGCCAAATACTTGTATTCACTGGTATCTCTCTTGATTCGTAACGCGAGCTCTCGGACGTTTTCCCCAGAGAGGTGTGTCTCTTGAACATAGGTCAGCTTGAGAAGTTGGCGATCTATGTGTTGGGGTTTCAAAACCAGCACAAATGCTAGGCTTGTTTGGCGCAAATTGTGCAGCTAATCCTCTTGGAAAACAATAATGGGAGGAAGCTGTTATGAGACATTTGCTGCTGCTCGCATTCGCGTGCGCTGCACTGCTATTCGCGACTCATGCGCAAGCAGGGGTCTACAAGTTCACGCCAACTGATCGCGATCTGGGAGATCTTGCCCATGATTACTACTATGCTTGGGGCATAGACTGGACTATTCCAGACGGTGAGAAAATCGTAGAAGCTTATCTATCGATAGAGAACATCAACGATTGGACGCAGGAGTCGAACGATAAGCTCTATATCCATCTCCTGGACAACCCCAAGAAGGGAGTCAACAAATGGTTCGACAATGAAGGGGGTAGAGACAACTGGGCGGACAAGAACAAGAACGCTCTTGATCTGACCGGTCCCATGGTCGCGACGTATACGGACAATAACAACTATGCTGAGGACTTAGAATATCGATTCAGCGTACTCGGACTGCTTCCCGATCTCCAGGAGGCATCTAAGACCAAACCGGGCAGTAATAATGCCAATTTCGGATTCGGCTTCGATCCTGACTGCCATTACTATAATTGCGGTGTTGAGCTGACCGTACGCACAGAGTCTGTTCCTGAGCCAAGCGGACTCTTGGTGATGTTCTCAGGTATAAGCTCTGCTGCAGGTCTGATAAAGCTCCGCAGAAAATGCTAATCATAAGCCTTATGTAAATATACGAAAACGGACGAGACTTTGTGTGCCTCGTCCGTTTTCACATACGATATCAGATCGTATCGCGTCAGCGTTCAAGCCATGAGGAGACCGAAAGCGACTTCGGAAGGAGGGAATGGCCATCTAGAGAAGTGGGATATGTGACAGATCCATTTCCAACACACGTGACGGCGTTGGGGCTAACACTGCCAGCGACTATCCCTCCGAAAACGGCACTGTTGCCCGTGAACTTGATGCCGCCGCGTGGGGCATAGATCAAGCCCATGGGTATGGAATCACCGTTGCCGGTGCACTGGATCGCTTGGGTTGCGTTGTTTGACAGACTGACAAGACCGCAGGGGCCCAAATCCCCGGTTGCTTTTTAGATGCTGTTTCCTGTCTGCTGGATCGTCCCCTTTACCACCAGTATAGCCCCATTGGTCCATGTTTGGTTGCCGGTCAACTGGACGTTGCCGTTGACATATACGACCCCGCTTCCTGTGATTGTCAGCTTGGAATTTCCGGTAAGCGTTATGTTTCCATTGATATAGAGAAGGGCAGAGTAGGTAAGATTCTGATTTCCGCTGAGCGAGATGAGCCCCACATCGCTTCCCTGCAGGGCTTGATTCCGCCATTCCTGATCCATAACATAGATCTCATCCTCGGTCGGGAACGAGACTGGAGGAGCACCGTTGACCTTCTCGCTATAGGTCACATTCCCCACGGTGCTAACAAATCCTCCTGCATAAAGGCCACCATCGATGTGGTTAGGTTCTAAGGAAGCACACCGACAGGGGTCGGCAAGATAGAAGACTCTATGTGTCTCTCAGTCGCTCTTATAAGAGCAGATGTCGAGCCTGCCGTCGGACTTGGGCCGACCTAACGCTTGCTCGTGTGTCTTTACTCCGATTACCGTGTGAGGTCGGCGGGTGTCAACTGCCAGCACCATTGCATTTGTGAGTGGC
>CAZFYZ010000158.1:0-7662 GCA_964523735.1 uncultured bacterium | reverse complement strand
CTGTAGGTGCGGATCTTCTCGCTGCGGTCGCCCGAGCCGACCATCGACCGGCGAGTCGCCGCGATCTCTTCTTGCTGAGACCTCCGCTCGCGCTCAAAGAGCTGTGCGCGCAGAATCGTCATGGCCCGCTCGCGGTTCTGGAGCTGCGAGCGCTCGTCCTGGCAAGTGACAACGATGCCCGTAGGCTTGTGCGTGATCCGGATCGCGGTCTCGTTCTTCTGGACGTTCTGCCCACCCGCGCCCGCGGAGCGGTAGGTGTCGATCTCAAGGTCGTCAGCACTGATGTTGACTTCAATCTCGTCGGCCTCAGCCAGCACGCTCACAGTCGCCGCGCTCGTGTGAATGCGCCCGCTGGACTCGGTGGCCGGCACGCGCTGAACGCGATGCACCCCACCCTCGAACTTGAGCCTGCTGTAAGCACCCTTGCCCTTGATGCCAATAACGGCTTCTTTGAACCCGCCGATGCCGGTCTCGACAGAACTCATCAGCTCGGCCTTCCAGCGCATTCGCTCAGCGTAGCGCGTATACATGCGCAGCAGATCGCCCGCGAACAACCCCGCCTCCTCGCCACCGGTACCGGCCCTGATCTCGACTATTACGTCTTTGGCATCGTTCGGGTCCGTTGGCAGGAGCATGACCTTGAGTTCGTCTTCGAGAGGTGGAATCTTCGCCTTCAGCTCGTCGAGTTCCATCTGTGCCAGCTCGCGCATGTCAGCATCGAGCTTCTCGCCCAGCATCTGCTCGGTCTCTTCGAGCTGCTTCCGGACGTCCTTATACTCGCGCCACTTGCCAACCAGCTCCGACAGATCGGAGTGGGCCTTGGCTACCTGCTGGAACTCCTGCTGGTCCTTGACGATGTCAGGGTCCGCCAGCCTCTCCTCAAGCGCAACGTATTTCTCTTCTACTTCAGCTAGTTTCTCGAACAATGAAGGGTCCTCTAGTCACGAAAACACGGAAGCGAAAGGGAATCCAATCGCGAAGATCAGAAAGCTAAAGAGGCAGAAGACTCCCTTACCTAACCTCCTGTCTTTTCGCGATTTCGCTCTTTCGCGGTTTCGCGATTACAAATCCGGGCTACGCGGTGGCGGGTTCGGCGTCGGAATCGCGGGCAGCCTCATGGTCGAGGACAGCCTGCAGCGACTTGATCGCGACCTCGATCATCTCCGGCTCCGGCTCGCGCGTGGTGATCCGCTGCATAATCAGCCCAGGCAGAACCAGGAGCCTCGCAAAGAACGAATCCTTGTACTTGCCGGCCAGGCGTATTACCTCGTAGGCCATCCCGGCCACCAACGGCAGGAGGGCAAGTTTGTATAAGAATCTCAGCAGAATGTTGTCCCAGCTGATAAACATGAACACCACAATGCTGGACACCAACACGACCAATATAAAACTCGTTCCGCAGCGCACGTGGGCCTTTGTGTAGTTGACCACGTTCTCGACCGTCAGCTCGACCCCGGCCTCATAGGCGTTGATCGTCTTGTGCTCAGCGCCGTGGTACTGGAACACCCGCCTGATGTCCTTCATCAGCGAGATTGCCAGCACATAGCCGACAAAGAGCGTGATCTTGACCACGCCCTCAAGTGCGGCCGCTTGCCAGCCCTGCCAGTCAAATGCGCTTTTGATCGGCTTGACGATCAGGACCGGCACCAGCATGAACAGCGCCACCCCGAGCACCAGGCCAAAGACCATCATCGCGCCAACGACAACATCATTGACCTTGCCGGGCTCTTTTGCCTTGGGCTCCTGTTGGCAATCATGACAGGCGCATTGTTCCTGGGAATCAGCCGTCGGCTCGGACGGAGGATCTTTGGGCTTCTCAGACTCAACCGCATCCGCCATGGCGATATCCGCCGAGTATTTGAGGGCTTTGATCCCTAACGCCATCGAGTCGATCAAGGCAAGCGTGCCCCTGAGAAACGGCTTGTCGAGCCATTTGAACCGGCCGATGATCGAGTCAACATTCTCCCTGGAGGAGACGATCTCGCCGTCGGCCTTGCGAACGGCAATGGCGAAATCTTTGGGCCCGCGCATCATCACGCCTTCGATGACCGCCTGACCGCCGTAGTGGAACTTCTTTTCTTTGGTATCAGCCATCAGTACCTGCCCGACAGCTCGCGATGAGCTATCAACGACAAAGGAAGCGACTCGCGATGCGGTGAAATCCGCTGCGGTCGCTTCCCCGAAATCGCTTGACCTGTTGCGAGCTATTGCTCGCCTTCAGCCGTCTTCTTCATTCCGTACTTGGCCATGAACTTCTCAACACGGCCTTCGGTGTCCGTTATCCTCTGCTTGCCGGTGAAGAACGGGTGGCAAGCGGAGCATATTTCCGTCTTGATATCGCCGACCGTGGACCTGGTCTCGAACTCGTTGCCGCACGCGCAGGTCACTTTCGACTGTGTATACTTCGGATGAATGTCCGCCTTCATCGGGTCACCTTTCGTCTTGACTTTTCCTCGTTACGCAAGATTATACCACGTCGCAAGCTTCCATGACAAGCGGCGTTGCGAGCCGATCCTATGGAGCTGCCGACGTGGGCGTCGAGGGCTCCGGCGACTCCGGCACCACTTCCGCCTCCCCATCCACTTTGACGACGGTTCCGTCATCTCTGGTGTCGCGAGCAGTGACGGAGAGCGACCTGAACAGCAACCGCATGTCCATAACGCCACCGATCGTGAACCAAACGCAGACCGGCACGCTGATACCAAGCTGCAGCCATATCCAGAAGTGCCAGAAACTGCCCCACATGCTCTCCGGCACTTTGCCCATCCCATAGAGCAACATGAAGACCAACGCGAACAGGAACCAAGCCAGGGTCCAGACCACGAGCAGCACGGCCAGTATCCTGTCTCCCAGACTGAACTCCTTGGTGATGCCGAACAAGCGGCCAATCAGGCTTACCCGTCTATCACTCTCTACATGGTCCGACTGGATCGCGTATTTCCCACGGTGGAGCAGACGCTCAACGTTGTAGCGCTCCTGCCCGGTCAGAAGGGAAACCACAACATAGATGATCCCAGAGAGGACCATCGATCCTCCCCAGACATACTGCGCATTGCTGAAGAGATCCGTAAGCCACTTGGACCAGTCTGTGCGGATAGCAATAAAGGTGAGCACGGCCATGGGCAAACCCAGCGCCAAGGCGGCATAGGCGCCCGCCGTGGTCCCTCGCCGCCAATACAAACCGCCGATGATCACCGGCCCCGAGCCGGCCAGCCAGATTGTCCCCGTCATCGCGAACCAGAAATAGATAGGCTCTTTTGCGGGCCAGAACAGGCTCCACACAAAACCAAAGGCCGCCACGAAGATGACCGACCGGCGCAGCCAGCGAATGTGCGCCTCGGGGTCAAGCGGCTTGTTGCGGATCGGCAACAGCACATCCTGGACGAAGATGCTGCCCCAGGAGTGCATATAGGTGTCGTGACACGTGAACGAAAGGAACAGCATAATAGTCGCCAGAAGTCCCTTGATTCCATATGGAAGGAACTTGGCGAGCGCCACCGGCATGATCATCTGCCCCTCGATCATGCCCTTTGTATCGCCGGGAATGTTCGAAACCGCGAGACTTGCGGATTGGGCCAGATTGCTGTATTCAGGCAGCTTCATAACGACCAGAGCGGCTACTGGCATGAGAATGAGCAGAAGTCCGGTGGGAATCCTGCGCCAAACGCCTATGATCGCGCCCATTTTCTGCTCGTGGGGATTCCGGGCCGAACTGAAGAAGCCCTGGCTGCCTTGCCACGACTGGTAGGTATAGAACGCGCCGAACAGGCCGATCAAGTAGTACCAGAGACTGAAGTCCTTGTTGGCTGTGGTGTCGAACGGATTGAGCATCGACTGACCCGCGGGCGCCTGACTCAGCACGTGCTCGATCTGGGACCAGTTGATGTGAATCATAATCACCGCGCACACTACAACCATCATGACGGCGCAGAATATCCCCTGAAGGCACTCAGTGATCATGACCGTTATCTGTCCACCCATTGTGACGAACGACAGCGCCAGCACCATATCAATAAACATAACCGTGGCAAAGCTGGACATCTGGAAGCTGTCAAGCCCTGGAATAGGATGGTAGTAGGCGGGAAGACCGCAGTAGTAAACGAAGAAGTGCGCGGCAACCCCAGGGAAAACTCCGAAGTTCAGAACGCCGGACACCCAGCAAGTTATGCCCGCGTAGATACGGAACTTTCGCGAGTAACGCGCTTCGAAGAACTGAGCGGTTGTCATCGCGCGGGTCTCACGGAACCGGTAGAAGATCCATCCGGTAAGCGGGATGACTATGCCCGTGATCCCGCCCGAAAGCAGTCCCCACCAGACTCCCGTAAAGCCGTTGGTCCTGGCCGCTTCACCAGCCGCAATGAACGAGACCACGCCAATCTCACCCATGGACTGAGAGATCGTCAGCAGGTATCTTCCTGCTGACCTGTTCGCGGACAGAAAGTCCGCCACGCCCTTCATGAACTTTCGCGTCGAGAGACTAACGAACCGTAGTCCGACGATGGAGACGACAATAATCGCCCAGTCGATGAAATGAAGATTGCCCAACTCGAACTCCTTGACGAGAAATCGAGGCCCGCTGAGACGTGCGAGAACGCCATCCACACTTTGCGGTTCCGTTGATGAGGCCCCCTCTGCCCGGAACGACTCATTATACATGAAGTCGCCAGCTAGAGCCAGTGTGACTGCTCAGATTGTCAGGGCTTACGCACTAAAACGGCCTCAGGTGGAAATGCTGCGGGAACGAGGCATGGCACGAAGTCTGGACTTAGCACGAGCCGGAGTTCCCCTGCAGCAGACGGCCTCCTCCATGCAGCCGGCTGCCCTGCGGGAACTGTGGTGAGTGACACAGTGTTAGCTCGGAGGTCATCCCCGTTCCCGCAGGATAGCCTTCCGGGCAGGCTCGGGAGGAGTCTGCCACTACAGATACGCACTGCGCTCACTCAAGCACAGTGATGTCTTCGTCGCCTCTCGGGACTATGACAGAAACGATTGAGTCGCCCTCGCGTGCTTTGGAGGATATCCCGGTGACACCTACATACCGGCCGGCGGGAGGCACAGGGTCCGGCCGAACGCGCAAACGGCTGAGGTCGATAAGCATGGGTCCGCTGCCGTCGTCGACACGGAAACCCAATCCGTCGGGAAGCACCTCCACCACTCGCCCCCACACGCGCATCAGGAGCCCGGTGGTGGCCAGCCCGACCCTGGGACTAGTCCCGACGGACTGCAAAACGAAGTCCTGTGTGACTGGCGAGGCGCCAACCTGCACCGTGGCCTCGGCCTGCGCGTAGCCCGCGCGGCTGGCGACAAGGCTGTAAGTGCCTTCGGGCACACCAGGAAGCTCATAGTAGCCGCCCGCGTCTGTCTCGGCGCTGTAGCCACCGGGCTGCGCCACGATAGTCACTCCGTGGATCGCCGCGCCGGCAGTGCTCACCACACGTCCAACGATCTTGCCGGGAGGCAGCAGCTTCAGAAGCTTGCCCCCGCCAGGCGGCAGAACCACTTCCGAAAGCACCTGATTGGTCAATACGTCCAGCACAAAGCCGTCCGTCCAGGCGAACGTGACCGCAGTGGTGATCGACTTGTTTACGGCGATAGCGAAGCGCGAGCCGCTGCTGTCCACAAACGGCTTGAGCAACACCGTCACCGGAACCGACGGGAGATCGAGCGGACTCGGCTGCAAAGAGAGCAGTGTGGGTCCGAGCTTCGCGATGTCCGCGTTGAGTCGCCCCATCTCGTCCAGCCTGCCGTCCATAGGGTTCATGTTCATATCCATAAGCCCCTGCAGCCATTCGCCCTGGATCCACGTAGTGGACTGATAGATGAAGCTCTGGAAGCCTTTGGCGCCATGGGCCAGCGCTAACCACAGTTCGGCACGGATCTCTTCCGGCGTCGGGATCTTCCACGCCCCCGGCTTGCCAAACAACTGCGGGATCACCCAGAACTGCCTGTCACCGGCGTTGGCCTGCCCTCGTGCCAGTTCGCTGATGTAGTACGACCAGTCACCGCTCCAGCTGGTCCACAGAGGGTAGATATCAACCAGTAGCACGTTATAGTCGACCTCCCGCAGCGTGCTCTCGTAAGATGAGAGCAGGCACGAGAAACTCGGATGTCCGGGATCGACTGCCTCAAGCGCTTGCTTGGCAAGCTTGATGCGCGCTGTGACGGCCGGAGAGTTGTTCGGCTCATCGATGATATAGTACCCGAGCAGAGCCGGATGATCTCGCACCTCCTGGATCGCACTGGCGGCAACATCGAATATGTTGGTCTTTTGTTCGCTTGTGATCCAGTGGTTGACCTCGATCAGATGAATGACGACCTTTATCCCGTGCCGCTGCGCGGTATCCAGCAGAATCTGCCGATGGTCAATCGGGGTCCAGCAGCCCATCACGTGGTCAAAACCATGGCTGGCAAGGTTGGCTAGCTCGTGTTCGAAGTAGTCTTGTACCTGCCCCACGTCGTCAACGTGGGGGCCTCCGGCGAAGTCCGACTCCCAGAAGAACCAGATACCGCGAGCGAAGTAGTCTCTGAACATCCTCGGCGGTTTGCTCCAACTCCAGCGGTTGTCGATGATCAGGCTGGCGCTGGAGTGCCGGGTTCCGCTCGGTGGCGAGGCGGTCATACGAATGGCATACTGGCCGTTGGGCAGCCCGCCGCCGTCCCACGTCATTGTGTGGGTCCCGGCAGTGACATTCTGGCCGCTGAGCAGGTTTGCCACAACGGCTCCCTGCGAATCCAGTGCCTCGATGCTCACCTCGCAATCTTCCGCCACCTCGTATTTTACGGTCGTGCTGTCCAGCAGACCATCGGTGACGGGGCATATGATGAAGTCGGAAAGGCTCAGCAGATACACGGGCATGCTGTATGTGGCAAAGTTGTCCACAACCATTGGCGGAGCAGAAACATAATCGTCTTCCAACCCGATCTTCTTGCTGGAGTTCGCCAGACCTCCCTGATAGGAGGAACTGCCAACTACGCGGCCATCCACCTCCAAACGCATTCCTTCCGAGCCATATGCCAGAGCTATCGAATACCAAACATCGGGCTGCCAATCGACTCCGGTCGAGAAACACCAGTTCCACCCGCCGCCATCATAGATGCCAAACTCCATGAGCGAGCTGTCCGGACGCATGAGAAGGATCACTGAGCCCGGAGGCGCGCCGGCGGTTCCAACGTCTGAGAACAAACACCAGAAGGGGTGAGACTCGGAGACGCTCTGAGTGAACTTCAGATCGAACGTGATGCGTCCATTGTCGGAGGCAAATGAAGCGGCGGGGTATGCGATGCTGTCCGAGGGAGCGTCAAACAAGGCCGCCTGACCTTGTTTCCCGGTAGTGTAGGTGATACGGGTGGCTTCGCCAAGCGTGGTTCCATCCAGAGCATCACCCACTATAAGCGTCTGTGCGACAGACGGGATAGCGCAAGCAAGCAGGGCAACTGCGGCGATAATCGATCGAAAAGACATAACTCCGCCTCTCCGCTACTAGGGGCTTTGCTGCGGGTTTCGCACCGATCTAGGTCATCAATTGGCATAATATTCCGGCGCCCGGACAAAGCATTCGGATTATATCCCCAACTCAGCTGTCTGTCAACACCCTGTTCCTGAACTCCGCTAGTGTCAACCTGAGTGTGTAAATTGGATTTTGGGATTAGCCTCCCAGTCCT
>CAZFYZ010000157.1:5652-7687 GCA_964523735.1 uncultured bacterium | reverse complement strand
CACTGGCTGAGAGTGAGGTTGTCGAGCAGATGGCGGCCGGTGACCTTGTGCAGCAGCTTGTAGGTAACGGGTGCTCCGGCGGTATTGATGACGGGTAGATACATCACCTCGACGAGCTTGTCGATGATCTTGCTCACGCTGACATCATCCGGGAGAGTAGCGTCTTGCTCTTTGCTGCCTGTTGTATCAACAATCACAACGCTGACCTTGCCCATTCGCCTTCCTTTCCGTGAAAGAACGCTTCGGCCTGCTGGAAGAACTACGTGCGGTATACGGCCTGCTATGCACGAGGGTTCCTGGGGTTCATTCGACCTGTTGTACCCGAGGTTATTATACCTCATCTGGGTGCTGAGACCAGTTCAGCATGACGTTGCTCTCATTGAGAGTGAGCACTTGCCTCAGAGCGATCTACATTGACAGTCCACCTGCCTGATGCTATACTCCTGATGGACCGCCAGGCGACCCCGCTGCGGCGATCTGGAGTGCAGCCATGCTCAAGGGAATAGCCCCCCAATCGGGCGGCAATGACGTGCCAGATGATCGCCGGGCAGTTGTCGTCGCGCTTTCTAGACTTACCGAAACTCTGACCTCCGCGGAGTCTGATAAGGGTCTCACTGCGGCAGCCGAGACTGCCGGCGCGTTGCTGAGGGTGTCCCGCGTTTCCGTCTTCACCAGATCAGGCGCCGAGCAGCTTCAACTGGCTGCCAGTGTGGGAGGAAGCGATGATGCGCGGATCGCTCTCTCCGCCCGCGCCCTGGCCGAGGACACGCTGGCGACTAACGGTCCTCTGGTGATTGGCAATACCTCCGTTCACGACAGCCAGCATTGCGCTGCTCTGGCCAAGGCGGGAGTTGCGTCCGTGCTGGCCGTTCCGATGAGGGTGGGAGAAGCGCACGTCGGAGCGATTGTCAGTCTCTCCGAAGAGCTGAGAGCATTCTCCCCCGGCGATATAGAGCTGCTTCACGTCGTCGCGAGCCACGCGGCTCTTGCCGCCTTTCGCGCCTCCCTGCCACTTGAGCCTGACCAGGCTTACCAGAGCAAGAACGAGGACCTGGTGAAGCTGGCCGAGCGTAAGATACAGGAACTATCCCTGCTGAACCAGATCAGCGAGGCGATGAGTTCCACTCTGAACCTCGACGAGCTTCTGGACATAGCGTTGGAGCAGAGCCTTACGGCAGTCGACGCGGATGCAGGTTCCCTGATGTTGATCGGCGAGGAATCGGGAAAGCTCGAGATTGCCGCCTCGCGGGGGCTGGCGCCGCGGACGGTCGAGCGGACTTCACAGGAGATCGGCAAAAGCATCTCAGGATGGGTCGCGGAGCACGGGGAAAGCGTGCTTGTGACTGACGCTCACAAGGATGCCCGATTCGATATGCCGTTCTTCCGCGACACGATCACATCCTCGGCCTCGGTACCTCTCAAGACTAAAGGCCGGGTAATAGGCGTACTCAATGTCAACACCAAGCGCGCAAACAGACTCTTCGATGAGCGCGATCTGGAGCTGCTGGCGACCGTAGCGAACCAGATGGCGGTGGCGATCGAGAACGCAAGGTTGTACTCGAGAATCGAACGCCGCACTCAGCAGTTGAGCAGTCTTCTACAGGTGTCGAGGACGATCACGTCGACTCTGAATCTGGACCTGGTGCTCAAGCGACTGTGCGACGAGACCTGCAAGTTCTTCGGCCTGTCTGTCTGCACCGTGTTCTTCGTGGATGAACTGAGCGGGCGGCTGCGATTCGGATACGGCGCCGGGTTGAAGACGCGGCAGAAGTACAGATATCACGACTTGGCGGCTCCCCTTGCGAGCAGGGTGAAATCGAGTGGGAAGCGGCTGATCCTGAAAGATATCAGCTCGTCCGCTGCTCTAAGTTCGGAGGTTTCGCAGGCTGAGGGGCTTGGGGCCGCCGTTGCGATTCCGCTCCGCAACCAGGGGAAGATGGTAGCTATAGCCGTCGGCTTTGCCGCTTCGCCAAGGGTCTATGCCAAGTCTCAAGTCGCGATGATGGGCCCTCTTGGCGATCTCGGGGGCGTAGCT
>CAZFYZ010000157.1:0-5642 GCA_964523735.1 uncultured bacterium | reverse complement strand
TCACAACGCTCGGGTCTACAGGCAGAAGTACCGCATCGCTTCGATGCTGCAGGAGCGTCTCGTGCCCTCGAGTATTCCTGAAGTGCGGGGGCTTGGCATCGGGCACAAGTTCCTTCCCGCGCGCGAAGTGGGCGGGGATTACTACGACTTCATCAGCCTGAATCCCAGGTCGCTAGGTGTGGTTGTTGCGGATGTCTCCGGAAGCGATGTGGAGGCGGCTGAGTATACCACAATGGGTAAGCACGTGCTGCGCGCGTATGCCAGGGAGTTCACTTCACCCGCCGAAGTGCTCACCCGCACCAACGAACTCATCTGTGAGTCGACGTCCGCCGAAGTCTTCATCAGCACATTCTATGGCGTTATTGACCTCGACAGAATGGAACTGCGCTACGCCAATGCCGGGTGTGAGCCTGCTATACTCTACCGGGCGAAGGACAAGAGTGTCTCCTCGCTTGTTGCTGAGGGGATGCTCTTGGGGATTAGATCTGGCGTCAGCTACGAGGAGCAGGTAGTCCCCATCGCCTCCGGGGATGTGCTGGCTGTTTTCACCGATGGGTTGACTGAAGCCGAGATGCTGCGAGCCAGGTTCGGCAGCGATGCGGTGAGGAAAGTGGTCTCCGCGAACGCCGGCGTCAGCGCGCAGAACGTGGTTAATCATCTGCACGATGCGCTATTGGACTTCACGCGCGGCCGCATCGGCGATGACGTTGCGATCGTTGCGCTGAAGGTGCTGTAGGTTCCTCGCCGAGTCATTCCCCTACGAAACTTCCTGTTCAGCTACAGTCGGGGCCTGCATTCGCCAACAATATGTTATGCAAGCGGACGATGCGCCTACCTCGGCCACGTCCAGAGGCAGTAGGAGGCCGACAGACGTGAGACAGGGCGAAGTAGTGGAGTTGGAGATACCTGGCTCGCCGGAATACGTGGCGATAGCTCGCCAAGCGGTCGAGGGTATCGCCCGGCGCATGAACTTCGCCAGCAGTCAGATCGAGGACCTCAAGCTCGCGGTTGGCGAAGCCTGCACGAACGCTGTGAAGTACGGCTGCCCGCGGGAGGACTGCCACAACGTTGGGATCCGCTGCACCGTGTGTGAGGGCGGGTTGCTCGTGGAAGTGCGCAACAACATCACGGGCTGCGAATCCCCGTGCGTGCCCGCCGAACCTGATCTGGGCCGTGAGGGCGGCCTTGGGCTCTTCCTCATCAACGAGCTTGTTGACAAGGTCGATTTTGAGTGGAATGACGACACCGCTGTCGTCAAGATGCTCATGCGCCGCTGATACCCCACCCAGTTGAGGCTGTTGCGACGGAGTTGTAGCGGGCGTCTCTGACGCCCCTGGGAGGCGTCGGAGACGCCTGCTACAAGTGCGGACCGCGGCAAAAGCGATCTATCGCGACTGCCTCCAGTTACAGCGGGCAGACCACGGGCTGAAGGGCGTCGAGGATATCCGTCAGACTGATGTCCGCGCCAGCCATGGACGTGTCTCCCGCCCCATAGTAGATGCTGACGGTGTCGCCTCTTACGATCGCGCCACATGTGAAGACTACCCCAGGCATCAATCCGCTCGTTTCGTAGGGAGCTTCCGGCGAGAGTATTGGGGTAGGGGTCTTGGCAAGGAGCCTTTCCGGGTATTCGGCGTCGAGCAAGACAGCTCCCAGGCAGTAGCGGTTCTCAGGCGTTGCCGCGTGGTAGATCTCGATCCACCCCTTCGGTGAGGAATGGGACTGCTCCACCGCCGATCCTTCCTCCCTCCCAGCTCCCGGAGGAGCAAGCCATCAGCAGCTTGTGCTCTCCCCAGTGAACAAGATTGTCCGAATACGCGATCCAGATGTTGGGTGAACCGATGAACTTCGGCTGCGGGCGGTGCAGGGCAACATACTTACCTCTGACCCTCTGGGGGAAGATCATCGCGTCCATATTCTCTGGGCAGAAGATGATCCCGTGCTTGGTCCAGTTGACGAAATCATCCGTGCTCGCGAGGCACTGGGTGATGCCATTCTCCGAGACGCCCTTGTATACGATATAGTAGGTCCCGTCGATCTCGGTGATACGTGGGTCTTCGAGGCCGAATCGCTCGTGGGGCTGATTGGCGGCCAGGGCGGGTTGTGGATCGACGGTAAAGTGGCGCCCGTCCTTGCTGCGTGCGAGCCTGAGGTGTGAGATCGAAGTGAGATAGACACTGCTTCCGAGCATGATCACGCGCGGGTCGGTAAGGTCGATACCCTGCTGTGATGTGTCGAACTCGAGTACCTTGAGGCAACAGCTGTCAGCGCCGCAGTCCATCACCGGCACCAGCACCTTGTTGGGATCAGTGCTCACGGGACGCTCGGCAACGCGCATGAGCATGAGTGTCTCATCCCGATACTCGATCACACCAGCGTTGAATGCGCACATGACCTCCCACCCGTCGATGGAGGGCGGGACGTCCTGAGGTCTTACAATTGGGTTCTCGGGGTAGCGGTGTACCCTCATCTCATCTCCTGCCCGCCCGTCACGTTGATCGCCTGGCCAGTCATGTAGGATGCATCGTCAGAGGCCAGAAACGCAACGACATTGGTTACGTCATCGTAGGTACACCCGCGGCCGAGGGGGACCTGGTCGGTGTATTTCTTCTTGACCTGATCGACTGTCAGGTTCTGCGTGCGGGCGTATTGCTCAAACAGGCTGTCCTGCCAGAGAGTCCCCTCCAGAAGATTCCCCGGACAGACCGCGTTCACACGCACATTGTAAGGGGCCATTTCCAGGGCGAGACTCTGGGTGAGGCCGATCCCGCCGAACTTAGAGGCGGCATAGGCGGAGTTTCCGAATGAGCCTTTCTTGCCGGACTTGGAGTTAATCTGGATGATCGAGCCGCTCTTCTGCTTCTGCATGAGCTGGCAGGCATGCTTGGCGCAGATCATGTAGCCTACCAGATTGACTTCGACCACCTGCCGCCACTCGCTCACGGGGAACTCGATCAGGTGATAGGCCTTGAGAACCCCGGCGTTGGAAACAAGAACGTCGAGCCGCCCGAATTCTCGCTCGACCATTTCCATGGTTGTGTGAACCGCGAAGTCGTCGGTGACATCCATCTTGAGACCGAGAGTCCGGACTCCGTGTGCGCCGGCCAGGCGCTCGGCCTTTGCCTTGGCGCCGTCCTCGTTGATATCCGTGATTATAACTGTTGCGCCCTCGGCGGCGAAACGCTCGGAGATTGCCTCTCCAAGCCCCTGTGCGCCGCCCGTTACGAACGCCACTCTGTCTTTGAAACGCATTGTTACAACTCCAACCTGCTTTTCAGCAGTTCCTCCTCGGCTTCCTGCGTCCAGAACTTACCGTCCTTGAGCTTAGCGAACACCGTTGGCGCGACCTTGTCGAGATCAACCAGGGCCGTCAGCGGCAGGTTGATCTGCGGGAAGATGACAGTCTTTCCGGGGAAGCGCGCCTCTTTGACCGCACGCACGCCCGCGGCCATTGCGTCGATCCCCCCGACCGCGGCCATCGAGTTTGCTACGGGAAGGTCACCGTTTTCCGTTAGCGCAAGTGTATCGATCATGTCCTGTGGCCTTGATCCACTGGAACCCACAAATCGATTACCCTTGAGATAGACTATGCCAAGATCGAGGTTTCCGATAGTACCGATGGGGAAGCCGGCGAAGATGTTCAGGAGGCCGTCCTCGGCAAGATACTTGATGGAGCCTTCCATTACCGGGAGCACGGCGGCGGTCATGACTATGTCATCGAAGCCCTTGCCATCGGTCATATCCGAGATTGCCTTGTCCAGCGCTTCCGGGCCAGCCTCGACAGGGTTGATATAGACTATCTCGATGCCGTTGGCCTTCACATCGTCGGCGACACTGGCCTTGAGGCAGTCTATTCGGTGATTGTCCGCGTCGGTCACCAGGATCTTCTTCGGACCGTTCTTCATCTTTGCGGCCCGCTGGGTGTGCATCTGACCCATCGCGCCTGCCCCACCGACGATCCACGCCGTGCCGCCTTCCTTGAGTTCGCTGTCACGACTCTTGGAGTAGGCTTCGGTGATGTCAGTCGTCGTAGTGCCGATCAGGTCGGTGTAGTCATAGTGCACTCGGCCGAAATCTACCTTGATAGGCCGGCTCATCGGCTTTGAGGCAGCGATTGCCATCACGCCATTCTTCGCCAGGCTCGCCGCAAGTGCTTCGGCAAGGTCCGCATCAGGAGTGCCGAGCACGATGATGTCGTCAAAGCCTTTGTCGCCGGTGCGCTCCTCGCGGAGCGCCTTCACGGTCTCCGGAGTAAGCTTGCCGATCTCTCCCACTTCGGCGCTGCAGGTGGGACACTTCTCGACGGCAGCCAGGCCGCCGGCCGGCACGCCTGCGCATATTAGCTTCGCCGGAGAACCGTCCTTGCATGTGCCGCCATGGATGGTGTAAGTCCTATCGTCGGTTCCCACTACCAATGCGATGCCGCCCGGCTTGAGCGTCTTCCGCGGGCGGATTCTATAGGCAGCCACCACGCAGGTCCACGGCTCGACCAATGCCGCTTCGGCGTAGCCAGTCTGGGGCTTGACCGGGATCAGATACGACCCCTCGTCGCCGGCCAACACTTGTTCGCCGACGATGCAGTATTGCTGCATCCCGCCGGAGAGGGCATAGCCGAAGGCGACGTTGACTCCTTTGAAGTAGATGTCAGCCTGAACCATGAACCTGTCGCCTGGCTTGTACTTGTCGGCATAGTCCTCACCTGCTTCGACGACGGTAAGGGACACTTCGTGGCCGGGAGTCACGGGCTCCTTGGCTAGATCCCGGCCTTTGACGCGAGGGTGGGCCGAGCCCTGTGTGATGAGCTTGACGTCCGAGAAGCAGATACCGATCGCGTCAACCCTCAGCAGCACTTCATCGCGTTTGGGCTTGACGAGTGGCAGGCCGTCCCATCCCTGCTTGCCGAAGTTCTCCACCCCGGCCTCCTGCATTCTCCATGCCAGGTTCGTGTCCGGCAGTTCGTAGTCAAGTGCTTTGTATCTCGCTAGATCATCCATCGTCTACTTGTCTCCAAACTGGGCGCGCCTGAGCGCCTCGTCCGGGCGGGTGCAGATGCGATCCACGTGTTCCTGGGCCAAGTAGTTGACTCCGCCGAAGACGTGTGCGCCTGCGAGCACTCGGGCTGTCTTGCACGCCATGGCCGTGATGGCTTCCACTTCGTGCGCCGTTTGCCCCAGAGCGACAATGCCGTGGTTCCGAATCAAAACGACCTTGGGGTTGCAGCCATACTTGTCGATGTAGCCCATCACCTTCTCACGCATAGCTATTCCGAGGGCCATACCGGGGTCCATGAACTCCATGAAGACGGGTTCCTGTCCGCAGTAGACGATCTCATCGGGGCAAACTCGGCCTTTGATTATCTCTTCGGCGCGTTGTGAGCAGACGATCGACAGAATTGCGGTCGCGTGCGTATGGCCCACGAAGTTGACACCGGGCAGGCTCAAGAGGAATGAGTGGAAAGTTGTCTCAATCGAAGGCCTCAATCCACCGGACTGGTCAGCGCACACGCGAGAGAGTGCTTCTTTCACTTGAGAGTCAGTGAGGTCTCCCTCGTCCAGGAGTGCGACAGCCTCCTTGAGCTTGACTTTGACAAACGTGTTCCGGTCAGCGTTGCAGAGGTACTTCCCGCTTGCTTTGACATAGAA
>CAZFYZ010000156.1:0-7798 GCA_964523735.1 uncultured bacterium | reverse complement strand
CGACGGCGGAGCCTATAAGGCCATCACAGGCGAGGGCAAGGCTATCGACGGACCCAAGACCAATGACACCTACGTCTGGGCCGAAGTCAACGACTGGCCCGAGTGGGAGCGCAAGTTCATCTACGGCCCATATATGCACCACGTAGCGTGTTGCTATGGTCACTATCAGGCGGTCATGCGCGAGGCGTGCAAGTATATCCCAGGCATCGAACACGAAGACCTTCCTTAGAAAGGGGATCCCATGTCCTATCTATTCGGGGACCAGTCCTGGCCCCAGATCCAGGAACACATTAAGAAGAATTCGCTTCTGATCCTGCCCGTCGGCACCACAGAGGAACACGGCCCGCATCTGCCCGTTGACAGCGACGCCCGCATCGCCGAGGCGTGGGGCCAGGGCCTCGCGCAGGCACTCAACCCCGAGGTCCCCACCCTCCTGCTGGAGACGATCCGCTATGGTTACTCTCTAGCTATCATGAAGCAGTGGCCCGGCACGATCGTGGTTAGAACCCGCGTGTTCATGGACATGATCTTTGATATCTGCAAGTCTCTCATAGACATGGGCTTCACCAAGATCGCCGTTCTCGACACCCACGGTCAGCACAGCGGGCTCTTGGGCGTGGTCTCTCGGGAGATCTGTGACGCCTGTAACACCGCCATCTCGATCGTCGGACTCGGCCCGATGACCAAGGACGCTTTCAACTCGGTGCGTAAATCCCCCCAGGGCGGGGCGATGCACTCCTGCGAGTATGAGACTTCGATCCTCCTCCACCTCTGCCCGGAGTTGGTCGATATGTCCAAAGCCGCGGATGATGACATAATGAACTATCATTCGGAGTTCGTGGCAGGCGACGGGTTCATGGGCAAGCAGCAGGTCACCTGGTCGACGTGGTTCCTGCAGTCGAGCAAGTCGGGCGTCTACGGCGCCCCCACCCTGGCTTCTGCCGAGAAAGGCAAGATAGTCATGGACGCGGCAGTCGACAACGCCGCGCGCTTCCTCCGCGAGTACTGGGGATGGAATCCCGAGCAGAAGAGTTGACCCTCAAGCTAAGGAACAAGGTAAAGTTATGCCAAGTAAGATCGTTCTCCTACTGGTCTTGTCCATAGGTCTGGTAACTGGCCCCGTTCTCGCAGACCCCACAACGTGGGACTACGTCGCCGACTTCTCGAGCACCACAAATCCGATCGGCCCGTGGTCCTACGGATGGCTCAACCCAGACTACACGGTCTTCACGGCCAGCACGATCCCTGTCATCACCGACTACGTCGGCGCCGACTATGCGTTCTGGGCCGATGAATCGGTGTCAAACGCTTCACCCGGAGTGGTGCTTGGCACTGTCGCAATGGATTACCCGGGCGGCCCGGGCTATGGCGCAGCCTATGTACCGCCTGGCGGCTATCTTAACTCTCCGGCCAATTCGGCCAAGCCGACCGTGCGATGGACCTCGCCGCTCACGGCCAGGATCAGATTGACGGCCGTCTTCAAGGGCACAGACTGGAGCAACGGCTCCAACACCAATGTCCGCATCATCAAGAACGGCGATCGGCCCAACGCACTTCTGGCCGCAACCATTCAAGGATTCCCCGGCGGCGGCTCTCACCCTGCCATCGGCACAGCACACACTGCCACTTACTCTGCCGACTTGGATGTCATCACCGGCGACACTATAGATTTCGCCGCCAGCTGCCCATCCAGCCGCACCATTCGCGAGAACGTGACCCTCTCGGCCAACATAGAGGTGATCGATCTACGCGATCCTGTAACCGTTACCGGCACCGTCACCGATCAGGCCTCGGGAAGCCCAATCCAAAACGCCACTGTCAAGGCGCTTGGCACTGCAGTTGAGGCCTTCACCAACGCCCAGGGCATCTACACGCTGCAGCTCACACCTGGCACTTACACTCTTGAGGTCAGCGCGGCCCTATACGCACCACAGAGCGCCGTAGTCATAGTAACTGACAGCGGCGCGACGAACAACTTCAGCCTCACGAAAGTCACGCAGTGGAGCCTTGCCGGCGACTGGTCCAACTCACTGAATCCAAGCGGGGCGTGGACTTATGGCCGCTACTCGACTGGCCTCACCACCTTCCAGGCCCACACAGTGCCTCTCGACTACTACGGCGTCGATCTCTGGCGCTGCACCGATGAGCAGTACAGCCTGACGATGGGCTCACCTGGGGCAGACGCCGACCTTGACGGCATTCTCTATCCCAGGGGCACGGTCACATTCATCCCAGGCCAAGGCGCGGAACGAAGCGGCGCTCGGTGGACCGCTCCTTACGCGGCGACCCTCCGGGTGACGGCCATCTGGTCCGGACGCTATTATGCAGGTCCTACATCAAGCGATGTTCGGGTCCTTAAGAACGCCTGCACGGGCATCGCCTCGACCCTGTATCAGGGCAGTATAGCCGGCTTCGCCGGAGGCGGCGGCCATCCTGCAACCGGAATCAACAGCACTGCTATCTGGAGCGGTACCGTCACAGTGGCCAAGGGCGATACCGTTGACTTCATCGCTGGCATACCCTCCGGCGGCACGCGAGTAGGCGCCACGGCGGGCATTGACGCGACGATAATGGCAGCCGGCTCGGAAGTCACGGTATCCCGCCTCGCCGACCTCAAGGCCGCCCAGCCCGGACAGTTCGTGACCTTTACTCAACCGGTCGCAGTCAGCGTCCCAACCGGAACATTCACTAACGGCTACGGCTTCGTGCAGGACGAGGACCGGCTGCTGGCGATGAAGATCATACTCAATGCCGGCATCCCCGCGACAATCTCGGGAGAGAGGATTGTGATCGAGGGCGTCCTCGGATCGGACAGCAACGGCGACCGAACCATCTACGTCACCAGCATCCTGAGCCGCGAGCAGGGCGAGCCTGTCCGCCCACTCGGCACAGACAACAAGACAATTCAGAAACCGGCACCGTAGAACAGGGAGCAGAGAGTTGACCGGACGCGAAAGAATGAACGCTGTCCTCAACGGCCAGCCTGTAGATCGCCTGCCGTGGACCACAGTTGTGGACGAGCCTACGCTCGAGATCCTGCCCGACGACCTCAAGTGGATGACCCCGTACGACTTCTACAGGCACATCCGCTGCGACGTCTTCCAGATCGGCGATTACGGCACAGGATACGAGATGAAAGGCTGCCGGTTGGTGATGCCTGGCGTCGAGTTCACCAAGACCAAGGACCCCTCCGGCGAGACCACCACCGTCAGCCGCTGCCGCCACGGCGTCCTCACCGAGCGCCTCAGCCCTTTCAACCACCCAACGGAGTTCGCCGTCAAGTCGATCGACGACCTGCGTATCCTCGCAAAGCGATGGGAGGACGCCTACTACGAACCTGTGGACGAGTCGGCCGCATACGAGGCCATTGACACAAGCGTGGGCGATCAAGGCATCACAGTCCTCTTCATCCCGCCGTCGACCATCCCTCATCTGCTTGAGGAAGCAATCGGAATGCAGCATCTGCTCGCCGATTACCCAGAGGAGATGGAAGCCCTGATCCACCTGATGCAGGAGAAGGAGCTCAAGCGCTTCGAGCTGTGCACCAACACGCCGTGCGACACGATCATCCTGACCGAGAACACCAGCACACGCTACATCAGCCCAGCGATCTACGAGAAGTATAATCTGCCTTCGCAGCAAGCGTTCGTGGAGGCCTGCCACCGCGTGGACAAGAAGGCCATCTTGCACATGTGTGGGCACGTCAAGCTGCTTCTGCACCTGATCAAGGAGACCGGCACGGATGGCATCCACGCCCTCACCCCCGCGCCCACCGGCGACTGCAGTTGGGAGGAGGCGCTCGATGTGTTGGGCGACGACTTGATCATCATCGGCATCTTGACGCCGGACATCTTCCACCAGTTTCCGCTCAGCCGGGTCGGGCCTGCCATTGAGAGGCAGATCAGCCCTCGAGTTCGCGAGTCCCGCTTCATCCTGGCTCTCGGGGCCGACGGCACGCCCGTCCCCATAGAGCGATTTCTTGCGGTTCGGGACTGGGTCGAAAGCGTGGGAGCAATAGCGTGACCTTGGATACGGATTACTGCATTCGGCTGCTGGAAGAACTCGTGAACATCCCCAGCACCAGCGGACACGAGGAAGAGATCATGCTCTTCCTTGAGCGCGAGCTTTCCCGGCAAGGTCTTAACCCTACTCTGATAGACCTGGAGCCTGGGCGCCCCAACATACTCTGCAGCCTAGGCACAGGCTCTCCACAGGTCTGCCTCAACGCCCATGCCGACACTGTCCCCCCGGGCGGAGCATCCGTGCCGAGAGCAAGGACAGACGGAGACATCATGTGGGGCCTGGGCACGTGCGACGACAAGGCATCTGTCTCGGCGATGATCGCCGCGTTTAGCTATCTGGCAGCAAATCAGCACCTGCTCAATGGCCGCGTTGACCTTCTGATATCCGTCGATGAGGAAGACGGCGGCAGAGGAGTCGAATCGGTCATCGAGTCCGGCTACACCTGCAACTACGCTATAGTCGGCGAGCCCACCAACCTCGACATCGTCCACGCCCATTCCGGCATCCTCTTCCTCACGCTGACCGCCACTGGAACCTCTGCCCACGGATCGACACCTGCGCTCGGGCAGAACGCCATTTGGCGAATGACGGACCTCGTGCGCGAAATCTCGGGAGTTGTCACCAGCTTCAGTCCCCATCCTACGGTAGGTCCGCCCAGCCTCAATCTGGGCGAAATCCGAGCCGGCGACCGGCCAAACAGGGTGCCCGACACGTGTGTGGCAAAGGCTGATATTAGGGTGGTTCCACCCGCGGACGTGTCGCGCGTGATATGCGAGGTCGAGAAGGTCTTGGCAGGTAAGGGCTGGGCTTCGTACGAGATAGAGCGGCGATGGGAGCCACTGGATACGCCGGTTGACTCAACGCTGGTCAAGGCCGTCCTGCTAGCTGGCGAAACCATCGGCATCAAGCCGAAACTCGTCGGCTGGAGGGGAGCGACCGAAGCTGAGCCTTTCAGCACCCGCCTTGGCGCGCAGGCCATCGTTATGGGGCCCGGCGACCTGACGCAAGCTCACTCAGGCGATGAGTTCGTGAGCATATCCCAGACCCGGAAAGCAGTCCGACTCTATGCTGAGTCTGTGCTCCAACTCCAGAACCAAAGCTGGTAGGCGGCTCCAAAACATAGAAAAGCCAGAAAGGGAGAAACGGTTTCTACGTTTCTGACTTTCTGGCTTTCGCGATTGCCCTTCTTCGGTACTCTGCTCCAATACCTACTACCTATCCGGCAGCACTCCCTGCAGGCTGTGCGGAGGCTTGATCATATCCCACGAGTTCTCGCAGTGGTAGATGGTCGTCAGCTCCTTGAATGCATCCGCACACTTCTGAGTGACCCTGAAGTCGTTTCTGACCAACTCGTTGTCTATCACCGCCCTCAGGTAGACTATCCGCCACCGCCAAGACTTGCGCACGCGCTCCGGCAGCTTCTTGTCGGCATCGAATATGAGCCAGGCGGCATCCTTCGCACCCTTTGGGTCACTGATCTTGAACCTGGTCACCCCATCCTTGTCCTCGCGCTCGCGCTTCAGGTTCTTCTCCATCACGGTCATAGCGCAAGTCACACCATCGACGACCTTGGGCGAGAAGTAGAACGATACATAATCCCGCAGGCTCTGGCTGGTCGGCTTCGAGGGGTCCCAATAGAGCTGGCTGACCATCACCTTGTTGACATCCTCGTAAAACCCCTCGGAGTACGGGAACCCGCCCGACAGCTTGCCCTCGGTAACATCCCAAAGCGACTGGAGATACTTCGGCAGCGGATTCGTGCCATATCCGCCCCAGGGATAGTGCGCGTACATGCTAATCTCAGGGAAGTTCAACATAGGCAGCCCGCCAGGCGAGCCGTGCTTCAGCGGGTACTCCGGATACTTTCCGCCATAGTCATCCACCATCACGTAATCGACCCAGGGCTTCTCCTTGCCGAACCGCTCGCTGATCCCCTTCCACTCGCCAATACCCCAGCGGTCGAAGTACCAGAGCGACATGATCAGCTTGCCCTTTGGGAAAACCTTCTTGAACGCCCGAGACTCTATCTCCGTCGTCCGAAGATAGCCATTCGACCCCCACGGAGAACACTGATCACACGTGCAGCCGCCGTTGTCGTAAGGCGCGAAGAACCAGTAGTCGAGACCTATGTCCTTGAATGCCTCCCACTTCTCCTGGCACGAAGCAAGAATGATGTCCATGTTTCCCGGCTTGCTGGGGCACAACTCCGGGCCCAGGTTGTAGATGCGGGGACCGTTGCGAGTGTCGTACAGAGCCTTACCTACCGTGCTGGAGTCGGCACGCAGCTCCGCCGGGCTGTTAGCGTATCCCTCGTTGGCCACGCAGCCAAGGCTTGTGTTCATCCCCAAGTCCTTTACTGTCTTCAGCAAGGCTCGAAGACGACCGACCATAGCCTGAGCCTTCGGATCGTCAAACCCGTTGTATGTCTCCGTCTGAAACCAGAGCAGATAGCTGTTGAAGCCCCACAGCGAGAGGTCCTCCACGTAGCGCTTGACATCCTCGATCGGGGCGGACTCGTAGAAGTTGCGGAAGTGTGTGGCGAAGTACATCCCCCGCACGGGGCACTTCGGCACCGAGGTCCCACGCCATTTGCTCGGGGTAATCGAGCCTTCGCCATAGGTGGACGTATGCAGGAACTTTCCAACACCGTAGAGCAGCCCCCGATCATCGTTGCCGGTGATGCTGATCCCGCCCTCCGGTCTGTCTACTATCTTGTAGCCCTCGGTACCGATGCCCGGCTTGATCGAAAGGTAGATATTGAGATCAGGCTTTCCCGACTTCACGATCTTCGCGCCGCAGTAATCCTCGATCCGACTGGCTAGTATTACTGCCGCAGTCTTCGAAACACTGCTGGCACTCGAGGGAGGATGGACTCTCACCGATGTCACGGATCGGTTAGCCCATCCTGTCTCGGTTCCAGCGTAGCATACGAGCGGAATGGCAACAAAGGCCAACACGGCACAGACCCCCAGAAGCACAACAGCAGAGCGAATGTAATCAGACCCTATCGACAGCAGAACCGGCATCTATCCCCTCCGTCAAATGTATCGACAACTCATCTCGAGGCGATCGCGATAAGGCTGTAGCCGGCGTCTCTGGCGCCCTCGAAAGACGTCGGAGACGCCGGCTACAACTGCATCAAGCAATCTGTCGCGACGGCCTCGTGTGTCGGCTCAGTCCCCCGAGGCCACTACACCCTGAATGTTATAGGGAGGACGGATCAGGTCCCACGACTTCTCACAATGGTAGATAGTCGTCAGCTCCTTGAATGCGTCCTCGCACCTCTTGGAGACTCTGAACTCGTGTTTGGTGAGTTCCGAGTCGATCAAGGCGCGCAGGTATACTATTCTCCACCGCCATGACTTGCGCACGCGCTCAGGCAGCTTCTTGTCCGCGTCCTGGATCAGACGGAAAGCATACTGCGCGCCCGCGGTGTTCTTGAGCAGGATCTTCGTGACGCCTTCGCTGTCCTGACGCCCACGCTCCATATTGCGCTCCAGTATGAACATCGCGCGGCTCACAGTGTCCACAACCTTGGGAGAGAAGTAGAAAGAGATGTAATCGCGCAGGCCCTCGCTTGCGGGCCTGTCGGGGTTCCAGTAGAGCTGGCTGACCATGACCTTGTTGACGTCCTCGTAGATACCCTCGGAGTAAGGGAACCCGCCGGAGAGCTTGTTCTCGGTAGCGTCCCACAGCGATTGTAGACAGATGGGCATCGGGTTGGCGCCATAGCCACCCCAGGGGAAATGCTGATACATGCTGATCTCGGGGAAGT
>CAZFYZ010000155.1:0-7873 GCA_964523735.1 uncultured bacterium | reverse complement strand
CGCGATCGCCTCGGCGGCCGCGATCTTCATCGATTCCGTGACCCGATGGGCCCGAACGTCCAGCATGCCACGAAAGAGACCCGGAAAACCCAGCACGTTGTTGATCTGGTTCGCGTAGTCCGATCTCCCCGTGGCCACGACGGAGGCGTAATCCATGATCGCCTCCGGAGGAACTTCGGGGGTCGGGTTGGAGAGCGCAAATACGATTGGCCCCTCCGACATCGTGCGGACGTCATCACCGGTCAGCAGGTTGGGGCCTGAGAGTCCCAGAAGCATGTCTGCCCCCTTTAGCACTTCCTGCAGCGTGCCCTGCATGTTGTTCTTGTTGGTGACGCTCGCGAGCCACTGCTTGGACGAGTTCATACCATCGCGGCCTCGATAGAGAGCGCCCTGCCTGTCACATACGACTGCATCACCGATGCCCAGATCGTATAAGGCCCGGGTGCAGGCGACTCCCGCGGCTCCCGCGCCCACGACCACCGCTCGCATCTTGGACGGGTCGCGCTTGGTGAGCTTGACTGCGTTCACAAACGCGGCGCCGACAACGACGGCCGTTCCGTGCTGGTCATCGTGGAAGATCGGTATATCAACGGCTTCCGTCAGCCGCCGCTCCAGCTCGAAGCACGTCGGGGCGGCAATGTCCTCGAGGTTGATTCCTCCAAACGTCGCGGCTACCGCGCGGGCGGATTCGAAGAGCTGTTCCGGGTCGTTCTTGATGTCCAGGCAGACAGGGAATGCATTGACCCCGCCGAACTCCTTGAAGAGGACCGCCTTGCCTTCCATAACCGGCAGCGCCGCGACCGCGCCGATGTTGCCGAGTCCGAGGACCGCTGTGCCGTCAGTGACGATGCCTATGGTGTTCCGGCGGATAGTATAGTCACGTGCTAGAGATGGGTCGTCGTGAATGGCGGTGCAGATCCGGGCGACGCCCGGCGTGTAGGCCATGGACAGGTCCACGTAGTCGTTGAGCGGGGTCTTCGAGATCACGTCCAGCTTTCCGCCTTCGTGCAGCTTGAATGTGCAATCGTAGACGTCCAGTATCTCCATCCCCGCGACAGCCTTGGCGGCGGCGACAATCGTATCCTGATGATCTTTGCCGGTGGTATCCACGACCACGTCTCGAGTGATATGCGTGCGGTCGGATGCCACCACGCTGACCTTGGCGATGCTTCCACCGGCCGATGCGATTGCGCTGGCGACCTCGGCCAGCTTGCCGATCGTGTTCGGATATTTCAGACGCAGGTTGATGCTGTTACCGGGACTGGGAGCAAGTTTCATGTTTCCCTCTCATATGATGAAAGTGAGGAGTGGAAAGTGGAAGGCGGGACCAGCTCTAACCACGTCCACAGGTGTGGACTGAATCCGTGTTACCACAGATTCTGCCTAGTCCTCTTCTTCACAGCTGCCCGCCAATCCTTGTTGAGCCGAGCCTTCGCATATGCTCCGGGACTGCCTTTCGTCCCGGAGCCGGCAATCCCTGGGTGCCCACTGCCGCTACTTCACCTTCTTGTATGTGATGATGGCAGCCCCAGGCTTGTCCTTCACGTCGATCGTCAGGCCCTTGGTCATCAGATCTTTGCCGCTGATGACCTGCTTCTCGTTTGGGCTGTCAAAGTCTGTGAGTTGATAACTTGCCTTAGAGCTCAAACCATTCAGACGGTAGGTAACGGTTGAGTCATCGCAGTTCTCCCGCCGGAAAGCCTGCACGAAGCCGTCTCCCTGCTCGGGCCTGCTGAACTGCCAGGCGATCCACCTGCCAGTGTCGAGGCTATACTCCGTCAGCGGGTAGTAGTCCCCGAGCATCAGCGGAGCCACCTTCCTGGCTTCATCGTAGGCCCTCTTGGTCGCAGCCCTTGTGTCATCGGCACTCTCCCATCCTCTTGGAGGGATCACGCCGAACGCCGGCACCAGGAAGCTGCGGACCTTGTAGGTCTCGATCCCGTATACCCCTGTGCCATAGTACGGCAGCCACGATGAGAGCCCGTAGGTGTGCCCCTGGTTGCCGATGGCGACATCACCTTGGGAGGGGAACTGGTAATCACTGCGCAGGAGTGGAACAGCTCGTCTCATCGTCTCTAGATCGTTTCGCCGTCCGCCGGAGGCGCAGGAGTCGATATGCAGCCCCGGGTTTCTGTGCTTCAGCTCATCCCAGAACGCCAGGTGTCCCTGGACGTAGAAGTTCTCGGTGATCCCCTGGCGATCTTCGGCGTCGTGCTTTCTCCACGCTGGTGCGGGGCCCTCACCGTTCATATCCTCCCGATACCAATCAAGCCCTTGGCTCTTGATCATCCCGTCGATGTGATCCACCAGCCATTTCCATGCCTCCGGATTGCCTTCGTCCAGAATGTCGCCCGCGCTCCCTCTTGGCAGTATCCACTCGGGATGGTTCTTTCCTAGCCATGAGTTCGGGTCACCGACGCGTTCCGGCTCGAACCACAGGAGGAACTGCATTTCCTGAGCGCGCACCTTGTCGCTGAACGGCCTGAACCCATTCGGATACCTGGTCTTATCCACTTCCCAGGTACCCGTATTCAGCCAAGCGTCTCCGCCCTTGTAAGGGCCGTCTTCGGTCGGATACCAGCCCGCATCCCGCCAGCAGATATCGGGCTTGATGCCTGCTTCGAGATACCTCTCGACGTCCTTGGTGTCGACGGAGCCGCTCACCTGAATCTGGGTGATCGGCGGCTGACGCTTGCCGTTCACCTTGGGAATGACGTGTGTCATATACCACCTGCGCCAGATGTTCTGCGCGCGCACAACGTCCTTGCCTTGCCAGAAGAGCATTGCAATAAGAGGTGTTCGAATCTCCTCACCCGGCTTCAGGTAGAGACGGGTCAACTGCTGACCCACCTTCACCCGAAGGCTGTTGCCGGCGTCGCGGCTGAACGTAGACTGCCACTGACCGGGCCAGCCGCAGGCTAGAATAACCCCTCCACCCGGAACCCGCAGGTTCCAGTATGGCCAGCCATCCGGCCCATCGGACGACTTACCGGAGTACTCCGGCGGGGCGAACTTCTTTGTGAAGTCCGGACCCATCGTGAGGGTGAACGGTTCGTAGCTGTCGGCGGTGCAGAAGTCACCCTTGATGCCGTTGAGAACGAACTCAGGGTCTGACGCCTTGCGGTCGAAGCGCGCGTCGAGCCCCTGGATGCTCTCTATGATCGGTGTGTTCGACTTGCCGGTGTTCTTGAGGTAGATGGTCCACTCTGAGACCGGGTAATCCCCATATCCGATCGCGATGCAGCGGACCTGCAGGCCCGTCTTGGGATCGGTCCACGTGCACGTTCGTTCGGTGCGGTCGCCGGTTAGCTGTCTGATCCTCGCGGACTTCTTCCACGAGCCCAACAGCTCGTCGGAATGACGGCCGTCGTAGATAAGCGAGAAGGGTAGGGGCGGCTTAGGATCTTGCAGGCGTTCGAATACCCACTTAGCCTTGGCGCGCATCTCCCCGGATGTGACCATGTTAGCAGCCTCGCAAGCTATCACTGTGGATACAAGCACGAGAATAGCGATAGTGACTTGTGTTGTCTGGTTCCAGCCGAATTTCACTGTACAGCATTCCTTGCAGTTTCTGCGCTTATGTGCCTGAGACGGCCCTCGTTGGCTCAAGAGGGGGTCTTGTGCCCCGGCCCAGGCTGAGGAAGTAATCACATCATAACACGACTCAGCACTGAACCGGAAGTTGTTCCCTTAGAGCCTGGCATAATGAAACTGCGTGCCCTGTAGCTCTCGCGGCCGATGCAGCCAGAACCGTACCACGGCAGACAGGAGGCTATGCCATGGGTGTGCCCCTGGTCTACTTTCGGTGCACTGGGAGCTTGGAAGTCACTGCGCAGTAGAGGCACTGCGCGCTTCATCGTTTCGAGGTCGTTGAGGGCGGTATGCGAAGGATCCAACACTCCGGCTACACAAGCGGTTGGTTGTGCTAGCTTAATCACGTAATCGCACTTCGAACTCATCAACGACCTGAAGTGGCACGAAAATTGCAGAGCTTGTCTGCTGGACCTTTTGGTCTGACGGGGGAGACTGTGAGATTCATCTTCATTTCGGTTATGTTCTTTCTGGCCATGTCACCGGCGTCTGTTGGTGCGGAGACCTACGAGATGTCGATGCCGTTCTTCCAAGGCACGTATTTCGTCGACAAATCAGCAGATGCCGATTTCGGCACGAGCTTCTCCAACATCCAAAGCGTCAAAGTAAGGTGGTCGGGCAGCATTACTGCTGGCTGGTGGACCGATCTGCTAAATCCAGGGCCCGACCCGGGACGCTTCACGATCGGGTTGAGCGACGGAAGCAAGACCGTTGCTTTGGCCACCACAGAATGGCTGGGACAGGCTACCTATCCGGAGCCCGAACTCTTCAGCCTGGAGTCAATCTTCCAGCTTCGGCCTGGCGAAAGCTGGGATTGCCTGCTAGATGGAAAGGGGAGGTTCACCATTGGTCTGGAGCTTCCTTTACACGCCTTTGCTGACTTGGATATGCCGCCGCCACCCCCTTACGACAGTGAGCCTGCTACAGGCGTGCTAGGATCAGTAGTGCTGGCGGTTGATGCCACGCCAATTCCCGAGCCATCAGGCTTGGCGGCGTTGGCTGCGGGAGGACTCGGGTTCCTGGCGACCAGACGCCGACGTTGACAGTGCACCACGTCTCGACCGGCAAAGCGCGCTCCGGCCGATGTGATATAATGTAACGAGGTTGCTGCTTTGGTTTGACACTGACCTGGTTGTTCACTGAGATCTTCGGTCCGGCTAGTTCACTCGATTCAAGCCCACAAAAGATACAGGTGACAAGCAACCAGGAGTTCAAGTGATAACCTACCAAGACAAGAAATGCGTGTGCAGGGACTGTGAGCAGGAGTTCACGTTCAGCGCACTCCAGCAAGAGCAGTTCTCCACCAGAGGCTTCAATCCCCCCACTCGATGCACCAAGTGCCACGCCAAGCGTACAGGCAGACGTGCATACAGCAGGGGAGGGTCCTGCAGGATGCACACTGCCACGTGCTCAGTCTGCGGCAAGGAAGCCGATTTGCCGTTCAAGCCCAGCCCTGACAAGCCCGTGTACTGCGAAATCTGCTTCAAGGCACAGAACGCAAAGAGCAGACCCGCGTCGGCAAAGCCTCTCGCGACCCAGAACAGGGTAGACGCTCCAGACACTGGTGGCTCGTTTGCCCAGTTAGGACTGGATCAGCGGCTTCAGCGCGCGATAGCTGAGGCTGGCTATGGCGAGCCGACACCCGTCCAGGCCGCCGCGATTCCGATCGGCCTCAGTGGCCGCGACTACATCGGAACCGCGCAGACAGGAACCGGCAAGACCGCCGCCTTTGTGCTGCCGATACTTCAGCATCTGCTCGCCAACCCAGCAGAGAAGGCTTGCACGCGGGCCATCGTGCTGACGCCGACCAGGGAGCTTGCCGAGCAGATCCACGAGACATTCTGCCAGTTGGGCAAGTTCACTGATATCAGGTCCGCTACCGTCTACGGCGGCGTCGCCATGAGCCGTCAGGAGAAGGCCTTGCGGACGGGATTCGACGTGATCGTTGCCTGTCCAGGCAGGCTGCTCGATCACATGGACCGAGGCAATACGGACTTTTCCGGGGTGACGAAGCTGGTGCTGGACGAGGCTGACCGGATGCTGGATATGGGATTCCTGCCGCCGATCAAGAAGATACTCTCTCGCCTTCCTGCCGAGCGCCAGAGCATGCTCCTCTCGGCGACGTTCGCGCCGGAGCTGATGCAGCTCACGAAGGATGCCCTCAAGGACCCGCTGCGCGTGGACGTGGACCTGCAAGCGCCTCCGAAGACCATCGAACACGCGCTTTACCCGTGCCCGCAGCACCTGAAGACATCTCTCGTGCTCAGCCTGCTGGAGAGGACCGACGTCAACTCCGTACTGATCTTCACTCGCACCAAGCACCGCGCCAGCCGCGTGGCCAGGCAGATCGAGAGCGCCGGCTACTCTACGGCATCTCTGCACGCCGACAGGACTCAGAACCAGAGGCAATCGGCCCTGGACAGGTTCCGTTCGGGCGAGTGCCAGATACTCGTCGCTACCGACATTGCCGCGCGCGGGCTGGACGTGGCGACCATATCTCATGTCATCAACTACGATGTCCCTGCGACTGCCGACACTTACATCCACCGCATCGGCCGAACTGGCAGGATGGAGCGCGAGGGCGACGCGATGACCCTCGTCACTCCATTGGATGCCGCCGTCGTCTTCGATATCGAGAAGGCGTTGGGTGGATCCATCGAGCGGCGTAAGCTAGAGGATTTCGACTATACCGTTCCCGAGCCGCCTAGACAGAGTTCCGTGCGCGGGAGTGCTCCGCGTCGGCCTGCCCGCAGTGCTCCGACCGCCGGCAGAGCGCGCTCGACCAAGACCAAGCCGAAGCCGCCAAAGCCACAAAGCTACTTCGCCAAACAGCGGACGGCCAGGGCCAAGGCATCCGGGGGATACTGATCAGGAAAAGACCATGCGAATGACTGCGGAGTTCATTGCCAGCGTCGCCCGTCTTGACCAGGCGCCGCGCGAGCGCTTGCCGGAGATAGCTCTAATCGGCAGGTCGAACGTGGGCAAGTCCTCGCTGATCAACGCGCTCGTCGGTAATCCCCGTCTGGCCCGAACCTCGAACACCCCCGGGCGCACTCAGACTCTCAACTACTACAGGGTCACGCCCGAGGCCAAGACAGGCAAACCGTTCTATCTGGTTGACATGCCGGGCTATGGCTTTGCGGCAGTCAACCAGTCAAAGCGGGCGATGTGGAGCGAGCTCACTCAGCGATACCTTCACACGGGCGCCATGCTTGCGGGGGTTGTCCAGCTGATCGACCTGCGCCACCCGCCTCAGCCGCTCGACCACGCGGCCTCCGAATGGCTCCAGAGCCTGGAGATCGATTGCCTGGTAGTCGGGACCAAGGCGGACAAGGTAGCCAAAAACAAAGTCCCCGAGCTGCTCCTGCAGGTGGCCGAGGCCCTCAACATCGACAGCCGCGATACGCTCGCATTCTCCGCCGAGACGGGATTTGGCCGCGAGCAGTTGTGGCGGTGGGTGGTGGAGGCGACGAACGCTTAGCCCGCTGACACCAAAGCGGGCTTGGTGGGTTGCATTACTTTGGTTGGAGGTCGAACGGGTAGAAAGCCCGATAGCTGGTTCAGCAAGACTTGCCTGGGGTGGCTATTGGCCTCTAACTGAGAGTGCGGCTCGCGCGAGTTGACTCGGTTCAGCCCTCATCGGTGGTTTCGACAGGGCGGGTCACTTCGTTGACCCGCAGTCGCCTCACGCCCCCAGGCACTGGCCATGCGAATGTGTCGCCAACCTTGTAGCCCAGCATTGCCGTTCCTATGGGAGCCAGCACCGATATCCTTCCCTCGTCTATGTCAGCTTCCTGAGGAAGAACCAGCGTATATGTCTCCGGTTCGCCCGTCTTGATGTCGACAAGGCGTACGGTCGAGTTCATCGTGACAACGCGTGACGAGATCTCTTCCGGCTCAACGATCTCTGCCCGATCAAGCTCTTTCTTCAAGTTCTCCAGGCACTCGGGATCGCAGTGTTCCAGCACGCCAGGGGTCTCCACGAGTTCCCGTAGGCGCCGGGCGTCATTCTTGGTAACGCGAATTGTCCGTTCATTCATCTCATAACTCCAGAAGTGTGTCCCAGTCGAATTGGCGCTAACGCCCTCGGCAACTGCATACTCCGGTACGCAGTATAGGCCGGTGCCACACCTATGGATGCGCACCAGCCTAACTCAAGTCCACGATCAAGTCTACACTGCCAATATACCGCAAGAGCCCGGGTAAGTCAAACCAACCTGGCTCACGAGCAGTGTATCCTCTGAGTGTGTAAATTGGAAAGGGAGTATCCTTTCGGTTGTTG
>CAZFYZ010000154.1:0-8056 GCA_964523735.1 uncultured bacterium | reverse complement strand
CGAGATCGCTGCCACCAATTGGAAACCTCGCAATAATCGTGCCAAAGCGAGCTCATCCATGCGGGGTTCTGGTATGATGGGTAAGAATTCGCACCCAACTCCGGAGGTGAGGCAATGACGGACTTCCAATGCAGGTTTCTACACTGCCGCATACGCGTGCGCTATATCGAAAGATCGATCAGGTTCTACTCGGAGGTCTTCGGGTTCAGGAAGGTCGGTGAGAGCACTTCACCGGCCGGGAATCAGCTTGCTTTCATGGAACTGCCAGGCAACAACACTCTGATCGAGCTGTGCTATCAACCGGACGCGCCCGACTTCAGCTTCCCCGAGGACATCTTCCACTTCGCGTTCAGCACTCCGGACCTGGATGGGTTCCGACAGCGTTGGGAGCCGGAGGGCATCGAGTTCTGGCCCGAAGACGGGCCAGTGGGGGGAAGGTTCTACTTCATCAGCGATCCTGACGGCTACGAAATCGAGGTGCTCAAGGCCTAGCGGGCGAGGTATCGGTCACGGCATTCCGTGATGACCTGCCGGGCACGTTCTGCGTGGTCCCAGCCATGCAGGGATATCCGCTTGTCTTCAAGGGCCTTGTAGGTGTCGAAGAAGTTCTCGATCTCGCGAAGCCAGTGAGGGGATATGTCCCCTATGTCGTCGACGTCATCAAAGCGGGGGTCACCCACAGGCACCGCAAGTATCTTCTGATCCTCGCCATTCACGTCTGTCATGTTCAGAACCCCTATCGGCCTCGCGGGCACAAGGCAGCCGGGAAACGTGGGCTCCTCGACAATCACCAGGATGTCCAGGTGATCGCCGTCCTCTGACAGCGTGTTCGGAATGAAGCCGTAGTCCGTCGGGTAGTGCACTGACGAATACAGAACGCGGTCGAGGCGGATGACGCCGCGCTTTTCGTCGAACTCGTATTTGTTGCGTGCTCCGCGCGGAATCTCGATCAGGGCCTCGAGCGAGTCCTGTGGCTGCGTCATCTGACCTCTCCTCCTGCCGCCAGTCGCTAAGGAGAGGTTACCCTGTTTCGCTCTAGGGCAGGCCCAGTTGGTCGCGCGCGTTTTGGAGGTTCTGCTGCGTGCTCTCGTTGGATGGATCCAGCTTGAGCACGGCCTCGAAGTATTTGATGGCTTCCGGCAGGTTGCCCTGGATAGCGTACATGGAGCCGAGGTTGTTAAGAGCGTTGATGTGCCCCGGGTACTCCTTGAGAACCTGCTTGTAAGTTGCGATCGCTTCGGCAGTCTTGCCCTGCTCGCGGAGGGCTCCGGCCAGGTTGTAGCGGGCATCAAGGTATTCCGGGTGATGCTTCAGCGCCTTGCGGAAGTTGGCTTCGGCATCAGCCGCTTGTCCATCGTCCAAGAGCGCGTTGCCAAGGTTGTTGTAGGCCAGGGAGTTGGTGGGATCAAGCTGGATCGCGCGAGGGAAGAGAGTTAGGCTCGATTGCCAGTAGCCGATCTGATGGTGGGCTGACACCGTGAGAGCTGCAATCGCGGCGAATCCCAAAACGCCCAGGATGAAGACGCGGGCGGGGCTTGGTTTCGCGGGCTTCAGCCCCATCAGGTCAGGCAGTCCCCAGGCAACGATGATGAATATACCGATCAGCGGGACGTATGTGTAGCGGTCGGCCATCGCCTGCTTGCCTACTTGCACGAGACCGACCACGGGCAGCAGCGTGATGAGATACCAGAGCCAGCCAACGGTTATGTACGGCTTGTTTCGAGCCGCGCGCAATGCGAGGACGGTGACAACAATCAGTCCTATTGCGGAGGCGATCACCTGCCACACCGGCAGGCTCGTCCCGGGGTGAAGGTAGAGGAACGAAAGATCTGCGGGCCAAGTCATCTTCCAGAGATAGGCAAAGACGGCGACCGCGGCGTTCGCGAGCCGGACGCCTATTGGGTAGCGGATCGCGTCTCCCATCGCCCCGCCGCTGCCCTGGGCCCAGACCGTGAGGCCGCAGGAGACGAGGGCGAGGACGAAGAGAGACAACTTATCCATCTGGGATTTGAGATCTGTGATTTGTGATTTGCCCAGAGGCCATAGATCAAGCAGAATCAGGGTCAAAGGGAGCGTGACCAGCATCGGCTTGGCCATTAGTCCCAGCGCAAAGAGCACGAGCACCCATAGCCAAGTTCTGGGGCCAGGCGTCTTGACATGGCGCACATATGCAAGCGTCGTCAGGAGCCAGAAGAGGGTGCTCAAGACGTCCTTGCGCTCGGCGACCCACGCGACTGACTCCACGTGGAGCGGATGCACGGCAAATAACGCCGCAACAAAGGCGCTAGGCCAGCGGCGGCGCGTCATCAGGTTCAGAAGCAGGAAGAGCAGGACGGCATTCGCTGCGTGCAGTACTGCGTTCGTGAGATGGTAGAAGCCTGAGTTGTGCGGGCCGATGCTGGAGTCGATCACCCACTCAGCAATCTTGGAAGCGTCCGTGTCGGCCATCAGAGAGATCCACGTAAGCGGATGCCAGTTTGCCGCGTACCTCGTAGTCATGGCCCAGCGGACAGTCTGCGGTCCAACACCCGCCTGAACCGCCGGATTGTTGTACACGTAGAAGTCGTCGTCGAAGTTGGTGAACTCGAAACTCGTTACCTGCCAGTAGAGGGCAAGGGTCAGCACGACCAAGGCGCAACAGACCCAGAAATCCGCGCTTCGAGGTGCGTGCTTACTCATCTCTTGGCAGCATCCTGGTGTTGATGAGTCTCCACTTAGCGAGGCGATATCGCAGGCACGTCGCCAGGCAGCCAAACCCATAGACCACGCTCCGGCGGAAGTTGATCGAGGAGGCCTCGGCGAAGTACTTGGTCGGGCAGCTTATCTCGGCGATCACGTAGCCGAACCAGGCCACCTGCGCAAGCATCTGGTTATCGAACACGAAGTCGTCGGAGTTCTCCTCCAGCGGAAGCCGCTCCAGCAGACGCCGGGAAAACGCGCGATAGCCGCTGTGATACTCGGACAGCTTGATGCCAAGCACGGCGTTCTCGATCATCGTGAGCACGCGGTTGGAGAAGTACTTCCAGAGCGGCATTCCGCCCTTGAGCGCGCCGCGCCCGAGAACCCTTGAGCCGATGACACAGTCGTAGAGACCATTGCCGATCAGCGAAGCCATCGCCGGAATAAGCTTGGGAGTGTATTGGTAGTCGGGGTGGACCATGATGACGATGTCCGCGCCCTCTTCCAACGCCAGCTTGTAACACGTCTTCTGGTTGGCCCCATAGCCGCTGTTTGTTTCGTGCACGTGGACCTTGGTGTTTGGCAGTGACCTGCCAACCTCTGCGGTGGCATCCTGGCTGGCGTCGTCAACCAGTATCACCAGATCGACCATGCCCTGACTCATCACTTCGTCGTAGGTTTGGCGAAGAGTCAGTTCGGCATTGTAGGCCGGCATTACAACGACAACTCTCTTGTCATTGAACATGTGTGTGTAATCCTCGACTAGAGTCTAGCAGCGTCAGTTCGGGGCGTCAAATCGCTTAGTCCCCTTGTGTTTGTTCCATAGCTGAATCAAGAGCCTCTTTCGCTTCATAATCGTCGGGCCTCAGCTCGACAGCGACGCGCAGGTGCGGGATAGCTTCACGGAGCTTGCCCTGCTGAAGAAGAAGCATGCCAAGGTTGCGCCGTGGATCGCGGTTGTTGGGCTTGATCTTGATGCTTGCCAGGAGATATCGTTCGGCTTCGACGTCCTCGCCTCTCATAGCATGCATCGCGCCGAGGTTGGCATAGGCTTCATACTTCCTCGGATCAGCTTGGATCGCCTTGCGGAAATGGTCCATCGCGCCCTCTTCATCGCCTTGCGTGGCAAGAGTAGTGCCCAGGTTGAAATGGGCGACCGCGTTGTTCGTCGTGACAGCGAGCGCCCGGGTCCAGATGCTGACGTCATTCCGCCAATAGCCTACCTGGCGATAGGCGACGACCGATAGAGCCAGAAGCACTGCGAGGGATGCTATCGCCACGAGAACACGAACGGCGGCTGACCTTTCGATCCGTCTCTGGAGCAGGTCGCCCAGAGCCCAAACCAGTGCGATTAGTATGCCGATCATCGGCACGTAGGTATAGCGATCAGCAGTCGCCTGCTTGCCCACCTGCACGATACCAATGACGGGAATAAGTGTGATCAGATACCATAGCCAGCCAGCCAGAAGGTAAGGTCTCTTGCGTCGAGCACGAACGACCAGCGCTGTAACAACAACAAGAAGCGCTGCAGAGGCCAACGTCTGCCAGACAGGAATCCCAGTTCCGGGATGTGGATAGTAACACGCCAGGCCCACTGGCCAAACGGTCTTGATCAGGTACTCAACCGCTCCTACCACTGCGTTTGCAAGCCTGATTCCTACGGAGTAAGCGTCCAGAGTGGCGACCGCACCGGTAGTCTTCTGAACGATGAAGGTTACGATGCAGGATGCCAATGCCAGCGCGAGCAGAGGCAGCTTCTCAACGACGATAGATCGACCGGTTTCGCCGTCCATCGGTCTCCTGAGTGGCCAGAAATCAAGGATCAAGAGGATTACGGGAAGTGAGACCAGCATCGGCTTCGATAGAAGCCCAAGGACGTACAAGAGTAGCAGGAGGATGTATCTTGCAGGGCCGCGTCGTCTGACGAATTGACAGTATGCAAGCATCGTCAGCATCCAGAAGAACGTGCTGAGTACATCCTTGCGTTCCGCCACCCAGGCCACGGATTCGACGTGCATCGGATGGAGCGCGAAGACCGCCGCGACAAGGGCACTTCGCCATTTGTGGCCGGTCATGCGCTCCAGCACGAAGAACAGAAGCAGAACGCTGGCCACATGCAGCAGCAGGCTGTGCAGGTGGTGTACGCCTGGGTCGAGTTCCCCGATCTGGCAGTCCACCATGTGCGAGATCCAAGTGAGGGGATGCCAGTTATTGCAGCGATGGGCGGTGAGCGCCCAGACGACCTCCTCTGCCCTCAGCCCGCCCGTGACATGGGGATTATGGCTCACGTAGAAGACATCATCGAAGTTGGTGAAGTCGAACTCGCGCACCTGCCAGTAAACCGCAGGCGTGGCTATGGCAAGCACCGCGCAGATGAGGATAGTCTGGCGTGAGCCACCTAGCTTTGACTCAGGATTGGGTGCATTGGAGGCGTGTGACATCTCTACCTAATGATACCACGGATCGGACCAACCCTACTGCGGTCTCAGCACAGCAAGATCGTTCTCGGCTACCGCTATCTCCTCTGATACTTGCTCCCATTCTGCGTATAGCTTTGTAAGGGTTTCGTTCTTATTGCTATACTCCTCAGAGAGGTCTTTGGCCGCGCCTGAACGGTAGGTTTCCTCGTCGCCGAGTGCCTGGGTCAGCTCAGTAAGGCGGGACTCGATCTCCCCCACCATATGCTCGATATCAGAAAGCCTCTTGTTGAGGTCGCGGAGGAGACGCTCGGTTTCGCGCAGAGACGAGGCCGGCTTGGCTTTGGGCTCAGATGGCGTGGCTGTCGCAGCGGGAATGGGATCTCTGGCGACAACAGCAGCGGCTTTCTCGTGGTAATCCGTGTAGTTGCCGATGTAGGGCGTAAACGCGCCGTCTTTGATCTCCACGATCTCGTCGCAGATGGCATCGAGAAGATAGCGATCATGCGAGGCCACCATCACTGTCCCGTGGAACCCGCGCAAGGCGTCCTCGAGGGCTTCGCAGGACTGAATGTCGAGATGGTTGGTGGGCTCGTCGAGCAGCAGCAGGTTCGGACCCACCGCAAGGACCTTGGCGAGCGCCAGCCGACACAGCTCGCCGCCCGAGAGGACTTCGACCCGCTTGAACGGGTCGTCCCCAAGGAAGAGGAAGCGCGCTAGCAGATCGCGCGCCTCGCGAGCCGATAGATCGGCGTCTGCCAGGAGTTCCTCTATAACCGTTCGCGTGCCGACCATGTGGTCGAACTCCTGCGCGAAGTAGACAGGCTTGACGTTGTGCCCGAGGATCACTTCTCCCGCATCGGCCTGCTCTCGTTCGGCGATGATCTTGAGCAGCGTGGTCTTGCCACTGCCGTTGGGGCCGACGATGCCCAGCTTTCTGCTGCGTTCCAACGTGTAGCTTGCATCAGCGAAGAGGTCCTTGCCAGGGTGGCTCTTGGACAGGTGGCTCAGGCGCACTACTTCTCGCCCGCTGCGGACAGCGGGGCTGAGGCTGACCTTTATGGAATGCTGATTGCCTTGCTTCTGAAGCCGCTGTATGCGCTCGAGCTGCTTGACCTTGCTGTCGCGCCGGCTGAACTTGCGATGGCTGAAGAGGGTCTGGATCGCTTGCTCAATGCGGACGATCTCCTTCTGCTGCTGCTTGTAGAGCTTGCGCTGCTCCTCCACTTTGGCGGCCTTCTGTCGAGCAAAGGCCGAGTAGTCGCCAACATAGCTTGCGGCCTCGCCGTCTTCAAGCTCGATCACACGCGACACTACCTGGTCCATGAAGTAGCGGTCGTGGCTGACGATCAGCGCCGCGCCGTTGTAGCGCGTCTGCAGGAACTCCTGGAGCCATTCGCAGGCGCTGACGTCAAGGTGGTTGGTGGGCTCGTCGAGGAGCAGCAGGTCGGGCGACAGAAGCAGAAGCCTCGCGAGCGCTGCCCGGGTCTTCTGTCCACCGCTCAAGGCGCGGACGGGTTTGCTGAGCTCAGATTCCTCGAAGCCCAAGCCAAGAAGGATTGCTCTGGCCTGGATCTGGTAGTCGAAACCGTGCAGGGTGTCATAGCGATGACTGATCTCAGCGTAGCGGGCGCCCAGAGCGTGCGTGTGCTCCTCGCCCATCGTGTGGATCTTCTTCTCCAGGTCAGCCAACTCACAGGCACAGGCAAGGAGATCAGGGGTGACGCCTGTCACGGCAAGATGAAGCTGGGCCGCATCAGGGAGATCGACCTCCTGCGGGAGATAGCCTGCAGTGATTCCGGGTTCGCGCGTGACGGAGCCGGCATCGGCCGCGACCTCACCGCAGATGATGCGGAGGATCGTGGTCTTGCCGGTCCCGTTGGCACCGATCAGGGCCACTCGCTCACGCTGGTTCACGTGGAACGAGACGTTATCGAACAGGTCGCGGTCGCCGAAGGACTTCTTGATGCCTGAGAGGGTGATGATCGCCATTACAAGTGCCATTGTAAGTGTCAGCGGGAGGGTCCGTCAACCAGACCGAACAGCATCTGATCGCGACGAACAACGGTGCGCACATGGTCCCCGTGCTATAATTGGACCGATATGCGAAGCTATGATGTTATCGTCGTCGGGGCGGGGCATGCGGGCTGTGAGGCTGCTTTGGCGAGCGCTCGGATGGGGTTCGAGACCCTGCTCCTGACGATCAATATGAATACGATCGCCCACATGGCCTGCAACTGCAGCATCGGAGGCCCGGCGAAGGGTCATCTTGTGCGGGAGATCGACGCTCTTGGCGGGCAACAGGCGCTGACGACCGACGCGACATGCACGCACATCCGTATGCTCAATACGGGCAAGGGTCCGGCTGTCCATGCTCTCCGAGCGCAGGTCGATAAGCGGCTGTATGAAGCCGAAATGACACGGACGTTGATGGCACAGGCGCGGCTGGATGTGAAGCAGGGGATGGTGGAGGAGATTGTGGTGGATCCCCCCTCACCCCGGCCCTCTCCCGCGAGCGGAGAGGGGGGAAGGGTTGTTGGGGTCAGGACGCAGACGGGGGTCGAGTATGGCGCGAAGTGCGTGATCGTGACGACGGGGACTTTCCTCAACGGCCTCATTCACATTGGGGAGACGCAGTTCTCGGCCGGTCGGGCTGGAGAGTTCGCGGCGCATGGGATGTCCGAAAGCCTGAGGTCGCTGGGGTTTGATCTCGGAAGGCTGAAGACAGGGACCACGGCTAGAGTCGACAAGAAGTCCATAGACTTCTCCAAGTGCGAGTTGCAGGAGTCGGAGCCGGACGCAGGGCCGTTTTCCTTTATGGGTGTCGGGTGTCAAGTGTCCGGTGCCAGGGAAGGGCTGCCGTGTTATCTCACATACACTAACGACCGGACCAAGGAAGTGATCCTGGCCAATCTGGAGCGGTCGGCGATGTATGGGGGGCGCATATCGGGCGTTGGACC
>CAZFYZ010000153.1:0-8325 GCA_964523735.1 uncultured bacterium | reverse complement strand
GCGTGGTGGCAGAGGCCGGGAGCTAGCGTCGGTGCAGACTGCCCTCCGACGCATAGCTCCCTGGGTTCGTGCAAAGCATAGAAATCCCGAAACACCGCGACGGGGAGGCGGATAGCGGATGGCGGATAGTCGTCTTCAGTCGCGCTTCAACAACCGCGGCCGAGCGCGGAAGAGACGCTTGGGTCTTGGATCGGGTCTGAGACGCGGGGCTAGCTTGTTCACGCTATTAGACAAGCCTGACCAAACGCCGCAGCTGTTCACCTTGGAGGGGCTGAAGTCCCAGATGCGCAGCCCCCGAGCCACCACCTCTATCTTCTCCGCCGGGTAGTCGTTCTTCTTGGTCTGGACGACCGTACTGAAGCGGAGGCCCTCCAGGCCCCATTCCTCGACGATCGCGGGCAGGCGCTCGATCTGCTTTGGCGGCGGCGGGGTATCGCCGATCCAATCGCACAGCTCGACGCAGAGGCAGGGTCCATATCGATCCTGCTCTATCCCCGCCACGCGCAGTATTACGATCTTGCCCGAGTCGAGGCGGAATGAGAACGCATCACCGGTCTGCATGTCCGGTATGTAGAAGCGGAACCGCTTCTTGACCTTCTTCGCCGGCGGCTGAGGGCTAAGGAGTTGATCCTTGAGCTTGGTCATGACGGCCCGGCGCTGAACGAGAAGCTTCGGCCCCTCTTCCTCCCACCGCGCAAGCCCCGCTCCCGAGTCGATCACGCGCAGGGCCTGCTCCTTGACGTGGTCCTCGAGCCTCCCGAGCTTCCACTGCGTCGCCGCGAGCGCGAGCCAGAACACCGGCCCATCGTCCTCATCATCGATGATCTCCCGCGAGCTCTGGATCACCGTCTTCGTCGCTTCCTCGGCCGCAACCCCATCCTCAAGAAGCTCCCGATAGCTGTCGCGCACATCCAGAGCAGTATCGTCAGAGAATATCGCCGTCCCCCAAGCACCCATACAGAGTAGTTAGGCGGGTGGTGGGGAGCGACCTTCCGGAGGTCATCCCCGTTCCCCCCTGGATAGCCTTGGTTCGACAGATCGCTCACAGGTGCGTTGGCCCTGCATGCCCCCTGTAACAGCTCAGTCTTCCGGAGTTGTCATTTCGAACCCTTCGACCGTGCTCAGGACAGGCTCCGTGAGAAATCTGCTTTTCGGCATCTGCCAAGAGCCCCGCAAAAAGCAGATTTCTCGCACTGCTCGAAATGACATGTGCAGAGGACTAAACACATATCAGATTTCTCGCACTGCTCGAAATGACATGTGCAGAGGACTGAACACATACATGCCCACTTCCTGTCTGGATGTCGAGGGCCTTTGCTGATATAATCCATGCCAGATGAACACAAAGAAAAGCTACCTACTAGACATGGATGGCGTGCTGGTGCGCGGGCGACAGCCGATACCCGGCGCCCAGGAGTTTCTTGAGAGGCTGATCGCCGCAGGCTCCAAGTTCGCTATCATCACCAACAACCCTCTCTACACCCCGCGTGACCTGCAGCACAGGCTCAAGAACGTCGGCCTGATGGTGCCTGTGGATAACCTGTTCACATCCGCGATGGCGACTGCTCAGTTCCTGCACTCACAGATGCCGGATGGCTCCGCTTTCTGCATCGGCGAGAGCGGCCTGACCCACGCTCTGCACGAGATCGGTTACGTCCTCACCGACCGCGACCCGGATTATGTCGTACTGGGCGAGACACTCGAGTATAGTTTTGAGCGCATATCGCGAGCCGTCCGCCTTGTTGAAGCCGGTGCGCGGTTCATTGCCACCAACCCCGACGCCACAGGCCCCAGCGAGAAAGGCATCGAACCCGCATGCGGGGCGATGGCAGCCCTGATCCAGACAGCGACAGGCATCGCGCCCTACTTCGTGGGTAAGCCGAATCCCCTCATGATGCGCAGCGCGCTCAGGTTCGTAGGCGCCCACTCTGAGGAGACCGTGATGGTCGGCGACAGGATGGATACCGACATAATCGCAGGCATGGAGAGCGGTATGGAGACTATCCTCGTGCTCACAGGCGTGACTAGCGAACAAGACATCGCCAAGTGGCCCTATCGCCCCACACGGGTATTACCTTCAGTGGCGGAGATAGAGGTCACCGATCTGTGATTTGTGACATGTGATTGGGCTTGGGATCATGGACCCTGCACGCAAACCGATAGGCAATGGCGTCATCGAGCTGGTGATGGGAGACATCACCGAGCAAGACACTGACGCCATCGTGAACGCCGCAAACAGGACACTGCTTGGAGGCGGAGGAGTCGATGGCGCGATTCATCGCGCCGGTGGTCCTGAAGTCCTCAAGGAGTGCAGAGAGCTGGGCGGGTGTGACACCGGCGACGCCAAGCCCACAACCGCCGGCAGGATGCAGGCCGAGTGCGTCGTTCATACAGTAGGCCCAGTGTACCGAGACGGCGATCACGGCGAACCGCGTCAACTGGCGAGCTGCCACAGACGAAGCCTGGAGGTCGCGCTCGACCGCGGCGCCAGGAGCATCGCCTTTCCGGCCATAAGCTGCGGGGTCTACGGCTATCCTGTCGAGGATGCTGCGAAGATCGCCATCCAAACCGTGGCCCAGTTTCTGCGAGAGCACGAAGGCATCGAGTTGGTGAGGTTCGTGCTATTTGACGAGACCGCTTTCCATGCTTACTCCGAAGCCTTGGCGGCACTGGAAACATGAACAAAGGACGGATGGAGGCATTCAGCGACGCAGTCATCGCTATCATCATCACCATAATGGTGCTGGAGATGAAAGTGCCTCACGGGACGAGCCTCAACGACCTGCGACCGATGCTGCCGGTCTTCACGAGTTACGCGCTGAGCTTTGCCTACCTCGCGATCTATTGGAACAATCACCACCACATGCTCCACACGGTCACCCGGGTCACCGGAGGTATCCTGTGGGCCAACCTGCACCTGCTGTTCTGGCTCTCGCTCGTTCCGTTCACCACTGCGTGGATGGGCGAGAACAACTTCGCCTCCGTCCCCACTGCGATGTATGGCGTCGTGCTCCTGCTGGCCTCGATGGCCTACTTCATCCTTCAGAGGTCGATCATCCGTATTCAGGGGCCTGGCTCGCTCCTGGCCCGCGCGATAGGCAGAGACCTCAAGGGCAAGATCTCGCCTGTACTCTACCTTGCCGCTATCTTGTTCGCGTTCGTCAGCGAGTGGATATCGGGGGCGATCTACGTGCTGGTGGCGCTCATGTGGCTGGCGCCTGATCGGAGAATCGAGCGCGTGATCTGTGAGGGTCATGAGTAGGGGAGGTTTCCCACCTCTCCAGGGAGACTGCCCGGGGAGACAAGACCTGAAGAGGCGGGAAACTGGCAACAGTTGTCCATTTTGGTTTCACTTCTTCGGCTTGTTAGGTTTGGGTTTGTCGGGCTTCCCTGGATTCGAGCGAGGAACGGTTACAGTAGTCGTTGCCACGGCAGTGTTTCCCGCGGCGTCAGCGCCCGTTAGAGTGAGCGTATAGACGCGACCGTCAGAATCCCCCTCGTTCCGGCTTGCAACGAGCGGCACCGTGATGGTCATCCCTGGAGTCACATCCATCTCCGGCTCGACGAGTCCGTACTCATCATCAACTGACAGATGAAGAGCTGTGAGGCCGGAGGTCAGATCGGCGCCTGTCACGGTTACAGGCACATTGAAGACCTCCCCGTTCGGCGGCCAGATAGTCCGGGTCGACGGAACGATCCCAAGGGTCGGGGCAGTGCGGTCAAGCTTGACGTCAAGCCACTGAACGCCGGATTGGTTGCCCGCCAGATCTCGGGCCCGGAAGCCAACCTGGAACTCGCCATCTGTCGAGAAGACAAGAGGCTGCTCGTAGGGAGCCCAACTGGCCCCATCGAGTGTGACATCCACCTCTCCAACCCCGGAGCCGCCTGCGTTGTCCTCCGCTGCGATCGTCACCACTACCGGTGACACATACCAATCGCTGCTGCCAAGCGTGCCCGAGATTGACGCAGTGCAGGTTGGCGCCGTCTGGTCTGCCGGCGGCTCAGTCGAGGCGTGAAGAAACACGACGACCCCGTTCCACGGGTCGGCAATGGCAAGATCCAGATGGCCATCGGAGTTGAGATCCCCCACCCCGAGGGCTTGCGGTTCGTAGTTGTTCGAGTAAGGCGCGGGATAGGAGACCCAATCGCCGAGGGTCCCATCCTCGCCCTGCAGGAAGGCTGTCACGGCCTCATATCCGCCGTGCACGGCGACCACATCGGTCCTGCCGTCTTCGTTGGCATCAGCGAGTGCCAGAGACTGAGGGAAGTCGTAGGCGGCATGCAGAACGGGAGTCTGATACGAGCCATCCGGGTTCTGCTCGATCACCCCGACTGCGGCCTGTGGCTGGTTGGTCGCGACCGCGAAGACAAGATCGTCCAGCCCGTCACCTGTGACATCACCGGCCGTAAGAGCATAGGACCATTGGGCCGGAATGTACTGCACGTCGGTGAACGCGGGTCCGTAGAGGACGCAGACTTGATCGCCAGTCAGGAGCGCGATATCGCGGCTGCCGTCGGAGTTGAAATCCAACGTGCACAGGGACTTGGCGTTGTAGCCACTCAACCCTATCATCGCCGGCATCCCAAAGGTGTGACTGCTTGTCTGGTATGAGAGCAGCAGGGTGGCCGACGAGTTGGCGAATGTGTCCGCGACGTCGGCAAGACCGTCTCCATTCAGGTCGTCCACAACTATCGAGTTGACCATGTTGTAACCCCATAGTTGCAGTGGCGCTCCCAGCGCGCCACCAGCAGTCTGATAGTAGGCAAGGATCACCCCGTCTGCCCCGCCGACAAGCAGGTCCAGACGGGAGTCGCCGTTGAGGTCGGCGATCGAGAGACCTAGCGGCAAGTACGGAGAGAAGAACTGAACGGCGGAACCTAGTGCTCCGTCGGGCTGCTGGTAGAAAACGTACAACCCGGTTGACCAGGTGGTAGCGGCTACATCGTCGCGGCCGTCGCCGTTGAGATCACCCACGGCGATTGAGTGCGCTTCCTGCGGCAGGGGATAGATGGCAGGCGACTGGAACTCCGTCTGAGCGTAAGCCTGGGGTCCGGCAGCCACTGCCACAAGCACAGCGACAAAGCACAGCACTATGCGCGACATTTGAACCCTCCTATCCGCGGCGCGTCAGCGTTCGGCGCGTCGACAGGGCTGCAGGCGGGCTAGTCGTATAATACTATTTGCCACTAATCACGGCAGTGCAGCACTGGTAGGAAGGCGGGAAAAGCTCGTGGGAACTCTAATCACGAAAGCCTGGAAGGGAGATCACGAAAGCACGAAAGGGAGAAAACACGAAATGAGAGTTCCCCGTTCGGGCTAGATTTGCAGTCTGTGTTCGGGCTGGATCTGCAATCTAGCCCGGAGGAGCAACCTGGGAATCTGCGATTCCCCGCAGGCACAGGCTATCACAGATCGCCAGATTGCTGGACGGGGGCTAGCATCTTCGTCATCCCAAACCTGCCCTTTCGTGCTTTCTCCGTTTCGTGTTTTCGTGATTCTCCCTTCTCCTCACGCCTGTGCCTGCGCCTGCCGCCGCTTGAGGATGATCCACGCCGCGATCGGCAGCGCCCAGAAGGGGGAATAGACCGCGAGCCAGATGAGCAACGCCGCAAGCCCCTTGCCTGTGGCGACCAGCGAGCCGATGGCGCTATTCCAGGTGCGGTGGAGGCCCGAGACTGCCGGCTTCGTCTTCTCCTTCTCGGAGATCTCGAGGTTGATCGTGGACATCGCGGCTGACGACTTGAGGTACTTGAGCCGGCCGACCGCTTCTTCGATCTCCCCCCGGACGCGATACAGTTCGTTGGATACGGCCATTATGTCCGCAATCCGCTTCGTGCGATTCATCAGCTCGAGATACTGCCGCTCCTCCGCGCGCTTGTTGCGGATGCGTGACTCGAGATCCGTCGCCTCGCCGGTCACATCCTCGCCGCTGATGTTCTTCGAGAGCACCTTGCCCAGCCCGCCGAGACGCGCCATCACGCGATCGAACGAATCGACGGGCACGCGCATCGTCAGCCTGCCCGAAGTCGGCGCCTCGCCCGAGGTCTCAGCGGAGGAATTGGTGACATACCCCCCCGCCCCGCGAGCCATCGAGACTGCACTGTCATAAGCCGACTGGAAGTTCTTTACCTGAAGCTTGATGTCCGCGGTCTTGATGACGAGGAGGTTGGGCGCTGGAACGTGCTCACGTGGCAGACCGGCAGAAGCCTCATCAGCGTATTCGATGTGGTATGAGTCGGACGCACCCGGAGCTGTGGCCACTTTTGATCCTGGCCTAGACATCCTCCATGCCGGCGCAGCCATGGGAGCCCCCCCTGCCGCGCCGGGAGCGGAAGACTTAACGGGGCTACCTAGCATCTCCTCGTTCTTCTGAGCCTGCAGCATGCGCGTCCTTGATGTACTCTCCTTGGCAGACTGGAAAGTCGGCATAAGGATAGCCGCCATCACCCCAACCGTAATCAGCACCAGCACCGGCGCGGCTGGGCTGGTCTTGTAGGGCCACCAAGTTGACTTCGGCTGGCCCTGCGGCTTGAGATCGATCCTGCCCAGCACGGCGCTTCGCAGACCCTCCGGAGCAGGAATACCATTCGTGTTCTTAACTTGCGTAGTAAGGTCCGACATCTGGTCCATCTCCTTTCGGCAATCCTCGCAGCGGGCAATGTGCCGGGCGATGAGAAACCGCTTGATCGGGCCGAGTTCGCCGTCGATGTAGGCCTTTATCTCGTTCTTCGCACTCCGGCAGTTCATGATGTTGCCTCGCATTCGGATGCGTAGTCCCGCAGCAGTTCGCGCAGCCTGACAAAGGCATTGGCGAGGCGGGACTTGACCGTTCCCACCGGGCAGCCGAGAACCTCAGCGCACTCGTGATACGTCAGCCCCTGCAGCTCGTGCAGGACCACCACATCGCGGTGAATCTCGGCCAGCGACGCGACCGCCGCGTCAACGTTCCCCTTGACCTCGTTCTTGAGCGCGCAGGTGATCGGACCATCGCCGGGATCGACCAGCATCCGATCGCCGCAGTCCTCTTCGATAGGCACGAACAGCGGTCTGCGCTTCCTGCGATGCTCCAGGCACACGTTGGTCGCAACTCGATAGACCCACGTCGAGAGGCTGGACTTGCCCCGGAACCCGCCGATCGAGTTGATGATCTCGACCAGCGCGTCCTGCGCGACATCGTCCGCGTCCTCGGCAGCCACCATCCGGCGGACCAGGTTATACACCCGATCCTCGAACGTGTCGAGGAACCACTCGCATGCCTCCCGGCTGCCCGACGCAACCCGCGCCGCCAATTGTCGCTCGTCGTTTTCGGTCATAGGAACTCGCGCCTCCAGGTAGGATACCTGGGGGCATTGCTCTGCAGAAAGGATGGACCCTCTACACAGGCACATTCCACCAGTGAGGCGTTTTCCCTTCTGCTGGTTGATTAGTTGCAGGATAACGCAGAATGGTTCATTGGGGAGGATAGGAGGCCCTGAAGTGCGGTGATCAGTCTCTTGAGGACAAGCTGTAGTCGATGTGGGCTTCAAACTGCCACGGCCGGTCGCACCTCTCCAACCAGTCGGGAGGGATTGCATCGGTCATGACCTGCCAGTTCATTGAAATGCGTTCGGCGCGAGTGGTCATATCACGCGGCTCGGGAGTGACTTTGACCAGTCTGGCCCCTGCGGGCAGACGAATCGTGCAGACAAAGAACCCTCCATCCCTGGGGAACGGCGAGTGCCTGTGGTGGTAGTGCCACTGACCATCGCCCACTGGCTGGGGCTCCCAGTGCGAGTCAGCCGGCGGACAGGCGACGAACGTTGCGTCGGCCATGCCACCGGGGGGAACTGGATTCGGCAGATCACCCTCGAATCGATGGAACCCGGAGCAGCCTTTGCCATCAACCCAGCGAATCGAAACGGGCTCATCCTGAAGGGCGAGCGACTCAATCGTCCAACCTGTCCGGCTTTGCCAGTGGAATGTTTCCATGGGCCCCGGTGTGTCATTGATGAGCTTAGCCCAAACATAGCGAGTGGTGCGGCCTTGCTCATCCAAGTCGATGAACGTGAACAGCCGGCGGTCCCCCTGGCAATCCTCCAGTAGGGTGCTTACCGTCTTTATCTCGGTCATGCTCTTTCTGCAGGAAGCGCAGAGGGCAATATGCCGCTCGACACTGGCTTGCTCTCGATTGGACAATCCTCCGTAGAGCCAGTCCAGTATCTTGGCTCCTCGCAGCTCGCAGCAGTGCGCACCGTGGTCTTCCGCGGCTCCGATGGCCTCACGAACCCTCTGCATTGCCCGCCAGACCCGGTGCTTGGCCGTTGCTGACGTGCATGAAAGCGACT
>CAZFYZ010000152.1:4055-8354 GCA_964523735.1 uncultured bacterium | reverse complement strand
ACTTCCGACACAACGCCGGCGCCGACTGTGTGGCCGCCCTCGCGAATAGCGAAGTTCAGGCCCTGCTCCAACGCGATCGGCACAATCAGCTCGGCCGAGATCGTTACGTTGTCACCAGGCATGACCATTTCCATGCCCTCAGGCAGTTCCATCGAACCCGTAACGTCAGTCGTTCGGAAGTAGAACTGAGGCCTGTAACCCTTGAAGAACGGGGTGTGACGGCCGCCTTCTTCCTTCGTCAGAACGTAGATCTCTGCCTTGAACTTCGTGTGAGGCTTGACTGAGCCCACCTGAGCAATGACCTGCCCGCGCTCCACTTCCTTGCGGTCAATACCGCGCAGAAGCAGACCAACGTTGTCGCCAGCCTCGCACTCGTCCATCATCTTGCGGAACATCTCGATACCAGTGCAGACCGTCTTCTTCGTCTCGCGGATTCCAACGATCTCGACTTCGCTCGAAAGCTTCAGCTTACCGCGCTCCGCTCTACCCGTAACAACAGTTCCGCGACCGGTGATCGTGAACACGTCTTCGACCGGCATCAGGAACGGCTTGTCAACGTCTCTTGCAGGAGTCGGGATATACTCGTCTACCGCAGCCAGAAGATCCCAGATCGACTTCACCGCCTCGTCGTCCGGCCGGCTCTGGTTCAGAGCCTCGAGAGCCTTCAGGCTCGAGCCGATGATCACAGGCAGATCGTCGCCAGGGAAGCCATACTTCGACAGAAGCTCACGCACTTCCAGCTCAACCAGCTCCAGAAGCTCCGGGTCGTCGACCATGTCAGACTTGTTCAGGTAGACAACGATGTAAGGCACGTTTACCTGGCGAGCCAGCAGAATGTGCTCGCGAGTCTGAGGCATCGGACCGTCAGCCGCCGATACAACCAGAATCGCGCCGTCCATCTGCGCAGCACCAGTGATCATGTTCTTGATGTAGTCAGCGTGACCAGGGCAGTCTACGTGCGCGTAGTGACGATTCTCAGTCTCATACTCCGCATGGTAGATGTTGATCGTGACGCCGCGCTCTCGCTCCTCGGGCGCGCAGTCGATCTGGTCGTAAGGCGTATACTTCGCCCAACCCTTAGTCGCCAGCGCAGCCGTGATGGCGGCAGTCAACGTCGTCTTACCGTGGTCAACGTGACCGATAGTCCCAATGTTAACGTGCGGCTTAGTCCGCTCAAACCGCTGCTTGCCCATCTGAATCCCTCCAGAGTCCTAATCCAAAGTCAGCGTTTCGGGACAACGTATCCCCGAAACAACAAGTGAATTGCTTCAGGACACCTTGTCCCGAAGCAGTCAACGGCCTATCTCCTCGAAAGAGACCGGCCGGTCATCTTCATAACAAGCTGGTCAGCCAGGTTGCCCGGCAGTATATCATAGTGCGAGGGCTCCATGGTGTAGGAGGCCCTGCCCTGGCTCATCGATCGCATCGCGGTGGCATAGCCGAACATCTCGGCAAGCGGCACGTGCGCATCCACAATCTGCGTGTTGCCGGCACTGACTTCCATGTGCGTGATACTGCCGCGACGGCTGTTCAGGTCAGAGATCACATCGCCCACAAACTCCTCGGGCACGATAACCTCGACCTGCATAATTGGTTCCTTCAGAGTCGGAGCGCCGCGCTCAACAGCCTCACGAAAGGCCATCGAACCAGCCATTTTGAACGCGTTCTCCGAGGAGTCAACTTCGTGGTACGATCCGCCCGTCAATGTCACTCTTACATCCACGACAGGGTAGCCCGCGATGACACCAGACTGCATGGCCTCTTCGATACCGGCCTTGACCGCAGGGATATACTCCTTCGGAACGTCTCCGCCGGTCACGCGGTTGATGAACTCAAAGCCCTTACCGCTCTCGGTTGGCTCGATATCGATAATGCAATGCCCATACTGCCCGCGCCCACCGGTCTGCTTTACGTAACGATGCTCGGCGTGCGCCGGCTTGGTGATAGCCTCTTTGTATGCAACCTGCGGCTTGCCGTGGTTGGCCTCTACCTTGAACTCACGATACAGTCGATCCAGAATGATCTCAAGATGAAGCTCACCCATACCGGAGATGATCACCTGGCCAGTCTCTTCATCCGTGTGAGTCTTGAATGTCGGATCCTCGCCCGACAGACGACCCAGCGCGACAGCCATCTTGTCCTGATCAGCCTTGGTCTTGGGCTCGATTGCAACTGCAATCACGGGGTCCGGGAAGTGGATGTTCTCGAGGAGAATCTTGTCGTGCTCGTTACAGAGGGTGTCTCCGGTGGTGGTCTCATTCAGTCCGACCGCGGCAATGATATCGCCTGCGTAGACCCTTTCGACTTCCTCGCGATGGTTGGCATGCATTCGAAGCATACGGTTGATACGCTCGCGCTTGCCCTTGTTCGCGTTGTAGACGTTGCTGCTGCGGTCGAGCTGGCCGCTATAGACACGGAAGAAGGTGAGCTTGCCGACATACGGGTCGCTCATGATCTTGAAAGCCAGCGCGGCGAACGGCTCTTTGTCAGAGGCCTCGCGGGTCGCGGGCTCACCGGTCTTCACGCAGGTGCCCTCAACCGGTGGCACGTCCAACGGAGACGGCAGATAGTCCACGACCGCATCCATCAGCGACTGCACGCCCTTATTCTTGAACGCCGAGCCACACATAACAGGCACAAGCTTATTGGTGACTGTGCCCTTGCGGATGCCGGCCTTGATCTCTTCGGGGGTAATCTTGTGCCCCTCAATGTACTTCTCCATCAGGTGCTCGTCGATCTCAGCGACCTTCTCAACCAGGTGCTCACGAGCCTCGAGCGCCGCCTGACGCAGCTCATCGGGGACGTCGGTCTCTTCGAACTCACGTCCGAGATCATCAAGCCACCGGATCGCCTTGAGCCTCACAATATCAACAACGCCTTCAAAAGTCTCCTCGCCACCGATCGGGATCTGCACGGGCACGGCATTCGCACCAAGCCGATCGTGTATGCGGTCGACAACCTTCATGAAATCAGCGCCGATGCGGTCCATCTTGTTAACGAACGCGATACGGGGGACTTTGTAGCGGTTGGCTTGTCGCCAGACGGTCTCTGACTGAGGCTGAACTCCGCCGACTGCACAGAAGACGGCTACAACGCCATCCAGCACTCGCAGGCTTCGTTCTACTTCAACGGTGAAATCAACATGGCCGGGGGTATCGATTATGTTAATGCGACTGTCCTGCCACATACATGTGGTAGCGGCTGAGGTGATGGTGATGCCGCGCTCTTGCTCCTGCTGCATCCAATCCATCGTCGCCGCGCCCTCGTGCACCTCGCCCATCTGGTGAATACGGCCCGAGTAATAGAGCATTCGCTCGGTAACCGTAGTCTTCCCGGCGTCGATATGCGCGGCAATGCCGATATTCCGTGTTTTTTCCAACGGATAGTCGCGTGACATATTTTCCAGTCCTAAGTCAAAAGCCACAGGTCGAGAGTCGAAACACGATGCAATCGCGGACTTCTGACTCACAATCAGAAAGCAGACTCAATCGCAGGGCTGCAGGCCAACTCGCCTTGTCCCCTGAAGCTCGATCGTCTTCCTGCCTTCTAGTCTCTCGCACCCCCTGAGGGCATTATGAGTTATCAGTTATGAGTTGGCTGCTGCCAGCCAACTCAGATCTACCATCTGTAGTGAGCGAATGCCTTGTTGGCTTCGGCCATCTTGTGGCCGTCTTCCTTCTTCTTAACAGAAGCGCCTGTCTGATTCGCCGCGTCCAACAGCTCACCGGCGAGTTTCTCGACCATCGTATGGCCGCCCCGCTTGCGCGAGTTGGTTACGATCCAGCGCAGAGCAAGGGAGATGCGCCTGTCGGACCTGACCTCTACCGGCACCTGGTAAGTGGCGCCACCGACTCTTCTCGGCCTGACCTCGACCACGGGCATCACGTTCTTCATCGCTTCCTCGAAAACCTCAATGCCCCTGCGCTTGGTCTTGTCTTCTATGATCTCCAACGCGCCGTAGACGATCTTCTCGGCGACACTCTTCTTGCCGTCGATAAGAATGCGGTTCATCAACCGGGTAAGCAGACGGTTGTTGTAAACCGGGTCCGGGATTATATCTCTCTTACGCGCTGGTCCTTTTCTTGGCATACGTCCTCCGGAGGCGGATAGTCTGATAGCGAATCGTGCGTAACCGCTATCTGCCATCTGCCATCAGCTATCGACTTACTTAGGCTTTTTTGCTCCGTATTTCGAACGACTCTTCTTGCGGTCCGCGGTGCCCGCGGAGTCCAAGGTGCCTCTCACGACGTGGTAGCGCACACCCGGCAGGTCTTTGACTCTACCGCCGCGCACCAGCAC
>CAZFYZ010000152.1:0-4036 GCA_964523735.1 uncultured bacterium | reverse complement strand
GAGTGCTCCTGAAGGTTATGGCCAATTCCGGGAATGTAAGTCGTGACTTCCACCCCGTTGGTCAGCCTGACCCTCGCGATCTTCCGCAGAGCCGAGTTCGGCTTCTTGGGGTTCGCGGTCTTAACGATCAGGCACACCCCTCGCTTCTGGGGATTCGCTTTCAAAGCCGGAGCCTTGGTCTTCTTCTTAAGAGGCGCCCGGCCTTTTCTCACAAGTTGGCTAATCGTCGGCAATACGGCACTCCTTGGTAACCGAAGTCTGAAGTCGGAGATCGAGAGTTCGTCATTCGCCCTTCGACGGGCTCAGGACAGCTCAGGATGACCACCGACAGGGCGCAAAAAAGCCCTTCGCGACGCACTCGAAGGGCGTTAGATCACCGAACGTTTCTGTGTGAAACTTCCCGTATACGAAAGCTACAGGAACAGGTGTGCTAATCGCCCCCTTACGCGCCGGCAATTTGCGGTTCGGGCCAATCTGAACCACCCGAACCTGCTAATTATAGCGAACCTTACAGGGCCTGTCAAGTGCTCGGGACCCTAAACGCACAGAATTTCTTGGCGCAGAATCCCATCATTGAGCGTCTGGCAGGCAGTTCGCTCAACACCGAAACCGAGTATACCACATTTTCAGCGCGTTGCGCAACAGTTTCAGCACCAAAGCGAGGGTTCAGTTCTGCGGGAATCCGTGCTCCGCTAGTGCTGAGTAGGTTCTGGAAGAACCGTATCCGAAGCGCGTCGCCGGAGCCCCGGCCCCTCGATACGGCCCTAGACCGGCCTACTCGGGACCTATGGTAACGGTAGTTTCGCAAAGACTGGATCTACGCGCACCAAAACCCAACCGCGTGCGAAAGGGGCGAGAGATCGACAGCTGCGCATTGCAGCACATCGATCCGACGCCCCATTCATAGCCTGTCGTAGGCAACGTCTCCCGACGTCGGAATGGGGTCAGAGACCCCCACTACAACAGATAGTCGCTGTGGATGGCGTCTCCGACGCCAAAAGTGGGTCAGAGACCCCCCGCTACAACCTAGTAGGTCGAGATCGTGTAGGTCGCCCCGCCGTAGAAGTCCTTGAAACCCATGGCACCAAGTTGGAGGGTAAGTCCCCGACCAGTGTTCATCCTGATGCCCGCGTTGAGCGAGGAATCATCCCGCAGTCCCTTTGCCAGGTACTCGACCATCACTTCCGTCTTATCGGAAAGCGACCAGTTCAGGCCCGCGAACACGCCCTTGTAGAGGCCGGTGCCGAAGCCAAGCGTACCGCGCAGAGGCTTACTCACCACACCCCCGAAGGACTCAGCCGCGCTGGTCAGGTTCCGTCCGATGACCACGAACGCTCCCGGATCTCTGTCGAGCGCGTCGCCTGCATCGACGACACCCACGGTGATGGACGGTCGTGAGAACGTCTCCTCGGCGATGCGGAACTTGGCGCCGAGGATAGCCTCTGTGTCAGAACCTGGCGCATCGGAATCCAGGCCCACTGCGCCGATCTCCAGCTTCGGCATCAACCCGAACGATCCGCCATAGGTGAAGATGCTGCTGTCGGAGTCGCCAAAGTCGGAGATGTAGGTGCCGGCCAAGCTGATCGCGCTTTGCCCGGCGATTCGATCATCTGGAGTCTCAATGAGACCGGTAAGGCCGTAGATCGTGTTGCCTGCCCACGCGCAACCACACGCGCAGACAAGAGCGAGTGTCAGTAAGAGGGTAAGTGTCTTGCTCATTTCCTAAGCCTCCCTGCAAGAAGTTACTGTTGACTTAGGACGCAGCCACTCTTATTCCTTCGCCCATACCAGACGAAGAAGATGAGGCAAACTTGTGAGCAGACTACCTTACCTGCCCGGCGCAGGTGAAGTCGGCCGGGCAGCCGGTGGCGCTGCGGTAGTCCCTATAGGTTCGGCAGGAGTCGGGGCCACGGGAAGATCAGCTTTCGTGTACTTCCTCGTCTTTGACTCACCCAGCGACCCTAGCGGCGGCTGAAGGACCCCGTTGAGCTTGAGCTGGACTCCGCCGGCCTTCCCAGCGCGGATCTCCAGTTTGTCACTGGCTTCAAAAGTCTTCTTCTCGCCCTTCTCCAGAATGCCGATGAAGACGGTCTTGTCGTCCGCTATCATACGTATCCAGACTTGCACAAAGGCTGCGACTTCCAGACTGAGCTTCTCCGGAGCAGCGGGAACTGGCTCGGGAGCAGGCTTAGCCTCAGGCACCATGGCCTCGGGCTCGTCCTCCGGACCCAACTGAGGTACGGGAGGCAGTTCGGCCGGCCTGTTCGACGGGCCGGCTTCGTCCTGAATCGGATCCCGCGGCACGGCAGTTTCCTGTTTCAACCTGCCCTCGGCCCACTGGCCGAGATCCTCCCGATAGACGTATCCGGCGGCGCCGACGCCGGCCAGAAGAACAATCACCAGTAGCGCCCAACCGACCCTCCGCCAGTTCCGGCGAGGCTTCGGGGCAACCACTGGCTCAACCACCGTCGGCGCGCCCCACTTCTCCTCGTAGCTAGTGAGCAGAGTCGCGCTGTCGAGTCCGAGGTAGTTGGCGTAGTCCCTGAGGAAGGCCCGAGCATAGACCTTGTTTGGAAACGCGTCAAAGCGGTCTTCCTCCAGAGCAGACAGATTCTGGGAGGTTATCTTGGTGGAGTCGTGGACCTGGTCCAGCGACAGCGACCTGCTCTCGCGCTCCCGTCTCAGAAGCTCTCCTATTGAGGTTACGTTCTCCATTTGGCCATGCATCTCCAGTATTCTACGTCAGCAGAGCAAGATTTGTCTATACGGCCGGGCTTGTTTCTCGGCAGTAGTAGCACAACTCAAGCAATTCGCCCGCAATATCAAGGCTGCTGATTTTGACGTGTCCCGGGAGAACAAGCAGCTCGCCGCTCATGTTCAGAATCGCCCGGGCGCCGCACTTCACCATCTTCTCTGCGATAGCCCGCACCTCTGCACCAGGGATAGCCAGTACCGCAGCGGATATGCTGATGCCTCGCATCACGGTGTCGATCTCGTCAACGTGCTGAACCACACACCCGCCAATAGTCTTGCCCACCTCTGTTTCATCACTGTCGAGAACAGCGACCACAGCACAGTTTTGGCCCGCAAGCCGCTCCAGCGCAGCCTCATTATGACGCAGGGCGCACGCCCCCACCCACACAATCCTATTCGGGCTGTCCAGACACAATATACATCGTATCCGTTCGCGCAGGAAATCTACGCCATAGCCAAAACTCGGTGTGCCGAATTCGCCGAATCTGGAAAGATCCTTGCGGATCAGGGCTGCGCTCACCCCAACCCTTTCGGCAAGCTGCCAGGATGATACCGAATCCGCTCCCTCGGTGGCAATCGCTTCCAGCGCCACCAGATACCACCGCAGCCGGTTTATAACTCGCGCGGGCATCTTGTTTGAGCAAGCACCATCAGAGCCGATCCGTCGGCTCTCCAACGTGCGCGACATCCTGCCCGCCCACCACCGCTTGTTCTCAAACCCACTCCTCAACGGGCATATCGATTCCACGCTGCGGCGCAGATCGCATGCCGGCTCGCTACAATCTGAGCACGCCTGCAATTCCCTGGACTGAACGCACGTGAAGACGGCACACGGCTGCTGTGATCTCACGTTTCCGGAACGGCAGCCCGGACACTGCTCCGACGCAGCATAGTCGCAGCTTCCGCAGTCGTAGATTCCACAAGCTGTTTTATCGAATTGCATCGCTGCCATGTATCGAAGTCCAGGGTACCACGTTAGGCTCCGGCGGCAGTAGGCGCCGGCAATGTCACAGTAAATGTCGTGCCACGCCCGAGTTCTGTCTCGACCGACACTTCCCCCCCGTGCGCATCGACTATTTCCTTAACGATGGCAAGACCAAGGCCCGTGCCGCCCATCCGACGCGACCGTGCCTTATCAACACGATAGAACCTCTCAAAAACGCGATCCTTCTCTCCCTGCGGGATCCCAATGCCCGTATCCTGAACAGAGATCGTCGTCCAGCCATCGACCTCTCGAGCGACCACCCGAACGCGGCCATCCTCGAGCGTGTACTTGATGGCG
>CAZFYZ010000151.1:0-8387 GCA_964523735.1 uncultured bacterium | reverse complement strand
GAAGCGTCATTGACCATCGCTCGCTTCCACAACAGCTCTATGAGCTACTCGCCGAAGAAAGGCGGCCTTCTGCGGTGTGATCTCGGACGGAACAAACTTGTTATCAACAACGCTTTTGCCAAACAGCACTTCAAACCACACGCACCCGGCGAGATAGCAGCCGTTCGCGTTCGCGTGGCGGCAGTCCTTGCTGAGCTCATACTGGCCCTCTGCATTCCTGTTCCATTGATAACCGACGTGCAGCGAGTTACTCTGGTCCGGAAGATCGGGATAGACGGCGCGGGAAGGGTCGAAGCCAGCGGGCGAATATCGCCAGATGCGATTGGTGTCCGCCGCATAAAACGCATCACCCACAGGTATGATACGAAGCCCCAACTCGGAAGCCACACTTCGATATGCCGAGCTCAGGTCGCGATACATCCTCTCCTCTGAGTAGCCGCCAGGAGTAATACCGGGGTCATCGCATCGATAGGCCCATGTCTGATGAACAAGCACCTCGGCCTGCGGAGCATGTTTCTTTATGTAGTCCCTCAGCTTCCGCGCATAAGGATGGTAGGTACCCAGGTCAGTACTCTTGGGGCTGGACTGCTGTATCGTGACAATATCCCACTTGTCTTGAAGCAGGATCTCTCTCAGACTCAGCATCACCTCTTTACCATCGAGTGTTACACTATACGGCCTTCCTGCAGGATCACTGGGGTTGGCTTCTGCTGCCTCCACGGCCGCCCAGTGCTTTCCCAACCAGCATCCGCCAATACTGGCAGTTCCATAGACAAGCCTGCAGCCCGAACCCGCAGCCAGATCCTTGAGATACCTTGATGCATTCTGCGAGAAGCTATTGCCTATAGTCAGAACTCTTGTTACCTTGCCACTTTGCGCCGGATCACTTGAAGCCCAGCAGTGGCTTACAACCACCAACGCAATCGTCATCAACACGCTCTTCATGTAATACATCAGTGCCTCAGTTCAAACTACTTCTGTCCTCCGTGACTGCCCATCCTGAGCCCGTCGAAGGACGTCCCGGAGATGGCGCGCCTGCATTCATTCGAGACCCCCCGCACGTTCTGCCGTACTCCGGCCCCTCTCATCCTTTCGACCAGCTCAGGATGTACCCAGGATGGGGGATTGTATTGACGGGGCGCGGTGGATCGGACCGCGCCCCATCTTCTGTGCCGGGCTAAGAGCCCGAGGCTTTCAGGCTTAGCTAGAACCAGTCGACCCTTGGGGTCTTTGCCTGGTCCTGGTGCATCAGCCATCCGGCGTGCGAGTCGAGATAGAGGAAGTTCTCGCCTTCGAAGTGTGTGCCGGGGCCTGGGCCGGAGGGGGTGCCAGGCACGCTCGGCGACAGTCCCTTCGAGTCGAACTTCCCATTCTGGTTTGTCAGGGTATAGGCTCCGTTGATAGTGTCATTGGGCCTTGCCTTTGCATCGCGCAGTATGGCCGTTTCCGAGACCCATTCGATCTCGTCCACCTTCTGCCCGTGGATCTTCTTCCATTCGGCGTCCGATCCATACGGCGGAGGCTTGAGCTCCTTGGGCTCGTAGACCTCGTCGCGATAGCAGAAGCTGACTACTCCATCCAGAGAGCCTCCAGTCGAGGCGACCGTCGAATCCGCGGGGCACGAGTAGACCTGGCTATTACGAACGTATGATGACAGGAGTGTGTACCAGTACTTCCCGTTCTCGTCCACTCCTACTGGAAGCCGGTTCTCGTGGTCCTGCGCATACATGGCGAGCGCCGTCCCGAGTTGCTTGAGGTTGTTGAGGCACTGGGTCTGATAGGCCTTTGCCCTCGCCCTCGCGAACACCGGGAAGAGTATGGCGGCGAGTATCGCGATTATCGCGATCACCACCAACAGCTCGATCAGGGTGAATCCCTTGCGTTTCATCTTAATGACCTCCTATCTGAGATTAGTCCAAGATAGGTCGCCGGCCTGATGAAAGCGTCGCATCACCTCGCTTTGCGCAGCAAACCGAAGTATCGGGACTACCCACCCCCGCGCGATTGCGCTGTGCTCATCACCTCCTTTCCTAGTAGATGTCAGACGTCGAGACTCGGAAGTCTGAGATCGGACGTCTGATTGGTACTTGTCTGACCGTGCAGGCGGCAGGCAGGTTCCGCTGGCAGGCGCTTTTTTCAACCCGGCTGTTGGTATGGCACGCTTTGTGCATAGCCATGAGTAGGAGTAAGTCTATCTGGGCGCGAGCAAAAGGCACGGGATGCCTTCTGTTTGTTCGCACCTGTTATGGCACATCACGCAAAGGGGGTGGCATGCCAGTGTCGCGCGTCATATGGTTGCTTTGTATTGTAGTTTGCGTGTCCGCTATCGTTGCGGGACCCGCACTGGCTCGCGAGCGCGCTCGACCGGGCTCATTTGTACGCTACTCGATCAACAACGTCAGTGACCTGATCGAGGAGATCAACAACGATCCGGTGGTAGCCAAGCGTTACGAGAATCACTTCGGAATGCCCGCTAGCGAGCTGCCGCAGTACTTCCGGGACAACGTGAGGCTGTCGACCGTCCAGTCGCCGACGAGAGTCACCACGTACTTCCTGACCAAGAGTGGGAAGTCTCAGTCGAAGCAGCGGACGCTGAAAGTCGGCCGGCCTGTTCTGGTTGGCCCAGGCGGCGAGCTGCTCATCGAGACAGACTGCGGGAACCCATTGACCAAGAAGCTTCCCGCGCCTGTTAAGAAGAAGGTCATGGGCAGCACCGAAACCATCGAGCTGCCAACAGTGGAAGAAGTCCTGGCGCCACCAGTGATGGCCCCGCCTCCCGCGGCCGCCGACCTTGTCGAGCAGGCCGTGGCACGTGAGCCGGAGATCATCGCGCCCATCGCGGCTCCGTCATTCGTGCCGTCGATTCTCAATGTAGCAGAGGTCGTGGTGCCTGCGTTGGCGGGACTGTCCTATATTCAGAACAAGGACAACACGCCGGCAGTGCCGGAGCCCTCGAGCTTTGCGACCTTGTCGGTGGCATGCTTCGGGATGCTGTCGGCGGGCATCGCACGAAGGCGCATACGCAAGTAGCTGGTCTACCGCCACCTGGTTACGTATCGAGCCACGCTCCTGACGGGGCGTGGCTCATTGCTGTACTGCTGGCCGGAATCCCACGTGGGCTGCTCGGACTGGTTCGCCGCATTGGCCCGCCTGAGAACCTGTCGCGCAGAACACGGTCCGAGCAGTCCACGTTTGCCTCGTGAGTTAGACACCAGCATTGTGGAAGAAGTTCGAAGCTTCTGCCCGCCTTCTAGCTCGTGATGGAGAATCGCCCGGCGACGATCTGATCCGGCTTGCCCGGCAGCCGCAGCGTGGCCTCAAAACCATCCGGCAGTCGCCCCTCTACCATCAGGCGGCCATCCGCATCGCTGACACTGACCTGCAGCTCCTTGTCCAGCATCGGGATCGTGCCTTTAGCCCACGCCAGGCCGCTGAGATGCGGCTCGATGACAATCTTCGTCCATCCCGGTTCGAGCGGTTGGACTCCGAGCACGTAGGACGGGAAATCATATGCCGGCGCGGCGCTCCAGCCGTGTGCGCGGCTCGAACTGCAGCCGGTCTGTTGCTGCCACATTTCGCGGGTAGCGGTATCGCCCTCCTCGAGCATGATCCCCCACTTGTCACGGATGTAGTCGAGCGCCTGGTCGTGGCGGCCGGCCTTTCGCAGTGCGTCTACCACATAGAAGCTCATATATGGCGAGCCTGACGGCATAACAACTCCTCTAAGCTCGTCATAATTGATAGTGCCAAGCTGGGTCCAGTGGTACGGCAGCATGACTTTGTCCGGGTCGAAGACAGTCGCCAGGATGGTGTCGATGCGCGCCTCGTCGGCCACGCCGAAGTGGATCGCGAGGCAGTTGGCCGGTTGCCCGACCGCGACGCTCTGCCTGCCACCGTCCTTGAGGCAGTCTACATAGGCGCCGAACTCATCGCTCCAGAACGCGCGATCGAAGGATGCCTTGCACTCCGCCGCCCGGCGGTCGTATTCTGCCTTGCCGGCTGCGTCCCCGATAGCTTCGGCAATCTCCGACACAGCCACCAGGGCGCCGTAGTAGAACGCGTTGAGCGCGGCGTTCACATCGCCGACCTCGACCGGCGTCCAGTCAATGAAGTTCCACTGGCCGGTGTTGCCGAGCAGTCCGTCCTTGAGCCACTGGTCATAGTACTCGACCGACTTGCGAATCGCCGGGAAGAGCTGGCGCAGAAGGTCGGTGTCGCCCGAAAAGAGGTGATAGTCCCGCACCGAGGTCGGCCAGCAGAGGCTCCAGGTGGGTATGTAGCAGTCGGCACGGGTCGGCACAAAGGCGCGGACCTTACCGTCGGGCTCCTGGCTTCTGAACATCTGGAGAATCCCCCGTCGCGCCAGGTCGAAATCGCCGAAGCAGTAGTAGTTCTCCAGTGTCTCGACGCGGGCGTCGCCCCACCACTGGCCCCTTTCTCGCGACTGGCAGTCGGTGTAGGCATCCTCCATCGTGAGTTGGGTGGTGTATGCCGACAGCCGCCAGATCTCATTGAGCCGCGCGTCCGAGCAGGCAAACTCCCGCCACTTGATCGGGTAAGAGCTGAAGAGCACGCCCGCGAAGTGGATGGTGACGGGCTCGGAGCCGCCGCGAACGTCGATCGTGAGGAAGCGGAATCCGCGCTTCTCGAACATCTCCCAGCGCTGCCGGCCGTCACGCGCGATATAGCGGTCAGAGTATTCGCATATACGCGGGCCGCCATAGCCGTCGCAGTACTCACCGTGGACCACATCCAGCGCCTGGCCGGCTTGAGCCGTGACCTCCAGGGTAATGTGCCCCGCGGCGATCTGACCAATGTCGATGACAGCGAACTGACCGGGCGCGATCTTGAGGCCGTCGGCAGGGAGGGGCTTGGTATCAAGGTCGATGCTCCTGGGCGGGACGCCTCGACCGTCGGGCTTAGATATGGCCGTGTCGCGATCGAGCGGGAGTGGCCACCGGCGTCGGTGCCCAACAATGGCTCTGACGTCGGACGTCGTGACAGTACCGCTCTTCTCCTGCCAGACCCCGACATAGCGGTAACCGGCGGCAGGAACAAGCGTGCGGCGCTGAGGCGGAGTCTCGCGGGCGACAAGGCTGGTCCACGGTTCGCAGCCGACCTCGCCGACAACCACGGCGCACGGCCAGGCCGAATCGTCGAACTCCGGCTCTGTCCAGTCGAGAGGGGTCAAGCGAGCGTCTCTGACCTCGTTGAACTCGAGCGCACCGTTGATCCTGCGGCTCGGCTCGCGGGCGAAGTCAGCGGCGGTGATGGCTTTCCACTGAGCATCGGTGCCGAGGGAGGCGTCGGAGACGCCGGCCACAACATCAAGAAGAAAACCGGGCTTGCCAGGCACGTAGAACGAGGTGGATTCGCCGATGTGGTGAACCAGTGCCGCTAGCACGTTTCCGCCTGGCTTGAGAAGCGGCGCTATGTCGAGTTCGTCATAGGCTTGGAATGCAGGCTCGGATCGGGCAGGGCCGCGCTCGGCGCAAATGCCGTTCACGTAAAGCTGATAGCGGCTATCAGCGGTGACTCGCACAGGTGCCGTCCCGGGCACGGCATCGAGCTCAAACGTGCGGCGAAAGTAGGCATAGCTGTTCTTGTCATCTTCGGCGCCACTGCGCCATATCCACTTTGCCTGCCAGTTGCTGGTATCAGTTGTCTGCATCAGCGTCTCTCCTGATGGATTCTACTGATGCTTCTTGTGGATTGGGTGGGGGGTTACCTTCCGCACTACGTATTGACAGCCGACATCAGCCCAGGACTGCGGGGAGATCGCGATGTCCACTAAGAACACGGATGATCTCAACCGGATGTCGATCCGCGCGGTACACGATGAGGTAGGTGTGGACAGTCAAGAACCTGAGTGATGGATCCGGCACGTCATCCCGCGTGTGCCCGCTCAGCGGATATTCAGAGAGCTGACTGATGCGCTCGTATATGAGATCGATCTCTCTATCTGCAGCGACAACATCATCCAGCGCAATGTAGAGCCAAACGTCGTCAAGGTCGGCCAGCGCCGCTCTGGTGATGATTGGCTCGTTCATGCTGCTTTCTCGCCTGATTCATTCTGTCTCGCGAGCCGGGCTCGCCCTCTCTTCTTGATGTCTTCTACCGCGTCCCTATCGAATGTCGTGAACTCGCCTCTCTCGATCTGATCCAAACCGACCTGAATCTCCGCCGCAAGCTTGGCTTTGCGCTGCTCCAAGTACTCGTCCTGATTCCTGAGCAACCTAAGGCCTTCGCGAACAACCTCGCTGGCCGTGACGTACATTCCGCCTGCCACCTTCTTGTTTATGAATTCCTCGAGTTCGGGAGTCAGTGAGATGTTCATGGTAGTTCCTCCGCAAGTGCGTCTGCCATTCGCAGTATACCATCAAATAACAGTTTTTGCTATTTCTCGTTATTTGTCTAGAAGCCGCAAGCACCCGGAGCCGTGTTTCACCTCAACTGCAGACGGGTAATGGAATAAGGGGTGAGCATGATGAGCATACCCGCGAGGAAGTCCGCACTCGGGATCGCTATTAGCCTGATCGTGTTCGGTCTTGGCCTGCCTGTCGCTTTCTGGCTGTTGGCCGTGGCCATCGACCAGGCCCTCGGCTTGACGCCTTTGCTGCCGAGGTCGCTGTCACTCATTCTGGCGGCGACTGCGGCCCTTATAGGGGTCTTCTGGGTGAGCTGGTCCTACTCATATCTGGTCTTCGTGGGCAAGGGGTTACCTCTCGAGGCCTTCGGGCGCGCTCTCCACCCCACAAGGATTCTGGTCACAACAGGCCCTTACGCCTACGTTCGCAACCCGATGGTCATTGGGATGTTCTTCATACTCCTCGGCGCGGCGTTTCTGAGGGGCACTCTGTCGGGATTCGTAGTCATACCAGTGTTGATGGCACTGGTAGCTCTCTATCTGGCGGAGTTCGAGGAGAAGGCGCTCGTCAGACGCTTCGGGGCCGACTACGAGGAATACAGAGACAATGTCCCCTTGCTGATTCCACGCGTCAGCCCCTACACTCATACCTCTGCCGGACTGCAAGCTTAGCTGCCATCTACAGCAGAGGACTTACGTCCAGCGGTGATGCCACCCTCACGAGCGGGAAATGCTCACCCTCCAGCTTGATCAGTGAGCACGAACCCGTCACGCGCAGGAACTCGCCCACCGATACTCCGCTGCCCCAGAACTCTCCTGTGACCATCACCCCCGTGGAACCCATCCGGCTGTCACGGTTGGTACCGTCATCGATCGTCATCCAGGTGTGGCTCCCGTCCACTGCGGTTACTCTGCCCGAGATCGTCACGTCCAGGCCGATGTTGTTCGGGCCGTAGCTCTCGAGGCAACCAGGCTGGTACCCGACCGCGACGCCTCCACCGAGGGCTCGTGCTCCGGTATACAAGGTCTCGGCAGGCGTGCCGGAACGCGATGAAATGAGGTGAATCAGCCGAAGCACCCGCTCATCGTCACTTGTACTCTCAACCGAGGCCAGCAGGCTGATCTCTTCGCCTCGCGTGGGACCCTGGCCGATAACAGCGATGCCCATCGTACGGTCGCTCGTTTCGATGTTGAACCTGTCCGAGTGTGCCCGCGTAACAGCGAGACCCTCGACCACCACACTGCCTTCGGAGAGATGCTTAGCTTCGCGAATACTCGCCTTCTCCGCCTTGGTAGCCAGCATGACGTCATCGATACAGTAACTGAACACGGCAGCGGGGTCATTGTCAGAGAGCAACTCGACCCGCAAGAACGGTTCGTCCTGGATCACGCCGAGGAAGTAGAGATCACTGCCAGTGTCGAGACTGTCGATTGGATCAGTCGAGCTGTATGCTTCGAAGCCCGAAGCATCCACGACGCGCATCTTCCAGAACGGGATCGCGGGCTCGCCGGTCGGGCTGGGGTTGCCGATCAGGTAGACGCCGAACGCGTAGACGGGTGACGAGAATGTGAATGTGATTCTGTCGCTGTTTCCGGCCAGAAACTGCTCGCTCGCAAGCTGATCGCCGACTGAGTTGGCAGCCGAGACAGCGGGGTACGTATCCGTCGCTACGGGCACGAGGGTGGTGAAGGTCGATCCATCAGATAAGAGTCCTTCGGCGTTGATCGTCAGCATCCCGTAGTTCGTTGCGCTCGATCCCGGCGCCTGACCGTCAAAACCCACGCTGAGCGAGAAGCCGTAGCTCTCTACCGCCTGCCGGAATGCTTGTGCGTCAGTGTAGCTTGTCGCCGCTTGCGCCGAAACGGCGACGACCAGCGCCAAAGCCACGATCAGTGTCAAGGTTAGCTTCATTGCGATGTCCTCCGGCTTCTAGTTCACCAGATAAGCGAAGCAGTAGCCGCCCCAGAATGTCACACTGCCTCCCGATGCCTCTACCCAGACCTTCATGTAATCGCTGAT
>CAZFYZ010000150.1:0-8401 GCA_964523735.1 uncultured bacterium | reverse complement strand
CGGAGTATGTTGCTATCTCGAGGGAGATGACGGCGCAGCAGACCATCGACAAGATTCGCGAGCTTGAGCCGACCGCCGAGACGGTCTACTATATATATGTTACTGATTCATCGGAGCACCTAGTGGGCGTAATCTCGCTTCGGGACTTGATCGTTGCGAGGCCGGAGACGCCTGTCGAGGAGTTCCTGATCGAGCATGTGATCCACGTTCATACCGATGCGAGCGTGGAGGACGTGGCGAAGACACTGAGCGAGTATAATCTGCTGGCGGTGCCGGTTGTGGACGAAGAGAACCGGCTGCAGGGGATAATAACCGTGGACGACGCGCTGGAGGAGATCCTGCCAGAGGATTGGCGCCGGCGCATGCCCAGGAAATGGCGATGACGATAGAGTTGATAACCGATAGTGGAAAGCGGATGGCTGAGGGGGCCGAACCGGCTGGGGACGAACCCCCGCCGAGTACGTGTCCGCGATCGCAAATCACAAATCACAAATCACCAATGAAAGGAGGCGTAAGCTATGAGACGGCTTGGCCGCAGGCGATTGCTGCTGCTTCTGGCCATCATCGGGCCGGGCGTCATTACGGCTGCCGCGGACAACGACGCCGGCGGCATTATGACGTATACCCAAGCCGGCGCGCGGTATCACTACGACCTCCTTTGGGTGATCCTGGTCATCACGTTTGTGCTCGCGATGACGCAGGAGATGTGCGCGCGTATGGGCTCGGTGACGCAGAAGGGGCTTGGGGAGCTTATCCGCGAGAACTTTGGTGTCAAGTGGACCATGTTCGCGCTTGGAGCCCTCTTGATCGCGAACCTGGCAACGACCGTGGCGGAGTTCGCGGGAATCGCCGCGAGCCTGGAGATATTCGGCGTCACGCGGTTCATCACGGTCCCGGTTGCTGCAGTTACGGTCTGGCTTCTGGTCGTCAAGGGCTCGTTCAGGGTTGTTGAACGGGTCTTCATGGCGCTGGCGCTTGTCTACGTCACCTACATCATCTCAGGTCTGCTAGCACCCAACGTTGATTGGCTCCACGTGCTCAAGGCAACCGTCAAGCCCACCTTCCACGCTGATCCGCACTTCGTGTTCCTGGCAATTGCCGTCATCGGTACCACTATCACGCCATGGATGCAGTTCTTCCTGCAGGCGACCGTAGTGGACAAGGGCGTGCGGGTGGAGCATTACTCATATACGAAATGGGATGTGTATGTGGGGTCGCTGCTGACGGATGTTGTCTCGTTCTTCATTATCGTGGCGGCGGCGGCTGTGATCTGGAAGCAGGGCGGGGTGGGTTTGACTCAGCCGGCGGAGGCCGCGCAGGCGCTCAGACCGGTCGCCGGAGGATATGCGGAGATACTCTTCGCGGTAGGGCTTTTCAATGCGTCGCTCCTGGCTGCGGCGGTGCTGCCGCTCTCAACCGCCTACACGTATAGTGAAGCCTTTGGCTGGGAGATCGGTATCTCCAGGCGGTTCCGCGAAGCCCCGATGTTCTACAGCATCTACACGTTCTGCATCGTCTTCGGTGTGGTTGTGGTGCTGTTCGCTGACCGGCTGATCAACGTGATGATCAACGCTCAGGCGGTGAACGGGATCCTGCTGCCGGTCATACTGATCTTCATGCTCAAGCTCATCAACCGCAAGGATGTTATGGGCAAGTATGTGAACTCGCGCATCTACAACGTCGTGGTGTGGGCGATGGCGATCGCGCTGATCGTGATGACGGTGGGCTGGCTGGTGGGGCTGGCGCTGGGGTTGGGATAGTGAACGGGCGCGATTGGCAGGTTGAATGGGATGCGGGCGATCCATACGAGGACTTCACGAAGCTGCTTGAGAGCTACAAGGCCACTTCAAAGCGGGCTCTCCAGATGGACGAACTGCCGCTACGCGCTGAAGACAAGGCTTTCGACCTCCTTTATTCGTCAGCCGCGACGGCAAGCGACGATGATGCTCTCAAAGAAGCAGCGCGGGTGCTCTCCCCGGATGGCATCTACATAGGGCTGTCCGCGGGAGAATCTCACCGCATCGAGCTTCAGGAGATCTTCGGCCGCGGTCGCAACTGGCCTCCCGTCAAGCCCTTGAGGTTTGCAGTGCCGGAGCGGCTGGCCGAAGCCGGGCTGGAGCTGATCTCATTTGCCGAGTACTATGGCGCATCGTATTGCTCTGACCTCGCGCTGTACGCCGAGGACCTGGCCGCCAACTCGATCGTCCCAGACTTCGACCCCGACGGCGATGCAGTGTTTGTTCGGGAAGTCGAGCGCAAACTCACCACCGATCGCGGCATCAGGGATACCCAGCACAGGGTTCTGTTTGTGGCGCGCAAGCCGTAGCCTCGGCGTCAGAGACGCCGTCTACAACCTCGAGATACGCCAACCTTCGTCGAGCATCGCCAGGTAGTTCTGCACCGGTACATACGGCGGCACGCTGTTGCCGGTGCCGAGGGCATAGCCGCCGGACGTGCCGCATTTCTCGATCAGCACTCGCGTGTATGCCCGCACTTCGTCTTCGGTGCTTCGGCATAGTCTATCGAGGTCGAAGCCGCCGAGGACAGCGATCCTGTCACCATACTGCTTCTTGAACTCCGTGACAGGCAAGATAGCGTCCTCATAGGAATGCTTGGCGTCGATCTTCACCACGTCGATGATGTCACCCATGATCGCTGAGAGCTGACCGCATGAGTGGAGTATGCACGGCTTATCGGCTTCGTGGGCGATGGCTGCGAGCTTCGCGTGCCAAGGCAGAACGTAGCGCCTGAGGTCGTCCGGGCTGATCATGGTCTGAGTCTTGAAGCCCATGTCGTCGCTAATGACGAGTGCTCCCACCTGCTCGATCTGAGCCATACCCCGATACATCGCCACGTAGAGTTCGCCAAGCCGGTCGAAGACGGCCGCTACCAGGTCAGGGTCGTCGATCAGCATAAGGCAGAGCTGTTCGTAGCCCAGGAGCACTTCCGCGCTCTCGAAGATGCCTCCGGTCTGCCCGACCATCATCATGCCTTCCGGCAGCACCGGCGCGACCCGCTCGAATTCGGCAAAGCTGATCGACTCCGCTTTGGGCCAGGGGTAGCTCTCAAATGATCCCCAGTCCGAGATAGGGTATCCGGTGCTTCTATCGACGAGGCTGCCGCCAGCCAGGTTGCAGCCTGGCCAAGTCGGCACGTAATCGTAGCCCGCCCGATTGTAGAACTCAATGGTCGAAGCGCGGTCTGTTACCGGCCTTCCGAGAATCGCCTCCATGGTCTCCTCGTTTGCGAAGAGTTCGTAGAAAGGTACGTAATCAGGCACACCGTCACGCAGGAGAACCTTGCGGAACTGAGTGAAGTCCGGTCTTGGTCTGATGCAGGTTTGGTCGAGATGAGTGAGCATAGCTTCCCCCCTAAGTATGCGCGCAGCCGACGACGTTGTTTCGGGACATCTTGTCCCGAAACCTACCCCATCTTCCGGTAGTCTTCCCTCACGGGGTAGAACACGTCGATGACATAGCACTCTGTGATGGCTTTGACCGAGTGCGGGATGTTGGACGGAATCGTGGCTACGTGCCCCGCCGTGACGACCCTCATCTCGCCGGCCACGGTCAATTCCATAGTGCCCTCTATGATCGAGCCGATCTGCTCGTGCGGGTGCGCGTGGTCCGGGATCACGGCTCCAGGCTCGATGTTCCAGTAGGACACGGTCATATCGTCGCCGTGGACGAACCTGGCGCGGCAGCCTGGCAGGACTTCGTGTTGAGTGATGTCTTTGAGTTCAAGAAAGGGCATGTCAGCCTCCCATCAGTCGAGTCAGGTCATTATACCAGAGACAGTCTACTTCGCGATCTCCTGCACTCGGCCAACACGGCCGTCGGTGAGCATGACCTTGATGCCGTGGGGGTGCGAGGCGCTCTTGGTGAGAATGCGGGATACGGTGCCGGTCGTCTGCAGGCCGGTGGGCTGGTTCTGCTTTTCGATAATCGAGACCTGTTGACCAGGGGTGATCTCGTTTCTGGCGGGTACGGGCATACGGGCAGGCTCCTCTTGGGTCGACGCCCCCATTATACCAGGAATCGGCCTACTGTTCGTGTTTGATGAACGTCCCCTGCTTTAACTCGTAGTAGGCGGTTTCGAGTTCCTCCCGGGTGTTCATCACGATGGGGCCGTACCACGCGATGGGCTCGCCTATGGGCTTACCTGAGACGAGAAGGAAGCGGACCGGATCGTCCGCTGTCTTGACGCTGATTTGATCGCCGTCGCCGAAGAGAATGAGGCTGGTGTTGCCTAGCAGAGGGTCGAGTTCTCTGTCGAAGTAGTTCGCGCCGTAGGCTTCATAGCCCAGAGGGTTGTCCGCCTGACAGAATTCGCCGCGACCGCCGATCACGTAGGCAAGCACTGTGTGGCCGGGCCTGGTAGCTCGAATGAACTGTGAATGCGCGGGCACACTGACGTCCAGATACTCAGGATCGGTCACGATGTCTTGCACGGGGCCGGGAACGTCCTGGAATGTTCCACAGATCACCCGCACCTCCGTCCCGCCCTCGAGCGCAACTACCGGTATGTCATCGCTGTGGACGTCGCGATAGCGCGGATCCATCATCTTGTGCGAGGCCGGCAGATTCGCCCAGAGCTGGAAGCCATACATCCGCCCGTGCTTGTCGCCCTTGGGCATTTCCTGATGGATGATTCCGCTGCCCGCGGTCATCCACTGGACGTCGCCCGGGGTGATCGTGCCGCTGTTGCCCAGGCTGTCGCCATGCTCGACGTTACCCTCAAGCACATACGTGATCGTCTCGATCCCACGGTGGGGGTGCCAGGGAAAGCCCTTCAGATAATGCTCCGGCGTATCGGAGCGGAAGTCGTCCAGAAGCAGGAACGGATCGAAGAGCCCCTGCTCGGCATTCCCGAACGCTCGCTTGAGGTGGACGCCGGCGCCCTCGATGGTCGGCTTGCTGCGGTAGAGTCTCTGGATTGGACTAGTCTGGCTCATCGTTAGGTCCTCCTGCGAGCATTGTTACCCAAACTCAGGCAGATCAAAGCGGCAATGAATCCCCCGACTGCAGAGCCGTGCTGAAGCACCGCACTCCAGACGGAAGGAAATCGGGCCTGTGTGCGCCAAATACCTACTCGTGACGAGCAAGGATACAGCAACTGGATTTGCGCAGGAGATTCCGGGCGGGTTTGTCTTCGAGATAGGCAACGGCGCGCTCACCCGGCGTATCTACGCCACCTCAGGGCGGCTCACGACAGCCAGCCTTGTCAATAACTCCCACGCTGAAGAGTATCTGGACGAGACCAACTCCGAGTTTGAGATTGAGCTTGTCGGCGGCGGACAGCAGGTGATCCTGAACCAGAAAGACTTCACCTGCGTCGGCTATGAGACCCCGCACTGGGATGACTCACGTCGTACTCTCGAAGCCAAGCTGGAGGCAGACTTGGCTGATTGCCTGCTTCGCGTGTCGGTGTGCTACGAAGCAGGCGCCAGCGAAGACTTCATAAGCAAATGGGTCCAAGTCCACCCGTTCGAGATCGAAGGCTGGAGCATTCGCAGCGTGACCATAGACGATCTCAAGCTCAAGGAGATGGTCGAGGGCGTTGTGCCACAGATACGCTATCTGAGACAGACCGAGAGCCACGAAGACCAGGTCCACAGCGAACCGGACAAGGTCAATACTGCGGAACCTCAGCGCCGGCTCATTTATGGCGACCTCGCTCGCTCTGTTGTTACCTTTTGGGGCTACGGTGAAGGGCTCTACTTCTTTGCCAAGTCGCTGCTCGGCTCAGAGCGGTATCACCGTCCGACTGGACTCGTCATGAAGGAACAAGCGAGTGTCCCTGTAACACAAGGGTTCACGACGGGACGCGCGATTATTGGAGCCTACGCCGGCCCGCCGGAACTTGGGTTCAAGCGCTACAACGAGTTTCTGGCTGAGAACTGGCTTGCGGTCACAGGAAAGACGCTGCCTGTTGAGTGGAATACCTGGTTTGTCACTCTGCCGGGTAACAAGCCGCTGGTGGCGGATTACTCGCACGATTATCTGATCGAGCAGCTCGAGCTACTCGAGACGGCCGGTTTCTACGATGTGCTCCATCTGGACCTGGGTTGGGAGGCGGACTACCCGCTCAAGGTCGACGCCCGGAAGTTCCCGAAAGGTCTCTCGGAGATCGCTCGCCGGGCGGGAGATGACGCTGGGCTGGACCTGGCTTTCTGGGTGAACCCGTTCAGCCAGAGTTATTGGCGGTCGAAGATCGAGGCCGAGCACCCCGAGTATCTGGTCCCCGGCAAAACATCGCCACGTTCGGGCGCAAACGCGATCTGCGTGATGACGGAGCATGCGGATTGCGTGAAGGAGCGCTTCGCTGCGTTGGCGTCGGAGTTCAACGCGAGGCTGATCTACTGGGACGGCAACGACTGGAACATCCCGGAATGCACTGCCCTAAACCACGACCACAATGATCAGCCCGAGCTGCAGGCCAACGCGTGGCGCAGGCTTGCGGAGATATGTGACGCAGCTCACGCGGCTCGTCCCGATCTGCTGATCGCGTGCTTCAGCCTGCCGTTGGACAACCACAGGCTCGCGTGGGTGGATCAGGAGCAGATATCAGATACCTATTCGTTCCCAATCGTGCAGAGCGAACTGATCCAGCGGCAGCAGATCTACCAGATGACCTTTGAGCATCCCTACAAAGCGATCCGGGGGAGCTGGTACGGGGTCGGCTGGCACGAGGCTGGGCATTCAAACCTGGCCGAGCGATCGATGCGCGAGCTGATTCACGCCGAGATGAGCATGATCGGCAACGGACTCGCGCAGGCGGGAGGATCGTTTGATCTGAAGCAGGCTTCGCGCGAGTTTCTGGACTTCCTCAAGAAGCTCTTTGCGTTCAGGAAACGATTCGAGCGCTACTTTGACGTGTATCAGCACGTACTAGGGTTCCCAGATGGAAAGCAGGTCGATGGCGAGGGTCATATCATCGACGGCTCGGGGTTCATCATACTTGTGAATCCTACTCGGGAGGAGCAGACCGTCAAGATTCCATTGGCTGAGGTCGAGCTGGAGCTTTCAGCCGACAAGCGTCACGAGCTAGCCGACTGGTCGCGACTGGAGGCAGGGGTCCGGCTCGGTTCCTTTGCTCCAGACACTGCTCCTGAGATCGACCTTCTACCGCTGGAGGTCAAGTACATCGGGGTTAATATCAAGCTTTCCTGATCTAGCGGGGCAAGTCCGGACTCTGTCTCGGTCTCCGGTTCATCAGATCGCTTTCGGCGGTGCGGTGGACGACCTCAGCACAAAATCCACGTCAAGGACCTCAACAGTGGGTTCGATCTGCTCGCCCGACAGCATCGCCAGTAGCTTGGCAACTGCTATCTGCGCCATCTCGTGTATGGGATGCCTGACAGTCGTGAGCGGCTGCCTGAGGACGTCGCTGCACCACAGGTCGCCGTTGCCGACGATGCTGATATCGTCCGGCACGCGAAGCCCTGCGGAATATATGGCACGGATCGCCCCCGCGGCGACGACGTCGTGGCGAGCAATGATGGCTGTCGGCCTGTCCCTACGATTGAGCAGTTCGCGCGTTGCCTCTTCGCCGCAACGCTCACCGAATGGAGTCTCGATGATTGATGCAGGATCCTCGCCGAGTCCGGCCTCTCGCACTGCGTCCCGGAAGCCTCTGACCCTCTCCCTGCCGGCATGGGACACCTGCGGGATCGCGAGATAGGCAATTCTCGTGTGCCCGAGTGAGATAAGATGCTCGGCTGCCAGCCTGGCCGCTCGGTAGTCATCGCCAATCAACTGAGGAACGGGAAGGTTCTCGACTAGCCTGTCGACTATAACGATCTTCGCCCCGGCCTCCAGCATCTCTTCGTAGGCCTGCAATTCAGCGCCGGAAGAGGCAGGGGCTGCCACCACGCCTGCCACGCGATTTGCCAGGAACTGCTCCAGTGAGCGTCTCTCTCCACCTGGGTAGCCACCGGAGTTTGAGAGAATCATGGTGTAGCCGGCGTTCCTCAGTTCGGCCTCGATAGTCTCGATAGCGTCAAACGATGAGAGGTATGTGGTGGGGGAGGCGACGAGTCCCACCAGGCTCGACTGTCCAGTGACCAGACTGCGGGCGATGTGGTTCGGGCGGTACTTGAGTTCCGCCGCGATCTTCCTTATGCGGGCCTTTGTCTCTGGGTTTATGTCATCGCGGTCCCACAACGCGCGCAGAACCGTGGTTCGTCCCACTCCCGCAGCTCGTGCTATATCATATACTGTGGTTGCCATAGATCGCGTAGTAAGGCCAGTCGCCTGAATCCTGGAGGTCAAGAAGTGAAGATCCCAGCCATTGATATTCTACAGCCGACCCCGAACCGCTGTCAAACGGGCGTGGGTGTTCAGTGTGTAGGCTTACCATTGATGTGGTACACATTGCTGGGTTGCGGATAAGGTTGCTT
>CAZFYZ010000149.1:0-8434 GCA_964523735.1 uncultured bacterium | reverse complement strand
GTCAAGCAGAAGGACGTCATCGTCAGAATCCAGGGCAAGACGGTCGATACCGCGTCCGATCTTAAGCGCATCACAACAAGCATTGCGCCGGGAACCTCGGTTGAGGTCGTGGTTATCCGCGACAAGAAAGAGAAGAAGCTCAACGTCAAGCTCGGCGAGTATCCTACAGAGGGAGCGATTGGCGGTGAGAGCGGCGACGGCGACAAGATCGGCCTATCGGTCCAGCCATTGACCCCCGAGCTTGCCAAGCAACTCAAGATCGACGAGTCGATCCAGGGCGTGGTTGTTCGCAGGGTCAAACCCGGCAGCGCCGCCGACAGCGCAAACGTCCGCCAGGGAGACGTGATCACCGAGATAGACAACCAGCCGATCACGAGCGTGGCGACCTTCACCAAGGCCATTGATGGCCTCAAGTCAGGCGATACGGCAATAGTGGTCGTGCAGCGCGGCGAGCGAAGCACGATCGTGGAGATGCCGATAGACTAGGCTCGACCGTTGCATCCCTCCAGGTATCCTACCTGGAGCGATGAGAGCTAGACCTTTTGCATCCCTCCAGGTATCCTACCTGGAGGTGGAGACTAAGACGAGGGCCGGGATTGCATCCCTCCAGGTATCCTGCCTGGAGGTGGAGACTAAGACGAGGGCCGGGATCAGACTGATCCCGGCCCACTTGTTGTTCTGCTTACAGGTGCCCGGCTAGTTCCCTTGCTCCTACGGCCTGGCGCCCGGGACGATGCATCTCTCCTCCACAGCACAACAGGGGCGGGTGTCTAGTGCCCGCCCCTGTCAAGTCTCTTCGTATCGGTTCTTTGGTGCAGCCCTACACCGCTACCGGTTCTCGTTCGTCCTCCTTGGCTTCGCTGGAGTCGCCGGAGCCGGAGTCCTCTGAGCCGATGCCTCCCCGCTTGGACCACAGGGTCGCACCGACGAGGGCGATGACGGAAACTGCGACGATGATCGTGCGCACCGTGTCCGACATCGGCTGGATGGCGATCGGAGCGGCCAGAATCGCGACCAGGTTCATAACCTTGATCAGCGGGTTCAAAGCCGGGCCGGCGGTGTCCTTGAACGGGTCGCCAACCGTGTCACCAACGACGGCAGCCTTGTGCTCGGGCGTACCCTTGCCGCCGAACATGCCGTCTTCGATCTTCTTCTTCGCGTTGTCCCACAGGCCACCCGCGTTGGACAGTAGAACCGCCATCAACTGGCCCGAGAGAATCGCGCCGGCGAGGAATCCGCCCAAAGCGGCCGCGCCGTTCATCTCCTTATAGCCGAGGCCGAAGCCAACCAGAATCGGAGCGCTGATCGCCAGGACTGCCGGGCTCAAAAGCTCTTTCTGTGCCGCTGATGTCGAGATGGCCACGCACCGCTGATAGTCAGGCTTGCCCTCTTCTGAGCCCGAGCGAGGATCATAGTTCATAATGCCCTTGATCTCACGGAACTGCCTGCGGACTTCCTCAACCAATTCAAACGCCGCTCGGCTGACCGCGTTGATCGCGAACGAGCAGAACAGGAACGGCACCGCGCCGCCGATCAGTAGACCGATAAACACGTACGTAACGTCGATCCGGATACCGATCTTGCCCAGATTGACGTCAGCCACATAGGAGCTAAAGAGCGCGGTCGCCGCGATAACGGCAGTGGCGATCGCAAGGCCTTTTGTTAGAGCCTTGGTAGTATTGCCAACCGCGTCGAGCTTGGCGACGATCTTGTTGGCGTTGGAGTCTTCGCCCTCGTCCTTCAGCGCGCCGGACATCTCGAAAATGCCGTTCGCGTTGTCGGAGATCGGTCCGTAGGTGTCCATCGCGAGCATGAAGCCGGTTGTTGACAGAAGACCAAGGCCAGCAAGCGCAATGCCGTAAGCGGCCATCGCCGCGTTCCCTGGGAAGAGGAGCATCGCGCCGAGGATAGAAGCGCTGATAGCGACCACAGACCACACACTCGACTCAAGGCCTGAAGCGAAGCCGGACAGGATGATCGTCGCGGGGCCGGTCTTGGCAGCCTTGGCGCATTCCGTGACCGGTTTGCCGTCCACGGCGGTGAAGTGCTCGGTCAGGTGTTCGATTGCGAGCGCAAGAACAATACCCATCAGGTTCGCGGCTGCGAATCTCCACCAGGCAAATCCGCCGATGCCGTTCGTGAACACAAAGTAGGACAGTATGAAGAAGCCCGCAGTGGCGAGTACGGCTGAGACCCAGAAACCGAAGTTGATCGGCTTCATCGGGTTCATGTTCATATCGTCCGATCCGCGCACGGCATAGATACCGATAATCGAGGCGATTACGCCGATGGCTCTGATCAACAGCGGATAGACGACGAGCAGGAGGCCGGCTGCCTCAAGGCCTAGCGTGGTCGAGACTGCCGCGCCAAGGATAATAGCCGCAACCAGCGTGACTTCGTAGGACTCAAACACGTCCGCAGCCATACCGGCGCAGTCACCAACGTTGTCGCCAACGTTGTCAGCGATGGTTGCTGCGTTTCGAGGGTCATCCTCGGGGATGTCCTGCTCGACCTTACCAACCAGGTCAGCGCCCACATCAGCGGCCTTCGTGTAAATGCCACCACCAATTCTCATGAACAGCGCGGCCAGACACCCACCGAAACCGAAGCCGATAAGGACCTTCATCGACTCATTGCCGAAGAGGATGAACATCAAGCACGCGCCCACGAGGCCAAGTCCGACCGTGGCCATACCGGAGACGCCGCCCGCGCGGAACGCCACATACAGCGCCTTCTTGAAGCTTGTCAGTGCGGCATTGGCTACTCGGACGTTTGCCCTGACGGCCATCATCATACCGATGTAGCCCGCAAGGTATGAAGCGGCCACGCCGCAGACGAACGCGATGCTCACACCGATGTAGATCGGGATTGCGCCGAAGATACGGTCAGTGCCGCCGAACCCTTCGACCCCTCTGTAGAGGAAAGCGAGTCCTATCGCTATGATGATGACGAACCACACCATAGTGGAGACCTGCTTCTTCAGGTAGGCCAACGCCCCTTCCTGAACCGCCTGCGATACCGCGATCATTCCTCTGGAGCCGGGGTCTTCCTTGGAGATCGCCCTGAACCACATAAGCCCAAAGAGAAGACCAACGATTGCGCAGCCGAGCACGACGTAGATCGAGGTCCACATCATTGGTAGTTGCTCGAACGGAGTCAGCTCGATAGCTTCGCCCGCCCAAGCCCCGCTTGGTAACGCGATAAGAACCGCAACGGCCGCAAGGGCCAGTAGAATTATCCTGGTCCTGCAACAACTCGCCGATTGGCACTGCATCCTGTCACTTCCCCCTTCAGTTCTTGGATCGAATAGCTGTGAAGATTATATGTCCAGGTCAGATACCTGTCAAGGAAACAACGGCAGCTGAACACGCTTCTGCAAGCTGATTCTGATCTCGCTAGCTCTTCTTCCAGAGACGGATCATGTTCAAAACGAACAGGCATCCTGTAGAGGACTCGTTCTTCCCGACGCAGCGGACCGTGAGCGTGTGCTTGCCGGATTCGAGTTCCATCTTCGCGAATACATGCTCTTGCTCGACTGGTTGGGCTTCATAGAGGTCGACATCGGCAGTGCCCAGACGAGTGCCGTCGAGATCGATCTGGAAGATGCCGGACGACGGTCCATGGCTCATCAGCAGGCGCACCTGATATGTGCCCGCATCTGCCACGGCGAACGGCACGGTCATCGTCTGGTCTTCAATGCCCTGCCAGTTGCTGCCGGCTTCGATCTCGGTGAAGTAGTCCTTGTAGAGCCGGTCATAGCCTTTCGGCAACTCGGGCCAGGGCTTGTGAGGCTCGGTCTGGTACCAGAAAGCAACCGTCGCGATATCATCCTCGCGCTCGCCGTAACCCCCTATGACGACACCATCCGGCCTCGGCTGCCGGCCCTTGTGCTCCATCTCCAGCCATAGCGACTTCTTGAATGTAACAGGGTCCGGGATATGCCACCTGTAGGCGCTGGTTCTCTTGCCGGTGCCATAGCCCTCCCAGACCGGGGTGCCGTAGTAGTTGCCCATCTGCCGGCGGAAGTCCCACGCATCGCAGAAGTAGTCTTCGGTGCCAGTGCCCATCAGGCTGGGGATCTTCTCGCCGTCGATATAGAAGAAGTCGTCCCCCTCCCCGAGCCATCCCGCGGTCATCGCGCGAGCGCTGTACACCGTGCCAATGTAATGCCCCTTGCCGACAATATCAGCGATCGGGAAGTTGCGGCCCATGACCGCCGGATACTCCTGATGGTACATCGCGTGGAAGTACCCCACATCTTCACTCACCTCGGGCAGTTTGCGCCAGTCTACGTAGAAGTAGAAGCACCACACTTCGCCCTTGCCCTCGTTTGTCACAGTGATGCGGGCGTGCTTGCGGAATGGCATGGGCCAATAGCAGTTGCGAGCCTTACCTTCGGCCGAGACTCGCACGGGCAGCGAATCCAGAGTGGCGTCCATCCCGTGGCCAATGCCGAAGAAGTCGCCGAGGGGACACTCGACGGACGGATGCTCCTCACCATCCCAATACATTCTGAGCATGAGTAGACGGGAATACTCGGGCTCTTCGGCGGCAACGGTGCACCATATATGAGCGATCTCTCCCGGACCCTCAACGTCGGCTATCGTCAAAACCTGCCCGGGAGGTATCGGCCGGTAGTCGGCGTTGCCGTTCTCCCAATTGGGGTCACTTGAGGACTGGCGGCGTGTTTCGTAGTTCTTGAACTTAGCGAGGTTGGACAGTTCGTCTCCCATAGCGGAGGTGATGAACAACACGAGCAGCAAGAGAATGACAAGGTACATGGACTCCCCCCTCCTTCGAAAATGCAGGGCGTTTTCGTTCCCTTCGCGGCGAACACGACAGCGCTGCGGAGCAGTCGCGAGAGTGTTCATGCCGCGATCGCGTTCAGTTCCAGGTCGGACTGAGCAAGCTGGATACAGCATACTGATGGGGTAGGGGGAAGTCAAGAGCCACACAAACTTAACGGCCCCGTGGGTCTCCCCACGAGGCCGGTTGAGCAACCTGTTTAGCCTACGTGATTATCTAGAACCGATACCCTATCTGGAGCACCGCCGCTCCGTCCTTATCCGGGTGCTCGCCTCCGATGAACCTTCCGTGCAAGAACAGGTTGTTGTTTATGTCCAACCCGATCCCGCCGGCCCATCCAAAGTTCGCCCCGTCATCCAGTTCCATTTCGGGAATGCCGTCTGTGGTCGCTATCATCCCGACCCCCAGTTCGGCAAACACCCTATAACTACTTATGAACCCATATTGCCGGTAGTTAAACAGGATCGGGACTACCTGCACCTTGTCGCCGTTGTTGCGCTCCACCTGATACCAGTCGGCCGATAGGCCAAATGCCGCCATCTGGCCGAAGTTGCGATCTGCCGGACCGAACCACGAGACGCCGATGGCTATCGACTCTGTGTTATCCATGTCGCTGTTTACATATAGTGCCGCGCCGACGTTGATGGAGTAGTTCAGATCGCCCATCTCGGGTGTGGGGTAGTTGTTGCTGAAGTCGCCCCAGCATGCAACTGCAGTCAGTATCAGCAGGGCAAGTGTGATCGCTGTTCGTGCCATACCAGTTTCTCCTTCCAGTTGAACGCCAAGTGCCAACCAGACGTTTAGACCGGGCTTCTTGGCCGCCTGGTTCCACTATGGGGATCTTACCTTGCAAGCGGCAGTATTGAAACGTGCAGGCATTGCAGCTAGAATGTTGGCTATGAGCGAATTGGACCAGAAGACAGTATTGGGCGCCCTCAGGGCCTGCGGGTTCTTCGAGAGCCTGGACGAGGGCACGCTGCTCACGATCAGGCCGGCGGCCAAACGCGTGATGCAGCCGAAGAACACGGTGATCTTCCACGCGGGCGAGCCATGCCACGGGTTCTACATAGTGGAATCCGGAGCCGTGAGGATCTACAAGGAGTCGCCCGATGCCCGCGAACACGTCATCCACGTCGCCACAGACGGCGATTGCTTCGGTGAGGCCGCGTTGTTTCTGGGAACCGGCTATCCTGCCTCCGCCGCGGCTGTGCGCGACTCCGCCCTCGTCCTGCTGCGCAAGGATGAGTTCCTGGACATCGTCCGACAGCATCCGGAGGTCGCGTTGAGGCTGATGGCGTCTATGGCGACCTGGTCACACAGGCTGGTGCGAAGCATCGAGGCGCTCACTCTCAAAGACGCTGGCGCCCGCTTTGCCAGCTATCTTCTCTCCAAGATGCCACCTCCCGCCGTCTTGCCATCCAACATGGGCAAACCACCCGTCGTCGATCTAGGCATGCCAAAACAGGTTCTGGCCTCGCACTTGGGAATGACCAGCGAGACCCTCTCCCGCCTGCTTACCCGCTTCGAGGCAGAGGGGCTTATCGAAGGCCACGGACGCAAACTGAAGATCCTGTCCGAGGACGAGATCAGAGACGTGGCGGAGTCGGCAAGAGCGTGATCTGGGGAACTTTGCCTCCGATCAGCAAGTCAGCTAAGCATCAGGATCGCGGGAGGATGACAATGAGGCGACCCCACAGCACCTTCGTCATTGCTGCACTAATGTTGGCTGTGCCATCCATCGCTCGGGCTAACATGTTTCTGCCCAACTTCGTCCAGTGCATCACCGCGCCGGGACCCTACACGCTCTTCATCATTCCTGCGATCATCACTATACCAACCCTGCTAGTCATATCTGCCGTCGAGGCGTGGATCGTCAGAAGACGCCTGAAGAACCGGCAGCTCGCCGGTCTGTTCGTAACCCTGTTCCTCGTCAACGGCGTCACCAGCGCGCTTGGCTGGCTCACGATGCCCACCGGGACCGAGTTGTGGCCGGGTCTGCCGCTGTTCTTTGTGCTGACAGTTATCGTCGAGGCGTTTCTACTGGCTTGGATGTTCGTGCGTCAGCGACCCAGGCTGCCCGCGAGGGAGGTCTTCGCAATCTCCCTCCGGATGAACGCGGCAAGCTACGCGATTCTGGCAAGTACTCTGCTCGCGGTTATCTGGGTGCCGTCTATTGGCAAAGAGAGCGCAGGGGTCAGGAACGGTGTGAACGGAAGACTGGCCGTGGTCAATCTTCCGGATCGGGTTCAGTTGCTGGATGTTTCGCGACCTGCTCGGCTGCTGGGCAAGGAGAAGTATCTTGGGCTCCGTGGATCTCTTGACGACGGACGGCGGGCTGTTGACTACGTCGCTGCGCCAGATGGCTCTGTGATAGCACTGACGACAAAGCAGATCGTCAAGCTTCGTTACGCGAGAGCCGATTGGAGCAAGACAAGCGTGCCCCTGCCCATCAAGATGGGCGAGCCAGTCGGGATCTCATCTGACGGGACGCTGGTAATCTTCAACACAGAAGGCGGGCCGGTCGTCTACAGCACGAAACTGCGGCGCGTTGTTCGCCGGTTCGGTGGCAAGGTAGACGAAGCGGCCGCGGCATTCTCGCACGACAACAGGTTCATCTTCCTGGCTTGCAGACACGATGCCCGTATCAGCCTTGAAGAGACAAAGGACACATATTACCGGGTCTTGGTCGACACGAAGACCGGCAAGGTAACGCACCTGAGAGATGCCTGGGCGGCGAGACTCAGCCCAGTGAGCTATCAGCTTGCCTGGGCCGCCGAAGATGACCTGACAATACACGACTATTTGACCGGGCGTGAACGCAAGATCCGGCTGCCGGGCTACACGGACAGAGGGCTCTGCTGGAGCCATGACGGCCGGTACATTGCCTACTTTGGTCACGGCAACGCCTTCACCGCCGACCGGTTGAACCCGAACGTTCGGGCAGTCGATGTGCGCACAGGCAAGTCCGCGACAATCTACCCCCATCTACTCACTGCTGGGCGGCCGTGCCTGGTATGGCTGAAGTGATCGCCTCTGTCAGAGGCGTGACAATGGGCCGGGTGACTAGCCCGGCCCTGAGCGAGCAGAGATGGAGGTGATGGTGTTGGTGTTCAGCCTAACATCTGCGCGACTCGCAACTCCAGCGGAAGGATTGCCGCTCCGGCCATCTTGACCAGCGCTAGAAGCTCCTCGAACGAGGATTCCTCCTCAACCTGTTCGTCCACAAACCACTGTAGAAAGCTCCGAGTTGCGTAATCCTTCTCTTGCTCGGCAAGTGCCACGAGTCCGTTGATGATCCCCGTGACCTCTCTCTCATGATCCAGCGTTGCCTGCACGATCTTCTCTACCGAGTCCCACTTCCCGTTAGGGTCCTCGATCGGCTTGAGAACGACTTTCGTGCCGGTATCCACCAGGTACTTGAATATCCTCATCGCGTGGTCGCGCTCTTCGTCAGCCTGCTTGTAGTAGTACTTCGCGAATACGCGAAGAGTCATCGACTCGAAAACCGCCGCCATCGCAAGGTAGATGTACGCTGAATGCAACTCGTAGTTGATCTGATCGTTGAGCTTCTCGGCCATCTTCTTTGATAACTGCATTGTCTGCTTCCTCCCAGTCCTGCCAGGCAATC
>CAZFYZ010000148.1:0-8490 GCA_964523735.1 uncultured bacterium | reverse complement strand
TGCGCGCGACATGGCTGGGGCGGTAGTTGAGGTCGGCCGCCACCCGGACGACCTTCTCCTTGGTCTCCGGGCTGACGAACCCCTTGCTGCCGAGCGCCTTGCTAACGGTCGATCTTGATACCCCGGCCACTCTGGCTACGTCTGCAATGGTCACTGACATAGACTTACTTCTTCTTGTAGACGATCACAGCCGCGTCAGGCTTCTTGGGCATCTTGACGGGCAAGCCGTCCTTCATAAGCTGCGCACCGGTCGCAGTGGTCGTAGCAGCCTCATCCAAGTTCCTGATCGTATACACGGTTTTCGCGCTCAGGCCGCGCAGCTTCAGGCTCACTGATTCCTCGCTGGCATTCGGCCTGCGAAATGCCTGCACCATCCCCTCACCTTTCTCAGGGCAGTCGAACTGCCACGCCATCCACACGTTGTCCTCTGTGCTGTATGGCGTGAGCGTGTAGTAGTCGCCCAGCCAGTACTTCTTGATCTCGTGGAACTGCTTCGACATCCGCCGCAGACAGTCGTAGTCGAGATCGGTTCTGCGAGCATCCCAAAGGCAGTTGGTGAACGGCACCATCTGGCTGCGGAAATCGTATGGGTTGTCCTGGAGAGACCCGGTCCCTGAGTAGGGGAGCCAATGAGCTATACCGTATGAGTGGGACTGTGACCCAATGGCATCGCACCGGAAGTCGGTCCGCCAGAGGGGAATGGCCCTGCGCATTGTCTCAAGATCGTTGCGCCGTCCCCCACCCGCACATGCGTCGATGAACATGTCCGGCTTGCGCGCCAGAAGCCCATCCCAGTAGGCGAGGTAGCCGGTGCAGTGCTTGATCTCGCTGATGCCCTGTCGATCAGGCGCATCGTTTGCCCTCCACTGGCCTATGGGGAAATGGTTGAAGTCCTGCCTATACAGATCGATGTGCTCATCGGCTAGAATCTTGCTGAAGTGATCGATGGCCCACTTCAGAGCGTCGGGGTTGCCAAGGTTCAGCATACGCGTGCCTTCGCCCAGGAACCACTCAGGATGGTTGCCGGTCAGCCATGTGCCGTCCAGAGCACGCTCGGGCTCGAACCAGACGATAGTCTTCAGGCCCTTGCTGTGGGCGTAGTCACAGACGGCCTTAAGCCCATTGGGGAACCTGGTCTTGTCTACCTCCCAAGTGCCTGTCTTGAACCAGTTGCCGTCGCAGGGGTACCAGCCGGCATCCATCCACCAGCGATTGATCTTGACGCCTTCGGCCAGATACCGGTCGATGAACTCGATCTGGTTCTGCTCGTTCGCCTGAGTCATCTCGGCCGTCCAGTGCGAGCTGCAGCCAAACATCTCCGGTTCTGGAAGCTTGCCGCCAGGCTTGGGCACGTTGTGCGCGAGCATCCACCGCCGCCAGATGTTGTAGGAACGAGCCAGGTCGCCTCTCCATGTCTGAACAACGATCAGCGGGCTGCGGACTTCCTCACCAGGATGAAGCTTGAAGTGCGTAAGCTCCAGGCCCGCTGCGAGGCGAAGGCCCTTGGCATTGTCACGTGTGAAGGTTGACGCCCACTGGCCCGGCCAACCTACTGCAACGATCGCGCCCCGGTCACCCCACTGCAGGTTAAAGTAAGACCAGTCGGAATCCGTGGCCTTGCCGTTGGTTCCGCCCAGCCGCTTGCTCTGTCCAGGACCAAGCGGGGTGTCGATCGGCCCATAGTCGTTCTTGCTGGAAGGTGAGCCGACGAAGTGATGCAGGACGAACTCACTATCGCCCTCTGACCGTGTGATCGTAGTGTCCAAGGCCTGAATGTTCTCGATAATGGGCGTGTCAGTCGAGCCGGTGTTCTTGAAGTAGAGCGTCCACTCGACGGTCGGGAAGTACCGGTAGTAGACCAAATCACAGCGTACGACGAGGCCGGTCTGCGGGTCTGTCCACGTCAGCTCGCGTCTTGTGCGATCCTTGTCGAGCTTCCTCGAGGTCTCCGAAAACGTCCAGTCCTTGAGCAGTTCGCTCGAGGATCGTCCGCCGTAGGTGAACGAGAAAGCCGGCCTGTTGATCCACTGGCGCGCATCCGCCATTTCAGTCTTCGTCGCGCTTGTGGCGGCCGAAGCAAGGCATGCTCCCGCAGCAGCGATCAATCCTATCTGTAGGTACATGAGCCATACATCCTTTCAGCAATCGTCAGAGCGAGGCTAGGCAGGTTCACACCTCTGAATTCGCCAACAGCTTGCAGCACTCCCTGGCGACAACTATCTCTTCGTTTGTCGGAACGACCCACACCTGGACCCGTGATTCAGCCGTGGATATCCTGCATTCGGTGCGGGCGCAGGCCTCGTTTGCAGCGCTGTCGAGGACTATGCCAAACTCGGCCAGCCCTTCTAGAACGCGGCGGCGGATCATCGCGCTACCCTCGCCCGTACCCCCGGCGAAGGCGATAGCATCCGTGTGGCCGAGGTTGAACATGAACCCGCCGAGGTACTTGCGAGTGTAGTAGACGTAGCTGTCGATCGCCAGCTTGGCGCGCTCGTGACCTGAGTTGGCGGCGGCTTCCAGATCCCGCATATCGAAGCCCATGCCGGAGATCCCGGCGATGCCCCCCTCAAAGCTCATTCGCTGGAGAATGCTCTCCAGAGTCCCCTCGCACTTCGAGAGCAGAAACGGGATGATGAGGGGGTCCATGTCGCCGGCTCGCTCGCCCTGAGGCACGCCGGTGAGTGTGCTGAAGCCGAATGATGTGTCGACGGCAGTCCCGCCCCTGATTGCGGCGATAGACGAGCTTCCACCGAGATGGCAGGTGACGGTGTTGATGTCAGCGACATCGCGACCCATCAACTCGGCAATGCGCCTGCTCACGTAGAAGTGGCTTGCGCCGTGCCAGCCGTGCTTCTTGATCTGGTACTTCTCGGTCCAGTCCCAGGGGATCGGGTACACCGTCGCACTGTCCGGCATCTCCTGGAAGAACGAATTCTCAAAGAGTCCCACGAGAGGGGTTTCGGGCAAGACCTCGTGGAAAGCGTTTATGGCCTCGATGTACATCGGGTTGTGAAGCGGCGCGAGGACGCCCGCGTACTCCTCCATCGCGCTGAGCACTCGGTCGTCCATATACTGGCACCCGGTGATGCCTTTCGCGTAGACAGGCTTAAAACCGACAGCATCGAGTTCGGAGAGGTCGCGGATGACGCCCGTCTCCGGGTGTGTGAGCTGGTCAAGGATACCACGCAGGGCCGAAGCGCGATCGTCTTGAGCCCGCTCGACTCTGGCTTGAGCGATCACCTTCTCCGAAGGCATATCGAATAGCTGGCACTTCATGGATGAGCTGCCAACGTTGGCTATCAGGATCAACATACTGATTGGTTCCTCCGCTACGGCTTGACCGGGGGCAGCACACGCGGGCGGCCGGTGAAGATGGCCGTCTTCTTGGCCTTAGGGGTCACGTCAACGACCATGTTGCCGGCCCACTGATAGGTCAGCTTGACATCAGGGAATGCAGGCAGTGACGAGCCGGGGCCGACTTGCTGCTGGAACGCCACCACGGGGTACGTGATTGTCAGCTCCTGCCCAGGCTCACCACTGAAGCGAACATACGCCCCAGACCACTTAACCGGCACAGGCTTCGAATCAATAAACGCCCTAACCTGCTCACGAGGCGCCCAATCAGGCACCCGCAGGAAGAACGAATCTTTCACATTCGCCTTGACAGTGAGCCGCCCCTGATCAGGCACGAACGAGAACACATCTCCCCACTGCGAGGTCCTGTCAAAGCTCATATTGACGTAGATGCCCGCCGGGCCAAGGGCTGATTTCGGATACTTGCCGATCACGTTATCCCAGGTGTCGTAGACAGACCGCATCCCGGAGCCCTGGCAGCAGCCGATCATGGCTATTTCAGGGCCGCCTCCATAGCACGCTCCATCCAGCAGCGCGTTCTCCCAGTCGTTTAGGCCGACTCCACACAGGACGCCGCCCTCGTACTTCTCCATCTCGGAAAGGCCCCATTTGACCTTCTCCTCGCCAAGCGCTTTGTTGAGTTCCGCATAGTGAGCCCTCATCTCCGGAGTGATGATGAGGTAGCTGGGGCTGATCCGGTTGCGCATATAGCGCTCCATGTAGTCGAAGTACTCCGGGTGACCGCCTCGTGCGATGTAGGCGGCGCACGTCATCACGTCCGCCACGCAGCAGGTCTCATCACCGGGGTAGCCTACTGCCGCCACGAACCACCCTACCCCCGTTCCGCGCTCTCTGAGGAAGAAGTCGAAGACACGCTTGGCCCACTCGGTGTACTTCCTGTCGCCGGTAACCACTCCAAGATGCGCGACGTTCCAGACTGAGTGCATCGTGACGTGGCTGTGTCCCTGGAAGCTGCCATCCTCGCCAAACTTGATACCGTCCGGCTGAACTCCGGCGATCATGCCTTCGGCGTAGGCCTTGGCGAACGCCAGAGCCTCGGGGTCCTTGAAGACCTGATAGTAGCGGATCAAGGGCTCGATCACAGGCAACGGGTGAGCGTTCCATCCGTTGGAAACAGGGTTGCGGTTCGCATCGAGAGTGCCGTTGCCGGACGCCGACCAACACCTGCCCTGGTCGTCCCACCTGAGCAGGCTCTTGAGGGCCAGCATCATCTTCCTTGCCTTAGCCTTTGACTCAGGGTTCTTGTGGCGCTGGTAGTCCTCGCAAAGGGCTGTCAGAATCTTGCACGCGCCCCAGTTGTGAATCTGGAAGTCCTTCTTGTCATACACCGCGGTCGTGTCGCCCTCGTTGAATGCTCCCGGATGGCACCAGACGATTCCGTCGTCGTCAACAAAGTCGAGCATGCGCTTGTGGTATCCCTGCTCGACGTCCTTGCCCCTGGTGGACCCGGTGATGTCGCGAAGGTGGTACCACTCGGGGTCCATGCGAGCGTCCGTGTCGCATCCGACGACAGGGTCTGACCCCTCGGGAGCCGGTGGGCAGCGGTAGGGGTATATTTGGAAGACCGGCTCGTAGTTGAGGTGCTTGCGCGGAGTATTGGTAAGGAACCTCAGTGACCACTCGGCCATTGTCTTGAGATCAATGTCGGGCTGACGCTGGATGCCCGCCACCGGTGGCGCTTCGTCAGACGCCGGCATCAATATGCGCACGTTGCTGACTTGTCCGTTCAGACCCTTCGGATCTGGCTGAGCAACGGCGGCGGAAGCGCAGAGAAGTGCGCAAAGAGCGAGGGGGAATAGGATGTAGTTCATGGGTTACTCCTCACTGATGGCTAAGACTAGCTTCTTGTTACTTGTGCGCCGACAAACGCGATATGGACCACCATCTCGTCGACGGTTGCTCCACGCGAATGATCGCTGATGAGACAATCGACTCCCAGGAACGGTTCGCCGATGAGCATGCCACCGCCCATCAACTGCATTGCCTTGAGTCCGATGTTGCCGGATTGGAGGTCCGGCCAGATCAAGACGTTCGCACGACCTGCAACCTCAGACGGTTGCTTGATCTTCTTGGCTGCAACGCTTGGCGAAATGGCAGAATCGAGCTGGAACTCGCCATCGATCAGGATATCTGGCCGCTGGGTCTTCACTATCTCCAGAGCGCCCGTGACCTTGCTGACCAGTTCGTGACTCGCACTGCCATGGGTCGAGAACGAGATCATCGCCACGCGCGGCGCCTCCGGAAGGATCGGCGCGGCCTTGTCCGCGGCAAGAATCGCTATCTCGGCGAGTTCCTCCATCGTCGGAACCGGAAGAACGGCGGTATCCGCCGCAGCAAAGACCAGGTTATCGCCCATCGGCGAATGAGGGAAGTACATCACCGCGCACGCACTCATCTTCCTGACGCCGGGCTTCAGGCCTATTATCTTGAGAACAGCTCGCGCGAGATCGGCCGTCGAGTAATGAACCCCCGAGCATATCGCGTCCACCTTCCCCCACTTGACCAGCATACACGCGAAGTACGACGGCTCGTGAAGCAGTTCAGCAATCTGAGCCGGCGTCAGGTTGTCTTTGGCTCGCCGCTCAGAGTAGTGATCGCACATCGCCGCAAATTCGGCGGTCTCCTCAGGGTCGATGATCTCGATTCCGGATATATCGAGCCCCAGCTTGTCCGCAAACTCAGTGTGAGCCCGCCGTGAGCCAGTGAATATCACGTCCAGCCAACCGTTTTGCTGGACTTCGCAGCACGCGCGCATCGCGCGTTCATCGAACTGAGCATCAGGGACGGCGACACGTCCATGAATGCGCCTGGCCTTCTCGATAAGGCTGTCAATGTATGGTCCGTGCAATGCGACCTCCTGTGGTAATACGAGGCGGTTGCGCCCTCACCCCAACCCTCTCCCCCAAGAGAGGGGGTAGGCATCGCTTGCGCCCTCACCCCAGCCCTCTCCCCCAGCAGAGGGAGTATCCTACACCGCTGCCGCGGCTTTCTTCGATAGATCGAGCGCGACGTCGAGGATCATGTCCTCCTGGCCTGCCATCGTCTTGCGGCGGCCGAGCTCGACCAAGATCGCGAGCGGGTCCACGCCGTACTTCTCGCTGATTCGCTTCGCGTGCAGCAGGAACGATGAGTAGACGCCCGCGTAGCCGATAGCGATTGCATCACGATCAGGGATGGGCTGAAACGGCATCATCGGCGCGAGTACGAACTCCGCCGCATCCATCAGCCTGAACACGTCGATGCCGGGATTGTAACCCATCTTGTCCAGGACTGCAACCAGGAGTTCGGTCGCCGTGTTGCCCGCGCCTGCGCCAAGTCCGCGCAGCGTGCCATCGATCCAATCAGCGCCAGCTTCCAGAGCGGCCAGTGTATTGCCGACCCCCAGACCGAGGTTGTTGTGAGCATGATAGCCGACCTTGGCCTTCGTGAGGGCCTTCTTCAGCATGGCAACGCGAGCGGCAGCATCCGGCGGAAGCATCGCACCGGCGGAATCGACCACGTAGACGCAGTCACAGCCATATTTCTCCATCAGAAGCGCCTGTTCCGCAAGCATCTCCGGCGGGCGCGTGTGCGCCATCATCAGGAACCCGCCAGTCTCGAGGCCCATCTCCTTGGCGATGCCAAAATGTTGCTCACTGACATCGGCCTCCGTGCATTGCGTCGCCACGCGGACCATCTTGATGCCTCGAGCGACCGCCTCCTTGAGCTCGACGCGAGTGCCAACACCCGGCAGCAGAAGAGCGGCGATCTTAGCGTTCTTCGCAGTCGTGACAGCTTCCTCGATCAGGTCGTATTCGTGGGTACCGGAGAAGCCATACTGCAGGGAAGCCCCAGCGAGTCCGTCGCCGTGCGCAACTTCCAGCACCGGTACGCCAGCCTCATCCAGAGCCTTGACGATCTGCCGGACCTGTTCGCGTGTGAACTGATGTCTGAAAGCGTGCGAACCGTCGCGGAGCGTTGTGTCCACTATTCTGGGAGCTTTCATGCCGGAACCTCCACATTCTCTGCAATCCGCTGGGCGAACATGTCGCCAACCCGATAGGCCGCGGCGGTCATAATGTCCAAGTTGCCCGCGTAAGGGGGCAGGAAATCGCCGGCGCCCTCAACCTCGAGCAACACGACAACCACATTCTTCATCCCCCAGGGGGTCTGGCGCTTGTCTATGACCGGTTCGGTCTTCAGCCGGTAACCCGGAACGTACTGCTGCACTTCGGCGACCATCTTCCCAATCGAAGCGAATACCGCCTGCTCGTCCACATCGTCAACCTCGGGAACCAGGTATATAGTGTTGCGCATCAAGATGGGTGGATCGGCCGGATTCAGAATGATGATAGCCTTGCCCTTCTTGGCCCCGCCGATCACCTCAAGCCCGCGCGAAGTAGTGAACGTGAACTCGTCGATGTTCTGCCTTGTGCCCGGTCCGGCGGATACGCTGGAGACGGTGCTGACCATCTCGGCGTACGCAATAGGCGTTACGCGGCTTGCCGCAAAGACCAGGGGGATGGTGGCCTGCCCACCGCAGGTGATCAGGTTCACGTTGGTCTCGTTCAGATGCTCGCCGAAGTTGACGGGCGGCACCACGTAGGGACCGACGGCGGCGGGAGTCATGTCGATGGCGATCTTGCCTGCCGCTTTGATCCTGGGCGCGGCGGCCTGATGCGCCTTGGCGCTAGTCGCGTCGAAGACGATCTGGACGTCCTTCAACTCCAGGATCGCGTCCAGCCCCTCATGGCTGGCGGGTATTCCGAGGGAACGCGCCCGCGCCAGGCCCTCGGAGTTCGGGTCGATTCCGGCAAGCATAGCGATCTCCATGCTCCCCTTGTTCTTGAGGAGCTTGTACATGAGATCGCTGCCGATATTGCCCGAACCCAGAATCGCTACTTTGACTGCAGCATCACTACTCATAGGTAATCCTCCAATACGAGTGCAAGCCTATCAGACTGTTGTGGAAGGCGTCCCTGGCGCCACCCGGGATCAAATATCCCGGCTAGAGCGCTGCGCGACCAGCTCGCGCGCGACCTCCAAGACCAAGTCCTCCTGGCCGACAATGGCATGTCGCTTGCCCAGCCCGGCCACTATATCCAGCGCGTCGATACCATATTCCTTGGCGATCTT
>CAZFYZ010000147.1:0-8566 GCA_964523735.1 uncultured bacterium | reverse complement strand
GAGCGACCTCACCGGCATAGTGGCCACGCTGGACTCTACGACTAATTTCGGCACTCTGCAGGGGACGGTCAAGGATTCGCTCAATACTCCCGTCGCTAACGCGCTGGTGAGAGTGGACGGGCTGTACTACAGCATCAGGACCGCAGCGGATGGGTCTTACACCATGCTGCTTCCGCCGGGCACAAACAGCATCACAGCCTCCAAGGCGGGTTACATGAGCGATACGTCGGACGCCACCGTTACGCTGGGCGGAACGACCACACAGAACTTCGTCTTGGGCAATGCTCTGCTGAGCGGAACAATCAGATCTAGTCTTACTGGTAATCCTCCGCTTGTTGGCGCGACGGTCAAGATCACCGACTCGTGGGGGGTTGCTGTTACCCTGACAACCGGTGAGGATGGCGGTTACTCGCTGTCACTGTTACCTGACTACTACTTCATCGAGGTCAGCTTCCCGGGTTACACTTCAACGACCGACTATGTGTCGATATCGCTCGGCGATAACCTGACCAATGACTACACACTCGAACTGATACCCGGAGACAGCTGGGATGCGGAGGCGGAGTTCGTCAACTTCGCAAACCCCAACAATGTATGGTCTTATGGTTACCTGTTGGCACTGGACGGCCCGCTTACCCTCTACGCTGACTACCTCACCGTTACACCTCTTGAAGGTTGGTCGCTGGGCGGTGACGCCGACGGGCAGGGCAGCGTGATGCTCAACAATTCCGTGGATCCCGTGGTCTCGGACCCCTACTACTGGGAAGCCATGCAGCTCACGCCTCACCCCGGCCCCGGCGGCAGGATGGCGACCGTGCGGTGGATTGCTCCTCGGGCGATGTACGTGAACGTCGCCAGCGTGTTCAGCGGGCAGATGATGGACGAGACCACCACCGATGTTCACGTCACAAAGAACGGTGTTGCACTGTTTGATGGCGCTGTCAGTGGTTTTGCAGGCACCGCGGCTAACGGCTACACCGACGCGGTGGGCACTGCGCCTAAGCAGGCATTCAATGCTATTACTCACGTGGATGCTGGCGAAAAGATCGACTTCGTGGTAGGACCCGGTCCTGATGCCTACCCCTGGCACGACCTGACCGGATTGACTGCGGTGATCTCGGAATCGACCCTGCACGGGACGCTCGTGGGTCACGTGACGACGGTAGATGGCGATCCGATTGCCGGAGCCATTGTCACTGCAGTCGAGCAACCGTACTCGACCGTAACTGCGGCTGACGGATCCTATACTCTGGAGATGCCTCCGGGAATCTGGACTGTGAAGGCCAGCCATCCTGTGTGCGCCGACCTGAGTCAGCCGGCGACGATCACCAACGGTAACACCACAACCGCTGACTTCAAGCTTACCGTAATCAATCGTCAAGTCACCGGTACTGTGACAATGACTAGTGGCTCATTGACTGAGCCGATTGCCAATGCGACTGTGTCGGTTCCAAGCCTGGGCTTGACTTTCACGACCGATGCAACCGGTGTCTACAGCTTCGTATTACCGATCGGGACGTTTGGGATGACTGCCAATCATCTCAATGCCGCGGCTCCGGTTGCCATCGACGTGACGGTTGCAGCGAGCGTGGTGCCGCTAACGCAGGACTTTGCATTGACTCTGCGTGGCCCGGTCACGTTCTACGTGAAGCCGGGTGGCGACGACGCAGCCAACGGTCTGACCGAAGCCACGGCTTGGGCCACGATCGACAATGGCGATGCTCGCAACTTACTGCTTCCGGGTGACACGGTCATAGTGAAGCCTGGTAACTACAACAACGTGCGCGTCATCAGGCCAGACGGGATGACTGGCGTGGTGTTCCTCACCAAGGCCGGCACTGTGGACGCTCCGATTACCTACAAGGCCGAGCCAGGCGCTATCGTCGATGGCACGGGTGGCCAGATTGCATTCCAGACATGGACCGGCTGCGATTACACGATCATTGACGGCTTCGAGATAGCCAACGCGCCCTGGGGCATGAACATGGAAGACTACGGCCCCGGCGGAGGGACGAACGTCACGGTCAAGAACTGCGTGTTCCGCGACTGTTCGGTGGAAGCGATCCAGGTAGTCTACGTGCAGAACGTTACGTTCGTCAGGAACACGTTCTACAACATTGCCAATGCCTGCGTTAGAGTGCACGTTGGCGGCAGTGGGCTCGGAATCTACAACTGCATTGGCGCAGATTGCGCGGTTGGGCTCATGCTTCACGGAAATGCTGCTGCGGGGGTCAATGTCCGCAACTCCATATTCCTGAACAATAGCCAGGCAGCGCTCTGGGATACGACAGGTGCCGGCAGCACCAACGTGTCCAGCGACTACAACGTGTTCTACAACTGCGCGGCCGCTTTCTCCAATGTCGCGCAGGGAGCACAGGATTGGGTTGGAACCAACCCGATGTTTGTGGACGCGGCAGCTCACAACTATGCTTTGGCTAGTGGGTCGCCGTGCGTGGATGCTGGCGTTATCGTCGCCGGCGTTGACTACTCAGGCTCCGCTCCGGATAGGGGTGCGATAGAGAGCGTCTCGGCCGTGACCGTAGCGAACTTGAAAGAGGCTCGAGATCTGGACGCCGGCACAATGATCCAGATCGATGTGCCTCAGGTTGCAACCGCGGCAAGCGGCACGTTCACGGACGGCAGATACTACCTGGAAGATGCTGACCGGACCGCTGGCATGATGGTGATCCCGGCCAGTGGGCTTCCCGCGGTCGCCCTTGGGTCTCGGGTCACGCTGACCGGAACCATCACGATTGACGGCAACGGCGAGAAGTACATCGCCGCGACTGCCGCGACATCCGTTCCGGGCACGGAACTCACCACTCTGGGAGTCACCAACAAGTCATTCGGCGAATGCCAGGGGATGCTTGTCAGAGTCTGGGGCAAGGTGACCGAGAAGACCTCTGACTATCTGACAATCGACGACGGCAGCGTGGTTCCGATCAGGGTTGTCCTGAGCGGGCTGACTGCCTCGATCGACACCAACAACATCACTGCTGGAACCAGCACTATCAGCGTGAGCGGTTTGGCCGGAGCCGCCAGCGGTGGAGTGCCCGCAGTGAGACCTAGAGGCCAGAGCGACATCAAGGTCTACTAGGCTGCATGACCTACGTTGTTCTGAGTGGTGCGAGGTTTCGGGCTCCAAAAGCAGATTCCTCGCACCGCTCGGAATGACGGTGGGGTTGACTCAGACTGATTGACGGCGGGGTTGACTCAGACTGATTGACGGCGGGGTTGACTCAGACTGAATGACGGCGGGGTTGACTCAGACTGATGATAGGGGGCTGTTGCGCGGGCAGGCGAGAGAGAACAAGAGGACAATCCGGAGGGAAGGATGAGACGAAAGAGATCGGGTAGAGGGTTCACCCTCATCGAATTGCTCGTCGTGATAGCGATCATCGCCATCCTCGCGGCGATCCTGTTTCCGGTGTTCGTGAAGGCCAAGGAGCAGGCCCGTCTATCGAAGTGCCTGTCGAACCTGCGGCAGATCGGGATAGCGGTCTCACTCTACTGTGACAACAACGCTGGCTACTTCCCGTATAAGGGAGGCACGAACATCACTACCGCGTTCAGGGATTTCTACGATTGCCTGGCGCCGTACATGCGTAACACGGCGATCTACGTGTGTCCCAGTGATCGCAAGAAGCCGTGGAACGTCGCGTGGTGGGAGGCGATGCAATACACAACGCCCCTGAAGTATCCGGCTTCCTATTACTACTTCGCGCCCTTCTACATGGAGGTGCCCGAAGGCGGCAGGATAAACCTCGACTACAAGTCGCAGCGCATATCAAGGGTTCGCTATCCATCAAGGAAAGCCTTGTCTGTCTGCTGGGCAGGCGACAATGCGACGGCTGAGTGGGGTCACCTGGCGCATGGAGATGATTTCATGGTCCTGTGCTTTGTTGACGGGCACTCAAAGCTTGTGCGGCTGGACCAGCTAAACAAGGACCCTGACGGTGGCTACAATCTAGATTTCACTTATAGCGGAATAGCGGGCAAAGACCTGAAGTAGGAGTGCAGCGGATCTGCCCGTTAGCTGATGTTATCTCTCCGACACGTGATAAGGGCCCGGCGTTTTCGTCGGGCCCCCTTTTTGTTAACCCATCATAGAATAGAATGGTGTCAATGGCTATCTCTGCACTCGGCCGGCGGCGTCGCCTGCGAGGAGGGTCTCCACCTCTTTGAGCGAGCAGAGGCTGAAGTCACCGGGGATGGAATGCTTGAGGCATGCCGCCGCGACCGCGAACTCCACGCAGTGCTGCGGGTCGAAGTCGGAGAGCATGCTGTAGATCAATCCACCGGTGAACGCGTCGCCGCCGCCCACGCGGTCGACGATCGGGTTGATCTCGTACTTACGGCTGAGATAGTGATCCCTGCCGTCATACAGGAGAGCGCCCAAGCTGTTGACGGAGGCCGTCGCGCCCTCCCGCAGCGTTATTGCCACACACTTGAGGCCAAACGTCTCGGCTAGCTGAACGGCAACATCCTTTAAAGACTCAGTCTGCTTCGCCTCGGTCGAGCCGCCGCTTCTGGGTCTGACGCCGAAGATCAGATCTGCGTGTTCCTCGTTGGCGACAAGCACGTCCACGTAATCCATAAGCTTCGTCATGACCCGGCCCGCCTGCTCGGGACTCCACAGCTTGGAGCGGTAGTTGAGGTCCACGCTGACCATGACCCCCTTCTTCCTGGCGACCTTGAGACCGTCCTCAAGCACCCGTATAACGTTGTCGCCCAAGGCTGGTGCTGTGCCGGAGAAGTGGAACCAGTCCTTGCCGTCGAAGATCGCCTCCCAGTCGTAATCCTCGGGCTTGGACTCGCGGATGCTGGAGTGCGAGCGGTCGTAGATCACCTTGGAGGCTCGCTGGGCGGCGCCGGTTTCGAGGTAGAAAAGGCCAAGCCTCTCACCGCCACGGGCGATGTAGTCGGTGTTGACGCCGAATCGCCTAAGATAGTTGATGCAAGCCTGGCCGATCTCGTTTGCCGGGATCTTGGAGACTATGTAGGCCTCGAGGCCGTAGTTGACCACGCTTACGGCGGCGTTGGCCTCGGCACCCGTATACTTGGCGACGAACTCCTCGGCCTGAACAAACCGGTCGTAGCCCTTGGGGGTGAGACGGAGGAGGATCTCTCCGAACCCGACCATCTTCTTTGCCATTAGCTGCCTCCTCGCGCATCGTCAACAAGCTGGCGAAACATTCTGGCGTTCTCAGTGATCTTGGCGAAGTCCCTGGCCTTGACTGCTTTGATGTCGACGAGAGCCTTGCCGACGCCGACGGCGACCGCTCCGGCCTTGATATACTCGGGAGCTGTAGTGGTATCGACATTGCCGGTGGGCATGAGTTTGACCATTGGCAGTGGGCCCTTGATGTCCTGGAAGTAGCCGGGGGTGCCCACGCGGCCCGGGAATATCTTGACGACATCCGCGCCTGCTTTCCAGGCTGTCGCGATCTCGGTCGGGGTGAGTGCGCCGGGCATCACCGGGATGTCGTAGAGCTTGCACATGTCCAGGGTCTCGCGGTCGAAACAGGGCGCAACCACGTAGCTCGCGCCCGCGAGAATCGCCATACGGGCGGTTGCCGCGTCAAGTACGGTTCCAGCGCCGATGAAGACATCGCCCTCGATCTTCTTGCTGACGGAGTTGATGATGTCGAGAGCGCCTGGGACGGTCATAGTGATCTCAACGAGCTTGACCCCGCCGTCGCGCAGGGCGCAGGACACGTCGTAGAGGTCACTCGGGTCGTCAATTCGGATGACCGCGACGACGCCGGTGTCCACGAGCGTCTGCACGACCTGTTGTTTTCGGAAGTTCATCTGTCAGCTCCTGTCTCTCTTTCTCTTTGCCTGCGGAAGCGCTCCGTCTGATCCACGGAAGGCCGTATCACCCTCGATAGGGGCGTCAGAGACGCCTGCTACAACGCCTCGCGCGGTCTCATCCGATGGCCGCTAGCCATTGAGCAGTCTGTAGCATTCCCTTGCGACCACGATCTCCTCGTTGGTCGGAATCACCCAGACCTGTATTCGGGAGTCGTCGGCGGAGATTAATGCTTCCTTGCCGCTTGCGGTCTCATTCTTCGCGTCATCGATGACGATGCCCAGTTCCTCGCAGCCCTGCAGGACGCGTTTCCTGATGTAGGCACTGGCCTCGCCGGTCCCGCCCGCAATGGTGATAGCGTCCGTGTGGCCTAGCATCACAAGCCAGCTTCCGACGTACTTGCGAACCTGGTGAACCCAGGAATCGATCGCGAGCTTGGCACGTTCGTGGCCATTCTCCGCTGCCTGTTGAAGGTCTCGCATGTCGAAGCCGATTCCGGAGATCCCTGCAAGCCCGCCTTCGGTCATCATCTTGTTGATGACCTCGAGGGTAGTGCCCTCGCCTTTGTGGACCAGGTAAGCGATCAGGAACGAGTCCATGTCGCCCGGTCGGACGGACTGAGGCACACCGGCCTGAAGCGTGAAGCCGCCGCAGCCCTCGACGCCGATGCCCTGTTGGATGCACTGGATGGACGAGCTGCCTCCCAGATGGCAGGTGATCAGGTTGAGATCGCTCAGGTTGCGCTTCATAAGATCAGCCGCGCGGTGGGCGACATAGTAATGCGAGGCGCTGTGGAAGAAGCGCTTGCGGATGCCGTACTTCTCGCTCCAGTCCCAGGGAATCGGATAGATCGATACATAATCGGGGACCTGATCGAAGAAGAAGTCCTCGAAGAGCCCGACCATGGGTGTGTTGGGGAGCACGTTGGCGAAGCTCTCGATCGCCTCTATGTAGGCAGGATTGTGCAGTGGCGCGACGATATCGCAGTACTCGGCCATCGCTTCCAGCACGCGCTTGTCCATATACTGGCAGCCGCTGATCCCTTTGGCGTAGACGGGCTTGAACGCTACTGCGTCCAGATCGGAGACGGACGACAGAACGCCAGTCGCAGGGTCTGCCAACTTGGCGAGCATGAGCTCCACTGCGGCGGTATATGAGAGCAGTGGTGTCGTGACTTTCTGGGTGCCGCCGGTACGATCGGTCCACTCGACAGTGGCCTGGTCTGTGCCCAGCCGCTCGATTCTCAGCTTGGCGAGCTGTTTCTCGCTGGGCATCTCCAGCAACTGGCTCTTGAAGGACGAACTGCCTGCATTGGCAACGAGCATTTTCATGTTGAAGCGGTTACCTCCAATGGATGTCATTATCCTCCGGCTACTTATAGAACGGGTAAGCAAATTCCCTCAGAGAACCCCAAATAGGACATCCGGGGTAGTGGCGTTGGTTGGCGCAAGGATGAGGGCGCTGCCGAATGGCCTGCGCAGGGTGTCTTAAGCACAGTTACAGCGTAGGCTGGATTCGCATCCAGCGTTCAGGTTACTATCATATGCTGTGCTTGTCAAGGTCGCCCCCGCGGTATCGCGGAGTTCCAGGGATGGCGGGCAAGGAGCGAATTCACCGGTGGGATGGTAGTTAGGAACGGGGTGGGGCGCAGGAGTCCCTGATAACGAGGCTGGCGTCCACGTGAACGACGCTGGCCTCTGCTTCCTCCCCCGAGAGGGCCTGCAGGAGCGCGGCGACAGCGAGTTCCGTCATCTGCTTAGCTGACGCGTGAATTGTCGTCAGAGGGACCCGAAGCATTTCCGAGAGCCGTATATCCCCAAAAGAGGCGATCGATACATCATCCGGCACGGACAGCCCTGCTGACAGAGCGGCTCTCATCGCTCCTACAGCAACATAGTCGGTGCGCGTGACTATTGCGGTCGGGCGGTTAGGGAGGCTCAGCAGTTTGGCTGCGGCACGTTCCCCCGCGACCTCATCGGCGTCAGTTTGCACGATGAGCGCTTCGTCTATCACCACGCCGGCCTCAGCGTGTGCCTGGCGGAACCCCCGCAGCCTCTCGCGGCCTGCATGACAGGTGGTCGGGATGCACAGGTTGGCTATTCGGCGGTGCCCGAGCGATAGCAGATACTGAGTGGACAGATAGCAGTATTTGTGGTCGTCGCCGATGATCTGCGGCACCGCCAGCCCGTCTATGTACTTCTCCATCACCACTACCTTGACGCCATGATCGAGCAGATCCTGGTAGGGTTCGCGTGGGGAGTCGAGAGTTCCGGGGGCTGCGATCACACCGGCAGGACGCCTCTGCAGCAGTTCGCGAAGGCTCTCCGCCTCTGATTGCCGCGACTCCGTGAATGTGTGCAGGGTAAGGCTATAGCCGGCCTGCCTGAGGCTGCGTTCCATGGATTCGAGAGTATGGCCGAGATAGGCCAGCAGTCCGGGTGCCGCAAACAGAGCCACATATTCCGAGCGCCCGAGCGCAAGAGACCGCGCGACACGGTTTGGATGATAGTTCAGCTTGTTAGCCACCGTGATGACGCGTCTCTTAGTGGCTGGGCTAACATAACCCTTGCCGCTGAGGGCCCTTGCGGCCGTGCCGTAACCGACTCCGGCTTCCCGCGCGATGTCGCTTATTGTTGGGGTCGATCCCATACATGCAGTCTATAGCTCAAGCAGTGTCACGTCAAGCGTGAACGGAGTTCAGAGTGGTGTACCCTGTGAGTGTGTAAATTGGAAAGGGAGTATCCTTTCGGTTGT
>CAZFYZ010000146.1:0-8854 GCA_964523735.1 uncultured bacterium | reverse complement strand
TGCAGTACCTGTTGGACTTCATCCGCAATGTGCGGCTTGGTTTCGGCGGCAGGCAGCTCGAGGCGCCGCGGAACTAGGTGCCGGGAATGAGCCCGTTCGAGGCCGGGATGCTGATCTGCTTCGGCGCGGCCTGGCCGTTCTCGATCTACAGGTCCTACAGGTCCAAGTCCGTCGCCGGCAAGAGCCTGGTGTTCATGCTGGTAGTCGATATCGGCTACGTTTGCGGCATGCTCCACAAGGCGCTGTTCGACTTCGATGGCGTGTTCTACCTGTACCTGCTGAACTTCGTGCTGGTGTCTGTGGACATATCCCTCTACTGCAGGTACGCAGCGCGAACCAGATAGCGCCCGGCGGCGTAGATTACGGATGACGGGGAAGTCTCGATGGTGGCGATTCCTGGGATCGCCACTTTTTGACGTGTGGTAGCCATGCAACTTCCGAACATATGGGGCGAAGGTGGGGCGCTGTTTGCGTTCTCCGGGATAGACGGGCAGACGGACGTTCGTGCCCTTGTAGGCTCGACACTCGACAGCGGCAGGGGGTTCGTCTTCCATGTTGAGGGGCAGCCAGTTCTGCGTGTCGGTGTAAGGTCAGTAGATCGCGATTGCTTCACGTTTGATGATGTGATCGACGAGGTCGTTTGCGGCGGTCTTGTGATCTCGCGCCTGGAGCTTGACCACGCTGTGCTGAGGCTAAGCTTCGTCTTCCTCGACAGGAACACGGTTGGAGTTCGTGTGGCATGTGAGAAAGCGAGCGGTCCGGTTGAGGTCTTTGCGGAGCTCAGCCCGGATGAGGCAGGTGGAACTGGGGGCGTGGCCTGCACGCTCGTAGATAAAGGCGAGTCGGCAGAGTTCGCGTTCTCATACTCGCCTGCGGACGGAGGGGCGCGTATTGCCACCGCCAAGGCTGGAGTGTCCTCCGACATCGACTCTGCGGTCGAGCGCGAACTGAGCTATTTCCGAAGTCTGCCCAAGCCGAATACGTCGGACCCCGAGCTCGAGCGCGCCTATCACAAGTGCGCTTCGGTTCTCAAAGTCAACTGCTGCACGGCTCAGGGGGATATTCCGTTTCCGTGGACTACGCCCGACCGTTGGCCGCACAGGCATATGTGGATATGGGACTCGGCTTTCCACGCGATTGGGCTTCGGCACATATCGCACGAGTGGGCCGAGAATGCGATCAAGGCCGTGCTCGCGGCGCAGCGGGAGGACGGGTTTGTCCCGCACACAATCACAGTAGATCGCAGGCGTGATTCCGGCCTGATTCAGCCGCCGATATTGGCCTGGGCAAGCCTTAAGGTCTACGAGACGACCAGGAACCGGGAGTTTCTGGAGTGGGTCTATCCCAGGCTCGACAAGATGGTCTGGTACGACTGCGAAGTCATGGACAAGGACTCAGATGGGCTCAGCGAGTGGGGGCACGGGTTCGCGAGCGGGATGGACAACTCGCCGCGATTCGATCAGCCGATGACAGGCGCAGTCGACTTGAACTGCTTCATCGTGCGGGATATGCGGTCCCTGGCATCGATCGCCGACGAACTCGGTATGCCTGTTGAGGCGGGTGAATGGAACAGGCTTGCCGATGAGCGAGCATCGCGGATCAATGCTGTTCTTTGGGATGACGAGACAGGGTTCTACTATGATCGGAGTCCGGACGGCAGCCTGGTGAAGATCAAGACGGTCGCGGGCTTCACGCCGCTCTTCGCGGGAGTTTGCGATTCCAGGCGGGCAGAGGCGCTGGTTAGTCACCTGACTAGCGAGTCTGAGTTCTGGCGGGCGCTCCCGATTCCCAGCGTGGCTGCTGACGAGCCGACCTTCTGCGATGACATGTGGCGCGGCCCGACGTGGGTGAACTACAACTATCTGGTTATCGAGGGGCTTCGGGACTATGGCTTCGATGACATTGCAGACGAAGTAGCAGACAGGACGGTTGGAGAGATTGCCAAGTGGTACTCACGCACCGGTCTCGTCTACGAGTACTACGACAGCGAGGCAGTCACCGAACCGTGGCACCTGCACAGAAAGGAGCGCGGCGGGCCGCAAGCGAAGAAGTGTGTGACTGATCGGAGCACGGCTATCCGGGACTTCAACTGGACCGCCGCGCTGTACATAGATCTGCTCCTGCGCGAGCGTGAATGTTGACGAAGGCTCAATCGATTTGACTCCTGTCATTGCACTATCCGCCGGAGAGGCTTCCGGCGATCTCAACGGGGCCTATCTGGTCCAGGAACTGAAGAAGCTTCGGCCCGACATCGAGTTCTGGGGCGCGGGAGGACCCATGATGCGCCGGGCAGGGGTTGGCATTCGCCACGACACGACCGGCGGCGGCACTATCGGCATATCCGCCACGCTCAAGTCACTGCCGAGAGTAGCGGCGATCTACATGCGCTTTCGACGTGACCTGCTGCGAGAGAAGCCCGATCTGTTCATCCCGATCGATTTCGGCGCATTCAACATTCGTCTTGCACAGGTCATGCACAAGCGTGGAGTTCAGGTGATCTACTACTTCCCGCCATCCTCCTGGCGGAAGACGCCGACCAACGCGCCCAAGCTCAGGGCTGCGGGAGGCAAAGTGATTACGCCGTTCCCCTGGTCTGCGGAGTTCCTGAGCGCAAACGGGGTCGATGCCAGATTCGTGGGGCATCCACTTGTTGACGTCGTCAAGCCGACAGTCGATCGCGCTGGGTTCCTGCGTGAACTGGGCCTGTCCGAGTCGCTTCCTACGATCGGGCTTCTGCCCGGCAGTCGCGCGCACGAGATATCAGAACACGTCGCCCCAATGGTCGGCTGCGCGCACATTATGCACCGCGAATTGGGCGGGGCGCAGTTCGTGATAGGTGCATCGCCATCATCGGCGGACGCCATACGCCGACGCATCCGGATCGAGCCCGGCGGGCCAGAGATTCGCGTGGCCGAAGGCCGCACCTATGACTGCATGGCAGCCAGTGACATGTTGATTTCCAAGAGCGGAACCGCTACACTTGAGGCTGCAATGCTCGGTACTCCGATGGTGATCGTCTACCGGGGTACGGCGATCATGCGCTTCGAATATCACCTGCGCAAGCACGAACTGGGCGATCACATCGGTATGCCCAACATCATTGCGGGTCGTGGAGTCTGCCCCGAGCTTCTCAACGAAGACGTCACGGCTGAGAAACTAGCTGATATTACCCTCGACATTCTGCGCGACAAGACAAGGCTCGCGAATATGCGAGAATCTTTGCTTGACGTGCGCAGACGGCTGGGAGACCATGGTGCGGTGGAACGTATCGCCAAGACCGTGGTTGACATGGGAGGTCTACACTAGATTGTCTTATTTCCTATTCAGGCGAAGGACTGCTTTCCTGCTGATCGCGGCAGTTGTGATGGTGTTGGTAGCCAAGCCTACTCTCAAGTTGGTCGCCATCGGCTTGCCTCTTATCATCCTCGGCGAGGCGGGGCGTCTGTGGTGCACGGGATACTTGAGTAAGCTGCAGAAGCTCATAACCGCAGGACCCTATGCACTCTGCCGCAACCCGATCTATGTGTCCATGTTCCTCATCACCCTCGGCTACTTCACCATCTGCAATCAGCCGGCAGTGTGGATAGCCGGCGGCGCTCTGTTCATACTCTTCTACGGCGGAGCTGTTTCGTATGAGGAGAAGCTGCTGCGCGAGAAGTTCGGTGAGGAGTTCGACGAATACTGCAAGAGGGTGCCGAGGTTTATCCCGCGCTTCAGGTCGATGGCAGGCGAGGGCTCGTTCAGCTGGAGGCAGGTAGGAGTCAACAAGGAACTCAAGAGCGTCGGCGCTACAGTGCTCATCACCGCCGTGTTCATCATAGAGGCTTTCACAGGCACAGGCTTTGTTGTCGGCCGGCTGATATCCCTCCTGCACTAGGTTCCCATGGACTACCAGAAACGTCTTCTCAGATATGTACTGGCCCACAAGAGCCGGCTGATCTCTGCGCTGATCAGCGGCGTAGTTCTGGCCGCCTGCCAATACGCTCTCTCCGTGCTCCTCAACTGGTTCATGTCCGTCAGCAGCAACTCGCAGGCGCTCGAAATCCCGCTGATCCGCTATCTTGCCAACAACGGCTGGATCACGGCCAAGCACGCTCAGCCCGCAACGATCTGGATCATCGCCGGATTGGTTGTGCTGATTCACATCCCAAAGAACGTTGCCCAATACATCAACAGCTATCTGGTTGCCTCGATCACGACACGAGTCGGCACGCGGGTGCGGGACGAGATGTACGCCCACCTGCAGACGCTGCCGCTGAGCTACTTCCATCGCAGCAAGATTGGTCACATCGTTGCGCGGATGACCTACGATGTGGCTCTCATCCAGAACTCGAGCCACGTGGTGATGCAGGCGATCGACGGGCCCATCATGATCATCGCCGGGCTCAGCGCGATGTTCGCCGTAAGCTGGAAGCTTGCCACGTTGACGATTCTGTTTGTACCGCTGATGGCGGTGGCCATCGACCGGCTCTCCAAGAAGATACGCGGTCTAACGGTGGATCAGCAGTCGAGGCTAGCTGACGTCAACGCTGTCATCGACGAGTCCACCCGCGGCGTGCGGGTCGTGAAGTCGTTCGTGATGGAGGAGCAGGAGATCAAGCGTTTCGGTGCTGCCAACATACGCAGCCAGATAGCAGCGCTTCGGGCTGTGCGTAGATCAGCGCTCGTTCTGCCAAGCGTTGACATCATGGGCGGGATTGCAGCGGGGCTCATCATACTCGTCGGCGGCCTGATGATCGTGCACGGCGAGATCAAGGTAGGCGACCTGACCCAGTTCACGTATCTCGCGTTCATCGTCGCGGCGGCAGGCAAGCAGTTCGGTAGGCTGAACGTGACATATCAGCAAGTCATGGCCGGGGCCGAGCGGATATTCGATCTCCTGGATACCGAGTCCGACATGCCCGAGAAGCCGGATGCTGTCGTGCTTGAGAACGTGCAGGGCCGGGTCGAGTTCCGAGATGTTCGGTTCGAGTACAACGTCGATGAGCCGGTCCTGGAGGGGGTTTCGTTCAAGATCGAGCCCGGCGAAGTAGTTGCCTTGGTTGGCTCCAGCGGCGCGGGCAAATCCACGGTGGCTGACCTTATCCCTCGTTTCTATGATGTGACAGGCGGCGCCATCCTGGTCGAGGGAGTTGATGTACGAGACATCAGCATCAAGAGCCTACGCGAGCAGATTGCAATGGTCCCGCAGGAGACGATCCTCTTCAGCGGAACGATCGCGGAGAACATCGCCTACGGTAAGCCGGGCGCTGACAAAGCTGAGATAGAGGAAGTCGCCAAAGCCGCCAACGCTCATGAGTTCATCAGCCAAATGCCGAATGGCTACGATACGCAGCTTGGCGAGGGTGGGGTAGGGCTCTCCGGTGGACAGAGGCAGCGAATCTCGATAGCCCGGGCGCTTCTCAAAAACCCCAGAATCCTGATCCTCGATGAGGCCACGTCTTCACTGGATGCAGCCTCGGAGGGCGTTGTTCAGGAAGCTCTCGACCGCCTGATGAAGGGCCGCTCGACCCTCGTGATCGCGCATCGCCTATCCACCGTCACCAACGCCGACAGAATCCTCGTGATGGATCGCGGCCAGGTGGTTGAATCGGGCACATTCAGCGAGTTGGTGTCCGCAGGCGGGCTGTTTGGCCAGCTCTATCGTACCCAGTTCCGCAAGGAAGAGACGGTCAACTAGCGCGATGGGGGAATCGGACAACAAGCTCCCGCTATCTGACCGGATCAAGTCCACCCTTGTCTTCCGTCTGCTCTGGCTGTTCAGCACGACTCTACTGGCGACGGTGAGGTACAGGATTGACGGCTGGGAGAGGCTCGAGAAGATCGTGGCCGACGGCAAGGGCGGGTTGATCCTGCCCTGGCATGGCGTCACGCTCTTGCCGATCTACTACTGCCGCAACATGGGGTTCTACTCGATCGTCTCGCTTTCGCGAGATGGGGAGTTGCAGAACAGCCTCCTGCAGAGCCGGGGTTTCAAGACCATACGAGGCTCTAGCGCTCGACAGGGGATGCGCGCGCTGCTCGAGTCCGTCCGGCGGCTCAAAGAGGGCAAGGTGATGGCGATTACGCCCGATGGGCCCAAGGGCCCGCCCCGCAAGGTTCAGCCGGGAACCGTGCATCTTGCCAAGCGCTCCGGCTGTCCGATACTGCCGGTTGGCGTGGCGTGCAAGCCCTGTAAGAGGATCAACTCGTGGGACTCGCATATGATCCCCGCGCCGTTCGCCAGAGCGGCTATTGCGTTCGGCGATCCTCTATACGTTAGTGACGACGAGGACGACGCCGATGCTGCCCTTCGGATCGAGGCAGCCATCAACGCAGCAGAGAAGCGCGCGGAAGAGGTGCTGGCGGGGAAGTAGCATGGCATTTCTCATCTACAACCTTGCTCTGCTGATCCTCTCGCCGGCCATTGCGATCTACGTGCTCTGGCGCGTCGTGTGCTCCGGCAAGTCCCGTAACTCGTGGCGGGAGCAGATCGGGCTGGTGAAGCTGCCCAAGGAGCTGGCGGGGCGGGAAGTAGTCTGGATCCACGGCGTCTCGGTGGGCGAATCAGTGGCCAACGCGCAGGTCGTGACCGAACTCAAGAAGCTGCTGCCGGATGTGGCAGTGGTTGTCTCCACGACCACCCAGACCGGAATGCAGACCGCTCGCAAGTCGGTGAAAGACGCCGATGCCTTCATCTACTACCCCTTCGATCTACTGCCTTTCGTATCCAGCGCGATCTCCCGAATACGGCCCAAGGTCTTCGCCAGCGCCGAGACCGAGATCTGGCCCAACTTCCGGCACGTCGTGAAGCGGCGGGGGATAGGGTCGGCGATCATCAACGGCACAGTGTCTGACAAGACCATCAGTGGGGCGAGGCGCGTGCCGTGGGTCTATCGGTGGGCGCTCCGGAACATCGATCTCTTTGCGATGCAGTGTAAGGCGGATGCCGACCGGATTGCCTCCATCGGCGCCGACCCCGCTCGCGTGATAGTGACGGGTAACTGCAAGGCTGACGAAGCCGCCATCCCGATCACTGACCGGGAGATCGCCAATTTGCGAGCCTCGTTCAAGCTAGCGCCGGACACGCGAGTCTTCGTGGCCGGCAGCACCAATCCCGGCGAGGACGAACCGGTGATAGACGCGTTCCTGGCCGCGCGCGAACAGCACCCCAGCCTCAGGATGATCGTGGCCCCCCGGCAGATCGAACGGAGGGACGATATCTGCCAGATCGCGCAGGCCCGCGGGCTCAAGTGCGGCTGGCGCAGCGACCCATCGACGATAACGGGCGATGAGGACGTGATCTTGCTCGATACGTTCGGCGAACTCGCACGCGTATACGCAATCGCCGATGTCACGTTTGTCGGCGGCAGCCTGATCCCCAAAGGGTGTCACAGCATTTTGCAGCCGATAGCGCAGGGCAAGCCAGTGTTCGTGGGCCCCTACACTTTCAAAGCCCGGGATCTCGTCGATCAGGCGAAGGCCGCGGGCGTCGGCTTCCAGATACCCGACGGTAATGCGCTGGGCCAGGAGCTTGCGCGTTTCCTTGGCGATCCGACCCTGCTTGCAGACGTTCGCATCCGCTGCGAGCAGATGATGGCCGCAAACTTGGGCGCATCTGCTCGAACGGCCGCGGCGCTGGCAGGACTATACCGGTCCAGAGGGGCAGAAAGATGACTAAGCTGTCTCGACTGGCGATCGCAGCGTTGACCGTCTCCGCGTGCGTCAGCGTCTCGGCTGGAGAGATTCTCAGTGTGACGACGGTCTCATCAAAGAGGGAGGCAGGCAAGACAATGAAGATCAAGGGCGACAGCCTGGTGTTGGCTATGCAGAACTCGGGCAAGCTGTGCTTCGACAGCATCGTGCAGGGGACTGTTGTTGTTCGAAGCACCTATCAGCCCGGTCTCGCCAATACGATCGTCTACAAAGAGGGCCAGGACTATACCGTAGACTACAAGGCTGGAACCGTCGCCCGGGCCACGGATTCTCGCATCCCTGATTTCAGCACCAATGTCCTCTATGGTCAGAAGAACTTCGACCACAGTCAGTTCCCTGGGTACACCAACAACCCGTTCTTCGTCTATGTGGACTATGAGACCCACAACGGCCGGCCATTCGCGACGAAGACCGACCAGTCCAAGCTGCTTCCTAAGACTATTGCCAAGCTCAAAGCCGGCGGTCCTTTCAAGGTCATTGCCTACGGCGACAGCATCACAGCGGGGGGCGAGGCCTCGGTCGAGGACCTGCGTTTTCCCAACCTCTACGCGCAGTCGCTTCAGAGGCGCTTTCCCAAGGCCCAGATCACCCTTGAGAACGGTGCTACCGGCGGTGACTCTTCAAACGAAGGCATCGCCAGGCTCGAAGAGAAAGTCCTGACGCGCAATCCCGACCTAGTGCTGATTGGCTTCGGGATGAACGATCACAATGTCTCAGGCGTTCCGCTCGATCGGTTCGAGCGCAATGTGACCCAGATCATCAGGTCCATCCGCCAGCGAACCGGCGCGGAGATGATGTTGCTTTCGACGTTCCCCCCGAATCCTGACTGGGCTTACGGCAGCCACCAGATGGAAAAGTACGCCGAGACCACCAAGCGTGTCGCCGCCGCCGAGAAGTGCGCTTACGCAGACCTTGCGTCAGTCTGGGCGCTTGCGTCTGCCCGCAAGGACCCGCAAAGTCTTCTCGCCAACAACATCAACCATCCCAACGATTTCGGGCACTGGCTCTATCTGCAGGCGTTGGAAGCGGTGGGGTTCTAGACGGCAGGAATCACCTGCCCGCATGCCGAATAGCCGAAGCGACACGAATGATGCGAACGATCGGGAGAGTGTTCAGTGTTGCGGGAATGTCATTTCGAACGCAGTGAGAAATCTGCTTT
>CAZFYZ010000145.1:0-8871 GCA_964523735.1 uncultured bacterium | reverse complement strand
AGCTACGGCTAGCTGAGCACTATTCACGCTGCTCGTGAATAGTGCGGGCTAGCGCGGCGAACCTCAGCCCATCGGAAAAGCGACATTGAACCTTCTACACGCATGGCAGAAGTACCTCGCAGGCAACGGGGTTGACCTTCTAACCAACGTGGCCGACATCCTCCTTGTGGCAGCAGGGATCTACTGGCTGATCATGCTGTCCAAGCGCACACGCACCATGAGGCTCATCTGGGGCCTGATGATCTTCCTCGCGCTTGTCTGGGTAACGGAACACGCTCGCTTTCACACCATCAACTACCTCCTGCGATCATTCCTGCCACTGGGGCCGGTTGCCATCGTGATATTCTTCTACCCCGAACTGAGGCACGCTCTTGAGGACATGGGCCAGTGGGGAACACGGCTGACGGTCCTCGAGAAGAAGAACGTCACGACGCTTGTTCCTGTCATAGTCCGTGCAACCTGCAGGATGTCGGAGCAGCAGATAGGCGCGCTGATAGTCATAGAGCAGGAGGATAAGCTCGAGGAGATCGCCGCAACCGGAACCCGACTCGACGCAACTGTCAGCGAAGAGCTCATCTCTTCGATCTTTAACCCCGGCGGTGCGCTTCATGATGGGGCAGTGCTCATCCGCGGGTCACGGATCATCGCGGCCGGATGCACGCTGCCCTTATCGGAATCAACACACGTGGGCCGCATGATACACACCCGCCACAAGGCGGCTTTGGGTGTGGCCGAGGAAAGCGACGCGGCAGTGGTCGTATGCTCCGAGGAAACAGGCACCATCTCCCTGGCTCTCGAGGGCAAACTGCACCGTGGGCTCAACGAGGAGACTCTGACGCAGTGGCTGCGAAGTATCTCCGGACTGAGCGATGAACGAATAGACGGATCCAAGTTCGAGAAGAAGGTTGACGGCACGCTGCGCAAGGCCGGATTCAGACTCAAATGATCAGGAACAACCTGTTTTACAAGTTGCTCGCGCTGGGTATCGCAGTCTCGCTGTGGGGCTATGTCAACGGAGAGCGCAATCCTCAGGCGCGCAAGTCGTTCTCCGTTCAGATCGAGCCCCGCCATGCCGCCCAGGGTTATGTAACCGAGTTGTCCAGCTCGCACGCGACGATTGTGATCCAGGGGCCGAAGACCACCGTTGATGGCATCCGGGTCGGAGACGCCTCCGCCTGGGTCGATATGCGAAGTTTCGGGTCCGGCAGGGACAAGATCAGTGCATCGGCGAAAGTCAGCGCTGCGGTCGCCGGCGTGAGCAAGGGCGAAGCAGAGATAACCGTGGAACCGCGGTCCGTCCGCGCGAAAATGGAAGCCATACGTGCCAAGCAACTACCGGTAGAGGTGAAACTGCTGGCAGCGCCACCAGTGGGCTACGCCTTTACGAAGCCTGAGGTGATTCCAGGAACGCTGGAGGTCAGCGGAAAAGTCACCGACCTTGCCGCCGTTCGCAGCTTGGTTCTGAGAGTCAGCCACGAGCTTACTTCCAAGATCGACACGCATCCGGTGGACAGCCTGGTGGGTGTTGACCCTGTAGACGCGCGGGGCAAGAGCGTCCCCAGTGTCGAACTCAGCAGACACAAAGTCCGGCTGAAGATGGGCGTTGTCTCGGTGCCGACTACCAAGTCAGTGCTGGTGAGCGAGACCATCACAGGCAGACCCCGGTATCCTGCGAAGGTGACGAAGGTCTCTGTGACGCCTGCGTTCGTGACGCTGCAGGGCAGGTCTCAGGTGCTCGCCGGTATAAGCACGGTGGAGACGGACGAAGTGTCAATCGAGGGTCTGCATGACACTTTCACTCGCGAGGTAGCGCTTCGTCTTCCGCCCGGTGTAAGTGCCGTCAACGCTCGCAGAGTCTCTGTGACGGTTATTATCTCCGACGGAGAATGAACCTCGCGTTCGCTTTTACACTGGGTATTCCCGGCTCCTGAGCGCTGGAGAGCGGTGACCGATCCAAACTGGAGCATCCCCTCTTGTGCACTCTTCGATTGGGAATTGGTGTACTTCGTGCGCGACTTTCTTCATGAAGGGATGGGCGGCATAAGAGGCTAACAATAGCCTTGTCAGGTGCATTTCAGAGGGGTGGCGGCGCTCGCGCAGCCACCCTTTGCCATGACTTAAGCATCCAAGGAGAAAAGGTTGAGGAAGCTATTCGGAACTGACGGTGTGCGAGGACTTGCCAACGTGGAGCTGACTCCACTCTTGGCACTTCAACTCGGAACAACCGCCGCGCACGTTATCATAGAGCGTAAGCAGGGCACAACTGTGCTCATAGGCCGCGATCCACGCATATCAGGAGATATCCTCGAGAGTGCGCTCGCGGCCGGAGTCTGCTCACAGGGAGTCGATGCGCTCCTCACAGGCGTCATCCCCACCCCGGGGGTCGCTTATCTCACAACCCGCAGCAAGTGCTCCGCAGGCGCCGTGATATCAGCTTCTCACAACCCAGTCAAGGACAACGGAATCAAGTTCTTCGGTCCGGACGGCTACAAGCTGGACGATTCCGTGGAGTCCGCCATAGAGTCCGAGATCGACGGTTTCGAGGGCTTTCCAAAACCTGACGGCGGCCACGTCGGCAATATCTTCCGCAAGCATGAGCTGATCTGGGACTACGCCTACCACGTCAAGGAGACCGCGCGCGCCCGCTTCGACGGACTAAACATCGTCATCGACTGCGCAAACGGGGCGGCCAGCGAACTGGCGCCGCGCATCTTCTACGAACTCGGCGCAAAGACGACCTGCGTGAACTGCACGCCTAACGGCATCAATATCAACGAGTCAAGCGGATCGCTTCATCCGGAGCAGATGGCGATGCTGGTCAGGCAGACGGGCGCTGACATCGGCCTGTCTTTTGACGGGGATGCCGACCGTGTCATCATGTCCGACGAGCAAGGCAATGTCGTGGACGGCGATCATGTGATGGCGATCTGTGGTCTTCATGAGGCCCGAAGCGGGGAACTGCCGGCGAACGCAGTAGTCGGCACGGTAATGAGCAACATCGGCCTCGAGATCGCGCTGGCAAAGGAGAAGGTCCAGCTCATCCGAACTCCTGTGGGCGACCGCTACGTCTGCGATGAGATGCGCAGAACTGGCGCGATCATAGGCGGGGAGAAGTCGGGGCACCTGATCCTGTCACGCTACACCACAACCGGCGACGGCATGGTGACGGCGATAGAGGTCCTCAACATCATGCAGCAGACCGGCAAGCGCCTCTCGGAGCTCGCTTGCGAGATGAAGGAGTTCCCTCAACTGCTTGTGAACGTCAGGGTCAAGCAGCGGGATGGCTGGGACAAGAGGCCTCAGATAGCTAAGGCAATAAGCGATGCGGAAAGCAAGCTTGCTGGGCGCGGTCGCATAGTCGTTCGCCCATCCGGCACGGAGAAGCTGATCCGCGTGATGGCGGAGGGACCTGACCAAGACGAGCTTGATCTGCTCGTTGGCCAGATTGCTGACGAAGTACGCCGCACGATGGGAGCCGGTTAGGAGGGGTCTTGAATCCACAAGAGCTGATCGACGCCCTGGACCTGAGGCCTTTGGAGTTCGAAGGCGGCTACTATCGCGAGACCTACCGCAGCGACGCCTCCACGGCTATCTACTACCTGTTGACCATAGAGACATTCTCAGCCATGCATAGGATCAGCGGGGACGAGGTCTTCCATTTCTACGCGGGCGATCCCGTCGAGATGCTGCAGCTTCATCCCGACGGGGGACACTCTCTTGTCATCATCGGCAATAACATCCAGGCCGGGCAACAACCCCAGGTGGTCGTAACTGCCGGCACGTGGCAGGGCTGCCGCGTCATGGCCGGCGGTGGATGGGCTCTTCTCGGGACCACGGTAGCACCCCCGTTTGACCCTGCTGATTTCGAACTCGGCGACCGGGATGCACTCGTATCTGCGTATCCTGATTGTGCCGACGCGATCTCGCGCCTCGTACACTCAGTATAGTCGACCGCTCATCGAGTTCACCTCGTTGGACAGGCTCAAGAGGAGTCGGGCTAGTTCAGCGCCGAGACCAGCGTCGGTGGATCCTGAGTCAAGCTCAGGATGACGAAGATGCTCACTGACTCTGAGCCCTCACCAACTCACTCGTGATTTGCCTTCCGCGTTACCCAGGATGTACAATGCCTGCATCCATTCAGCTGGAGGAACCCCTATTGGGAAACATAGAAGCAATCGCAGACGAAGTGAGGCTGGTCCTTGACGAGACCAATCAGGTTCGCGAGGACGCTCTGAGGCTATCCCGCGAGGTTATCAGGCTCTCGGCGAACTCGATCCGCGCTAGCCATCGAGAGGACTTTGATGAGGCTATAGCACTCAAGTCCGAGGCAAAGGCCAAGGTCGAGGAGACCAAACAGCGGCTCAAGGACAAGCTGGAGATATACTACACAGGCTATGTGCAGGACGCACAGAAAGAGTATGCGGAATCCGAGCTGACTCACGCGATCATCCGCGAGATGCCCCTGCCACGCTACAACGAGTTAGCCGTCGAGCCTGCAGCATACCTCAATGGGCTGGCCGAAGCCGTCGGCGAGAGCCGCCGGCACGTGCTGGATGTCCTGAGGCACGGTGACCTCGAGCGCGGCGAGCGTATCCTCAACATCATGGACGAGGTCTACCACATCCTGATCACGTTCGACTACCCGGACGCGGTTACCCAGGGACTGAGGCGGCAGACCGACATGGTTCGCGGCGTCCTCGAGCGCACTCGGGGCGACATCACTCTTCTAACACAGCAGAGGCGACTCGAAGGCGCTATCAAGGACGCAATGGAACGGCTTGGGTAGCTTCTGACCACCACTCTGGACTGCGGGGCTGATGATCCGCAGTCCACAAGACGCCTCACGACGGCTAGGGCTTGACCATCATGCACGACACACTGGAGATTCTTAGGCGGGCAACCAGGTCTACCGCCTATGAAGGCAGGCTCTACCTCGTCGGTGGGGCCGTTCGCGACAAGCTGCTGAAGTCCGAGCATCACCCCAGCGAAGACATTGACATCGTCCTCGAAGGCGACGCCGCCAAGCTCGCCAGCTTCCTGTGGAGGTCCGGCATCGCCGACCACTCCCCCGTCACGTATCCACGCTTCGGCACTGCTATGATCTCCGTACAGGGCAAACAGGTCGAGTTCGTTGGAGCCCGCAAGGAGTCCTACAGCCGCGAGAGCCGCAAGCCCGACACCCAACCCGGGACACTGCTCGATGACGTTGCCCGGCGTGACTTCACTATCAACACGCTTCTGGAGAACCTCCACACCGGCGAGGTCAAGGATCTGACGGGGCTTGCGGTGCAGGACATCCAGGACGGCCTCATTCGCACTCCGCTCGATCCGCGCGTAACGTTCGAGGATGACCCCCTGCGGATGCTCCGAGCCGTCCGCTTTGCCACACGCTTCGGCTTCGCAATCCACCCGGACGCCTACGCCGCCCTCTCCGAGATGGCCCCCCGCCTGTCGATCATCAGCGGCGAGAGAATCCGCGAGGAGTTCACGAAGATCGTCATGAGCCCCAACGCCACCTCCGGCCTCGAGACCCTGCGCGAGACCACCCTCCTCGACCAGTTCGCCCCCGAGCTTGTCGCGATGCACGGCGTCACGCAAAACGTCTACCACATCCACGACGTGTGGACCCATTCGTTGAAAACACTTGAGTCGATTTCGCCCGAATGGGGTATTACTCTGAGGCTGAGTGCTTTGCTCCACGATGTAGGCAAAGTGGAGACTCGCAGCGTTGACGAACGCGGCAATGTGCACTTCTACCAGCACCAGAACGTAGGCGCGCACATCGCGCGTTCATTGATGCGGCGGCTGCGATTCTCGAACTCGCAGATCGACGAGGTCGCATTCTTCATCTCAATGCATCTGCGAGTTGGGGAATATGACAATCAGTGGACGGACGCCGCAGTGCGCAGGCTGATCCGAGACGCAGGCCCGCATCTTGAAGATGCGATCAGATTGACTCAGGCAGACAAGTCAGCTGCCAACACGGCCATGCCCTCAGTGGATCTCGATGCCTTACAGGAACACATCAAGCGCGTCCACGAAGGATTGGCCGGCAGACGCCTTGCGAGCCCACTCAGCGGTCGGGAGATTATGGACCTGCTCGGGGCGGTTCCAGGACCGCATGTCGGGGAGGCCAAGGCTTTCCTTGAACAAGAGGTCATCGAGGGCAGCTTGGCGCCAGAGGACAAGGCCGCGGCAAGGCGGCTGCTGCTCGAGCGATATCGGCGGTCATAGTGTCCTATCTCCGTATCGGACTGAACCAAGCAGGAGGCCAGGCCGGTCCTCCTTTGCTTCGGGGACACCTTGTCCCGCAGCGCCTACTCGGTTACATCATGTTTCGGGACAGGGTGTCCCGAAACAACGAACGAACCGGTCAGGTGCACTGGCCAAGCGGCCTCACGTTCTGTGAACGAATGTGGATTGACAGTCGCCGGGGGTGGTGGTATACTTCAGTCAGTTGAAGTGCCTCCAAGCATCGGACGGGGGGTCTCTACCCATCCGAAGCAAACTGCCCCGCGGTAAGGACTACCTGCGAATACTGTGACTCGGGTCTTTTCCCTCAGTCTGCACTGAAACGGATGCGGTGAACGGGCGAGGGAGGTGAACTACGTCGTGCGGATCGAACAGGGCCTAAACCAATCTCTATCGCAGAGAATCGACCCTAAGCTGATCATGGCCAACAACATACTGCAGCTTACCTCCATGGAACTGCAGCAGGCCATTGAGCAGGAACTGGCCGAGAACCCTGCGCTGGATGTCCCCGAGGAGGACCCCTGCGAGAACTGCGACCAGCCGCGCACCCTCTGTATCGATTGCCCGTTCCACAAACAAGCTGTTACCTCCGACGATACCGACCTTAGTATATACGAGTTAGAGCAGCCAATAGATTTCCAGGCCGATAGCGAAGATGGCGAAGATGATTTCATCGCCAACATCCGCGACGAAATCACGCTCCAGGATCACCTCGTTCAGCTTCTTCGGGCCTGCCTGCCGTCCGACAAGTGGGCGATCGGCGAGTACATCATCTCTAACGTCAACGAATCCGGTTATCTGGAGGGCATTGTCGAAGAGTTCGCACACGAGCTCAATGTGACGGTGGAGGAAGTCGAGGCGGTGCTGGCAGTTATCCAGACCTTTGACCCGCCCGGCATCGCGGCCCGGAACCTCCAGGAGTGCCTGCAACTTCAGCTGGAGAGGCTCGATGAAGACGGCACGGGCGACCGAATAGCCCTGATCATGGTTCGGGACTACTGGCAGGAGATGCTCAGCGGGAGGATCGGACGCATCGCGCGCAGGCTCAAAGTCAGCGCCAAGGACGTGCACACCGCGATTCAGTTTGTCAAGAGGCAACTCAACCCCTACCCCGGCAGCGGGTTCCGTCCCCCGTTCCAGGATGCGGGCCGGCGCAACGGCTCGATCAGACCCGACGTGGTCGTGCGCCGCACGCCGGCAGGCTATGAGATCGAGATCGCCGGCAACGAGCACTACTTCCTCGGCATCAACGCCCGTTACAAGACAATGTACGAGGAGATGAAGAACGGCAAGTCGGCCCAGTATTCGCGCGACGACAAGAAGCATATCTCCGAGTTTGTGGAGCGCGCGGATCTCTTCATCCGCTACATCAACGAGCGCCGGCGGACCCTGAGGCTGATCACAAAAGCCATCGTCGAGTTCCAGCAGGGCTATCTAGAGACCGGCGAGAAAAGCTTCCTAAGGCCATTCACGCGCACCAAGCTCGCGAGGACGCTGAAGATCCACGAATCCACCGTCAGCCGCGCAACGGCGAACAAGTATGTCCAACTTCCCAGCGAAGAAGTTCTACCATTCGACTTCTTCTTCGACGGGTCCATATCTGTCAAGGATATGATCCTGGACCTGATCAAGACCGAGGATCGCGGCAACCCCCTCAGCGACCAGCAGATCGCAAACATCCTCAACGAGCGAGGCTTCGACATCGCCCGCCGCACGGTGGTCAAGTACCGCGAGTCCCAGAAGATCCTCTCGAGCCGGCAGCGAAGATCGTAGCAGTTGGCTCTTCGCAGAAGTCACGTCACCACGAAGTTGATTCACGGCCCAGCCACGTGTGGCCGTGGGTGCCAAATCAAGTTCGGCATGACAGATGGCAGCACGGCAAATGGCGGAGAATTCAGAGTCGCGAGCCGAGCTTGCGTATCCGCAGGATTCCGGGTATACTGTAGTTCATTACAATCAACGCCCGGCACCGGAGCGTTCGTCATCCGCGTGGATTGCAACACCTTCTGCGATTGATCGAATCCCCCGTAAGCAGCTTCAGAGCCCACGTGCTTGTCGTTGAGACAATCGGTAATACCGGAAGGACGGCATATCCATGGCCAACAAATCACTGTACGTAGGAAACATGTCCTACTCAACCACCGAAGACGAACTTCGCTCTTTGTTTGAGTCATTCGGCCCGATCGCTGAGATCAGAGTCATCGGCGACAAGGGCTTCGCGTTTGTCGAGATCCCCGAGGAGAATATGGCCGCGGCGATCGAAGCCACCAACGGTAAGGAAGTCGGCGGAAGGCCGCTTACCGTTAACGAGGCTCGTCCCAGGACTGAGCGCAGTGGCGGCGGACGCGGCGGCTTTGGCGGCGGCGGTGGTCGCGGCGGCTTCGGTGGAGGCGGCGGCGGCGGACGACGCTGGTAGAAGCCTTGACGAGCCTGTAACGGGCTGTTGAGAGTATGGGGCGTTCGATGCACTGCATCGGACGCCCTTGTTGTATGTCTAGCTTCGCCTGTTGTTGTCTCGGGACGCCCTCGTCCCGAGACTGGCTCAGATTACGCCGTCGTCGCCAATGCCCTTGTCCTCGAAAAAATTGTCTTTGAGGATGGAGGGCATCGAGACTTCGA
>CAZFYZ010000144.1:0-9094 GCA_964523735.1 uncultured bacterium | reverse complement strand
CTGATCGCCATCGATGTTGGCTGCAAAGAGAGTCTGGTACTTCAGCAGCCGCTCTGGGTTATTGCTGTAAAAGAGCTGCGCGACGTCGTCCGCGGGCATCGCTGCATCCCGAACCTTGACCGCTATGGTCCCCCGGTAGTCAAGATAGCCCTCTCCGCAGATGGCCACCGAGACCTTGACGTCACGTGCGGTACCGGCGGCAAGCGGGTTATCCGCCCCTTGGATCTTCTCGATCTTTACATCCGCGCCGGGTTCGACCATCGCGGTTCTGAGCACAGCTTGCATCGCGGCATAGGTCACGATCGAGCTTGGGCACGGACTTCCAGTAACCTCGGCTATTCCAGTGCTGGGCGTACCGCCCGCGTACTTCTTAACGTAGACCAAGAATGGCTCGGTCTGGCCCTCCACCTCCACAGTGACAGTGGCCTGACCTACCGCCAATCCCGTGACTGTCACATACCTCCCATCGCCGGCAGCCGCCGAGGCGATCGTGGCAGTGTCAGAGGATGTAGCGATGGGACCCACAGCCGCGCCTGTAACGAAGACGCGCCGCGTCTCTCCCAGAGGAACCGTAACCTGACGATCGCTGAGAACGATCGGCGGCATAAGTAGGAGCCTTCGGATCTGGGCGGCCCACGCTCCGGCCAGCGCCAGAGGGCTGGTGCGAGCCTGGCGCGCGTCCAGCCTTGTGACCACGCAGATCAACTTGTCGCCCCACATTACCCTCGCCTGCAGCTTGTTGCCTTTTGCGAGTATGAGGTACGCACTCGCCCCTTGGCCGACCATCTGCGTCAATCGGTCAGCCGTTATAGCCGCTCTTTCGGGCTGGCTCAGATTGCCATTCGGCACTCTGAACCGCAGCGCGGCTTGACGGTTGATGTTGACCGCCCCGCCTGGAGCGGCTGAGACTCTTGGTCTGAACTCAGCGGCCGATGATACGCCGGCCGGGAGAAGCAGCAACAAAGCTACTACGCCCACAATACTCCGTGGAACCCGCATAGTATCCCCCACAAACTAAGTGGGAAAAAGCCTCTGGAGCCTTCTCCCACTGAACGAATCACAACTTGCCCATTCCTAGCGGTATTCTACCCTGTTCCGCTGCGTTGGGTCAACCTGTCGCGGAAGAAGGTAAGTGCTCACTCTCAGTGAGAGCCACGTCATGCTGAACTCGTTTCAGCACCCAAGCCGAGGCGCGTGGGTCCTGAATCAAGTTCGGGATGACGAAGACGCTCAGTTCGGGATGACGATGGCCACGCAGTGTGAGCAGTCGCGGAGGAAGTCGTGCACGTGGCACGTAAGGATGATCCACAAGCAACGGCGTCAGAGTCGGTAGTCATAGGAGTCGATATGGTAGATGGAGTAGGTGACAGGTTTCAGCAAGGCACCAAATATGAGGTGGGCCGCGGGTTGGAGGGTGAGCCGGATCGTGGGCCGAGGACCGAACTCTACAAGGCCTACCCGGGAGCAGTGACGGTAGAACTCCCGTTGCCCGTGCCTGCTCCGGGATTCCAGCTTGACGAGGCCTTCAGGACCAGGAAGAGCATCAGGCGCTACAGCGAAGAACCGATGACCATCCACGAGCTGTCTTACCTGCTGTGGGCGGCCAACGGAGTTCAGCGAGAGGAACGCGGGCGGCAGTTCAGGACGGTCCCGTCTGCGGGAGCACAGTATCCGATAGAGAACTACATCGTAGTGAACCGCGTGACCGACCTCGCGCCTGGGATCTATCACTATGCCGTTGATCGGCAGGCGCTTGAGCTGTTGGCTGAGGGTGACCACTCCGAAGCCGTTGCGAGCGCGGCATTCGACCAGAGCATGTGCGCGGCGGCAGCGGTAGTGTTCGTGTGGGCGGCGGTTATCCAGCGCTGCCGGTGGAGATACGGCCAGCGAGCTTACCGGTATATATACCTCGACGCCGGTCACATCGGCCAGAACGCCGCGCTTGCCGCCGTGAGTCTTGGGCTTGGGTCCTGTCAGATAGCAGCGTTCTTCGACGATCGCATGAGTGAGCTTGTCGGTGTTGATGGGGTGGAGGAGGCGGTCGTTTACATGACCTCAGTAGGTCACCATGTTCGGAACGACTGAGACACGTGCGGGACAGGGCTGATCTGTAATCTGTGATCGGGTGCGGTATGGCACCGCACCCAATCGGAACCTTGCGACTTGCAGTCAGGCTGGCCCTACGGCACGCGCGGGTAGTGTGGCGGATCCGGTCTGCCGAGTGGCCTGTTCGGCTGCAGATTGCCTCTGTTAGTCACGATCGAGTAACCCCTGAACTCATAGTTCGAGTTGATGGCCTTCAGCACGTCCACCAATGCCTGATAGCTTGCGAATCCATACCTGGTCGGCGGATCGCCGCCAAGCACGCGGTTGGCAACATCGAGCACGTACCCTACCGTCCTGCCTCTCATCAGCCCGCGAGTGACTGTGAACTTCTCCAGGTCGTAGCCCGGATGGCGCGGCATCAGGCGCATGTCGTTGTAGGCGACGTTCATCGTCAGGCAGACGACCTCTCCAGCAAGCGACCCAGCATTCGGCAGAGGAACGGGAATCACGTAGTTCTGCGCCGTTGTGAGGGCCTTGGGCGGACCTGTCTGCGGGAACCAGTAGATGAGCGTCGTGAGCGCCGAACGCGAGCCCTCGATGCTCATCGAGTACCTGTAGCGGTAGCCGGCATAGAGCCAGTTGGGTCGTGATATGCCGTAGAACGAGAAGTTCGAGAACGCGTAGCGCCAGGAGTTGTAGATCAGGCTCTGGCCATAGGTCTTCCAGCCCTGCTGGGTGAACGTCACGGGAGCCACATAAGGCGACTGCGCGGTGGCGGGCGCAACCTGCCAGAGCGCGACGAAGACGAATGCTGACGTGACAATGGTGCGTAGCTTGAGCATGGCAGCCTCCTACATATGCCAGCCATGTACCCGCCAGGCATCGTGATCTCACGTCAGCAGTGATCGGTTCAGCCCGCCAGCCTCGACAACCGGTCCCTGAAGCTGGACGCCGCCTGCTCCAGAGCCAGGTAAACCGCCGGCAGGACAAGCAGCGTGAAGAGCGTTGATGTGACCAGCCCACCGACCATAACGATGGCCAGCGGCTTCTCGATCTCGGCGCCTACGCCACGACTAAGCAGGATCGGCAGTAGCCCGAGAGCGGCGCACGAGGCAGTCATCAGTTTGGGCCTAAGCCTCTGCACACTCGCGAGGCGGATCGCCTTGTCCTTCGTGTGGCCCTCGGCGATGAAGTCGCTGGTCTGGGTCAGCAGCACGAGGCTGTTCTGAATCGCGATTCCAAAGAGCGCTATGAACCCGACGGCTGATGAGACATTCAAGCTTTCCCCGGCAATCAGAAGAGACGCAACGCCCCCTATGAACGCGCTCGGCACGGTCGCCAGGATGATAGCCGCGTGCGACGCCGATCTAAGCGCCAGGAACAGGAGCATGAACACCACCGCAAGCGCTACGCCTGTGGCGAGGGCCAGTGATCGCATGGCTCTCTGCTGGTTCTGGAACTGACCGCCGAAGACCACGTAGTAGTCTGCAGGCAGCTCGACATCGCGCAGCCCCTTCTTGATGTCGGAGACGACGCCTCCCAGGTCGCGTCCCTGGATGCTTGCGTCGATGCTCACTCGCCGGTTCATCGCTTCTCTCCAGATGACATTCGGCCCCTCCGAGAGCGTCACCTCAGCCACCTGAGAAAGCGGGACCTGTCCGCCCGACGGGGTGTCTACCATCAGGTTCTTGATGGACTCGATGTCACCTCGCATCTGGTCCGGGAACCTCACGAACACGCCGTAGCTGCGCTGATTCTTCCAGACCTGGGTCAGCTCCTCACCGCCGATCGCCAGCCGCACGACTTCGGATATGGTCGCAACCGACACGCCGTACCTAGCCGCCGCCTGCCGATCGATCTGAACCTGGACCTGAGGGATGCCAACGGCCTGGTCCATCTTCACGTCAGCGACCCCGCGTGTGCCTCGCACGATCTCCTCGATCTGTCTTCCGGTCTGCGCGAGGACCTGGATGTCCGGTCCAAACAGTTTCACCTGCAGCGGGGCGGGCGTGCCTTCCATGCTCTCGTCGATCTTGTTCTGCAGTGGCTGCGTGAATGCAACCGCCACCCCGGGGATATGCTCGATCCGGTCCCGCATCTCGGCCATCAATTCGTCGGCGGGTTTTGAGAGCTTGTGTTTTGGCTTGAGGCTCACAATCATCTCGCCCGAGTTGACCGGCAGGACGCACCCGATCGCGCGCTCTGACCGCCCGTTTCTCCGCACAACGCTGATCACGTTGGGATCGCCTGCAAAGAGCTGCTCGACTTGGCCGGTGATACGGTCGTTCTCTTCGAGCGACGTCTCCGGCGGCGTGACCGTCTGGACAAACCATTGCCCCTCGTCCAGTCTTGGCATGAAGTCCTTGCCCACCGCCATCAGCCCGAACGCCGTCGGCACGAGCAGGCCTAGAGCGAGCCCGATGACGGCCCATCTGTGGCTAAGCGCGTATTCCAGCGCGGGCACATAGCCTGACTTGATCCACCTGACGAACCGAACCTCGCCCTCGGGGTTGTCATCGTCGTTGGGGTGCAGGAATCGGTTCGCAAGCACCGGAGTCAGCGTCAGCGACAGCGCCAACGCGACCAGCATGGCGGCCGCAACCGTCACTGCCAGCGGCCTGAACAGCAGCCCCTCGATCCCGCCCATCAGATACAGCGGCAGGAACACGGCGATGATGATCAGGGTTGCGAACGCGATAGGCCTGCCAACCTCGATGGCGGCTTTGTGTGCCACGCTCTCCTTGGCGTGAATATCGGTCAGGCTGGGACGGCTCCGGTGGAACCTGTGGTAGATGTTTTCGACCATAATGATCGAGGCATCCACCATGATTCCGACGGCGATAGCCAGCCCGCCCAGCGACATCGTGTTGAGGCCGACGCCCAGTTGCCGCATCAGCACGCCCGCGATCAGGACCGACAGCGGCAATGAAACAGCCACAATCAGAGTGCTGCGCAGATGCCCCAGGAATGCCAGGAGCACCAGGATCACCAACACAGCTCCAACCAGAATGGCGCGCGTGACACTCGACAGGGACTCCTGAATCAGGTGCGTCTGGTCGTAGTGTTGAGTCAGTCGAACGCCCTTGGGCAGCGTGGCTCGCATGTCCTCGATCGCCTTCTCGATGCCTTCGACCACCGCCACGGTGTCGGCGCTCGGCTGCTTGATGACGAGGGTGACGATGACCTCTTTGCCGTTCTTGGTGGCGATTCCACGCCTGATGGCTGTGCTGTCGCTGACCTCGGCGACGTCCTTGAGGAAGAGCGGCACACCATTGCGCTCGGCAACTACCGTCTCCTGGATGCCCTCGACCGAGTCGAACCTGCCAATCCCGCGAACTGTATACTCGGTCGGACCAGTCGAGATGAACCCGCCGGAGGCGTTCTCGTTGCCGCTCTTCACTGCCTCCTCGACCTCAGACAGCTTCACTCCGTATGAGCGCAGCTTGTTCGGTTCGATCGTGACTCGATACTGCCGCATCAGCCCGCCTGTGTTCAGCACCTCGGCGACGCCTGGAACAGTCAACAGGTTATAGCGAACCTGCCATTCAGCGATCTCCCGGAGTTCAGTCAGGGGCAGGTCTCCCTCGATTGCGAGTTCGTAGACCTCCGCAAGCCGAGTGGTTGCGCTGCTGAGGGTGGGGGGTTCGGTGCCTGGTGGGAGCTGCGAGGCGACCTGCGACATTCGCTCGGTCACGAACTGCCGCGCGCGCCAGAACTCAGTTTCGATGTCGAACTCGACGACAACTGACGACAAGCCCTGCGTTGTCTGAGACCTGATCCGCCGCACGCCCGGCAGGCCGTTCATCGCCGACTCCATCGGGCGGGTGATCATTGTCTCGATTTCTTCCGGGGCCATCGCCTCGTTCTCAGCGACAATCGTGAAGACAGGTATCGTGATGTCAGGGTAGACGTTTCTGGGCATCTGTTGATAGGCGGCTATGCCGAACACTAGCGCCAGACCCACCAGCATCACAACCAGGGCCTTCTGCTTGAATGACGCGTGTATGACCCTATCTATCAGACTTCCGTGCTGTGAATCCATAAGTGTCTCCTAGTGATCTGCACAACCGGCTTCGAGCTTGCCTGATCCCAGCGCTGTCTTGAGCTGGTAGGCTCCCTTGGTTACAATGAGGGTGCCCGGCTCCACACCGCTGACGATCTCTACACGGTCTCCGCGAACAGAGCCTGTCTTGACGCTGATCTTGTCGTAGGCGCCGCAGGCGTTCGTCCCGGCCTTGATGTCCTCGGGGCACTCCGCGCATGGGGTGAACACGATCTTTCCCCCAGCGTCGTCCAGCAGGGCTTCCCTTGGGACAAAGACCGTTCGGCCTCGCTTGGCGGTCAGGAGCGACACCCTGGCGAACATCTCTCCACGCAGCAGTCCCTCGGAATTGCCGACCGTGCACCGTACTTTGGCGGTCCGCGACTCCGGGCTCAGAATGTCGCCGATCGATCCGACTCGTCCTGAGAAGGCCCTGCCCGGGAACGCGTCCACTCGGATTTCAGCCACTTGCCCACGCCGGACTTGCGCAACATCCTTCTCGTAGACATCCGCCTCGATCCAGACCTGCGACAGGTCGGCAACCGTGAAGAGCGCATCTGATGGCGTGGCCATCTCCCCAACGTTCGAGTGCCTTGACACGATCCTTCCCGCGATGGGCGATGTGACCGCGATAGTGTCGCCTGTGCCAGAGGGGTTCGCGCCGAGCACGCGAATCCTGTCCGCCGCCGACCTGACATCCACTCTCGCCGCCGCAACTTCCGCTTTCTGGCCCTGCAGCGCGCGCGTGTCCAGAGTTCTGCTCTTGTAGACTCGTTCCTCCCGTGCGAGGTACTGCTTGGCGATATCGAGCTTCGACTGCGCCTTCTCAAGGCGTGAGGCTGCCTGGCCAACCTTGGACTCAGCAGAATTCACCGTCGCGGAATCCCGCTTGAACTCGGCCTCGGCTGATTCCAGGTCCTGTTTGGAGATGATCTCGTCTGCGTAGAGTTCTTTGGCGCGTTCCAGACGAGCCTTGCACTGCACCAGTTCGCTTTCTTCGCGCACCAGTTCGCTCTTGGCCTGTGCCAGTTCGCTCTTCGCATCTGCCAGTTCGCCCTGCGCCGACAGGCTCTCCGCACGGGCTTCCTCATACGGCCGGGCGCTTACTCCGCCAAGCTTCACCATCTGGCCCTCGCGTACATAGGCGCTCTCTGCGGCAGCCAGCTTCGCGAGCGCCTGACGATACTGCGCGCGTGCCTCGGCCAGCTCCACGCTGGATATGATCGCAAGCGTCTGGCCCCTGCTCACCCGGTCGCCCACGGTCCCGCGAGCCATCACAATCTTGCCTTCGATCCGGGGACTGATCTTCACCAGCCGATCCGGCGGAACCGTGACCTTACCAGTGACCTCGATCGCTTGCCACCCGTCTCCGGCGATCGCCGGCGCGACTTCGATTCCTGGTATGGTCTCCCGCCCTGGTCCTGTCGACGCCTCCGCTTCGTGAGCATCCTCTGTGTGTGAGGCGGGAGGGCTCTTCATCAGGCTATATGTGATCCCGGCCGACGCCAGGGCGACGATCAGCAATAGGACAAGCATTCTTGGTTTCATCTATTCACCTCCGGGGCCGCCGGTAGCCCAGTCGAGTTGAGCAAGGGCCTTGGCGTGCTCCGCCAGCGCCGAGTAGTAGTCGGTCTTGGTGCTTCTGAGCGTCCTCTGAGCCTCTAACAGCTCCAGGTAATTGTTGGCGCCCTTCTCATAGCCCTTTCTGGCCATGGAAGCGAGTTGCTCGGATTTCGATAGTATCCCCGCCTGGTACTCGCAAACGATCCTTGCAGTCGCATCCACCTGCCGAACCGAGCGCTCCACATCCAGTAGGACGTCATTCCTTGCTGCCTCCAACTGCTTCTCCTTGCTCTGAGCCGTCGTCAATGCGCTCTTTCTGGCGGCTTTGGCTGATCCCCAGTCGAGAATCGGCAGATTAACGGCAATGGCCACTCCGCTCTCACTCTCGCTCTCGAATGTTTCCCTGCGAGCTTGCACAGCGACATCCGGGGCCGTCAGCAGCCTGGCAGATGAGATTTGCCCCCGGGCGGCAAGCACCTGCGCCTGTGCCGCCGCCACTTCCGGCCTTCTGGTCAGTGCACCCGCTTGCAGGGAGGCGGCATCCAGGGGCATCTCGTCGAACTTGAGTTGGTCAGATGCAGTGAACGCAGTTCCCGCTGGGCGTCCAAGCAGAGCATTGAGCGACGCCTTGGTCTGTGCAAGCTCAAGTTCAGCTTGCGTCAGTTCCTGCCTTGCCCTCGCCAGCTCGACGTCCATCTTCATCAACTGGGCTCCGGGCACGGCGCCAACGTCCTTCTGCTTCTCGACCGCGGCTCGGACGGTTTCGAGATAGGCCACGTTCTCCTGGCTTAGCTTCACGAGTTCCTGCGCTTCGGCGGTGTCCCAATAGGACTCGCGCACGCGGAGCACGATGTCTCGAGCTTCGATCTGGGCGTCGAACGCGGCCGCATTGGCCTCGTGGCTCGCGATAGCTGCACGGACGCGTCGGGTCCCGTTGATCTCCAGTGGCTGCGAGAAGAACAGGGCGGAGTCTGATCCGCCGTCGCCAACTACTGATGGCGCGACCAATATCTCGGGATTCGTCAGCGCGCGAGCCCCAACGGCTGATTGCCTGGCTGATTCTGCCGACAACCGGCCTGCGGCCACGTTAGGATTGCCTATCAAGGCCAGGTCCACTGCTTGCTGAAGTGACAGATCCTCTGCTGCGGCCGGCACCACGGCTGTCAGTGCGACAAGGCACGCAAGCGCCGCCCGGCGTATGCAAACACAGGTGAGCATATTCAATTCCTCTTAGGGTTTGGTCGTTTGGGCGATATGAGACGATGAGGGACTAGCGGAGGTGTATGGGTGGATGGAAGATGTCGCCGATCTCGGGGCAGGGCGAGGAAGACGTGGAGTTCGGCGCCAGGGCCGTTCCCGTGGAAGACGGGCTGAACGTGAAGCTCTGGATGACACAGCAGCGGCATGAATGCGTGCATACCCCGCAGCAGTCGCAGTCGTCAT
>CAZFYZ010000143.1:0-9190 GCA_964523735.1 uncultured bacterium | reverse complement strand
GGCAGCGCCTTCTTGAAGTTCTGTATGGCGTCTATGTAGGCAGGGTTGTGGAGTGGCGCGACAACCACGTTGTACTCCGCCATAGCATCCAGTACCCGTTGGTCCATATACTGGCACCCGCTGATCCCCTTCGCGTGGACCGGCTTGAAAGCTACGGCGCCAAGTTCGGAGAGCGAGGAGATGGCTCCTTCACTGTTCGTGAACTTGTCCAAAACGAAGTTGATTGCGGCGTTGTAGGACTGCAAGGGAGTCTCCACCCTATGAGTGGCTCCGGACTTGTCGATCCATTCGACCGTCGCATTGTCAGTCTTCAGCCTCTCTACCTTGGCCCGAGCGAGCTGCTTTTCGCTGGGCATATCCAGCAGTTGGCACTTGAATGAAGAACTGCCTACGTTGGCAACCAGCATTTTCATGGAAGTTGATTCCTCTCTGTCTGAGCGCGCATAACGGCGATATTGGTCACTACCTCATCCACGATGATAATGCATGAGTGATGGGGTCAAAGAGCGATTCAAGCCAAGGCATGCCCGCACCGGTCGGCATCCTCTGACCAGCATCTTCCCCGCCCCGCGGGCCAGACCAGATCAGAGTACTTGCCTGGCTGACACACTCCCAGTGACCCGTCACCTTCTTCGTGGTCTATGTCTGCCTGAATGCTAGTACCGGCAGAGACGCTAGACCCCTGGCACGTAGCCCAGTCCAAACTTTGAAGTGGATCGGGCGCGGAAATCGTCACACAGCGACATCATCGCGGTCGTTCCACCGTCAGCCACCACGGTCTGTGCGACTATGTAGCCGGAATCATCTGAGCTCAGAAACACCGCGAGTTTAGCGACGTCAATGGGAGTACCGATCCTCGACACGGGTATCTTGCTGTGGCCGAATGCCTCGACGTCCTCGTCGGTCATTCCTTCGTTTACCTTGTACTGGTTCTCGACTATCACTGCTCCCGGAGCGATAGCGTTCACCCTGATCCCCATATGCGCCAGTTCCACTCCGAGTTCGCGAGTATAGCCAATGATCGCTCCCTTGGTTCCCGCATAGACAGAATGCTCCGGAAAACCGACCAGACCGTGGATGGATGTCAGGTTGACCACGGTACCGCCGCCTCGGGTGAGCATGTCTTTGCAGACTCGCTGGGTGAGGAAGTACTGAGCGCGAATGTTTACGAAGAAGAGGGTGTCGAACATTTCCTGGTTGGTTTCAAAGAACGGCTTGTTCAGCGTGATGCCCGCATTGTTGACCAGGCAGTCGATCCCGCCCAGGAATTCGATAGCTCTATCTCCGAGGCTTACAACATCGGCGACGTCACTGAAGTTCGCTTTGAAAGCCTCGGACTTCCGACCCATAGCTCGGATTTCCTCGACGGCCGACTTTGCGCCAGCATCGCTGTGAGCGTAGTGAAGAACTACGTCGGCTCCTTGCCGCGCGAACTCCAAAGCAATCTCCCGACCTATTCCCGTGCCCGAACCTGTAACAAGGGCTCTCTTGCCCGCCAACTTCTGTTCACAGCCCATATGCTTATCCTCCCTATGCGCGGCAAGAAGCCAGCACATGTATCGGCCGAATACCTGAAGATCCAGCCTTGAATGCGCAAGCGCATGCGCTTGTGACTGTAGTGTAGCACCTGGTTCCGCGCCTGTCAACAGTGTTTTTGTCACCGCCTCTTGGAGCTACGGCCGCATTTGATGGACTTCGGTCGGTCTTTTTGATCATGTACACGCTGGCTTGGTTGAACAACACCTATTGACAATCGAATTGGAGTGTGGTATTGATGATCATGCGCTTGCGCATTGGTTCGCCCTGACCTCTTGCGTGAGACTCAGACCGTGGCATGGCGCGCGGCCGTAATTCGTTGACGGCAGGAAGAGGAAGAGCAAGTAATGACACAGAAGTTCAGCGGTCTATCAGGTAAAGTCGCTGTCGTAACCGGATCAGCACAGGGGATCGGCGAGGCAACAGCGCACGTTCTCGCGGCCTGTGGAGCGAAAGTTGTTGTGTCTGACATACAGGACCAGTCGGGTGAGCAGGTTGCCTCTGAGTTAGGAAGTGACGCAATCTACGTTCCCTGCGACATAAGCGACTATGAGCAGGTGCAGAACCTCGTTCACACCGCAGTAGACCGTTTTGGGTCGCTGGACATCATGGTCAATAACGCAGGCTATCATGCGAGCGTGCAGCAGAGGCTAGCCACCAATGAGTATCCTGCGGAACTCTGGCGGAAGATCGTCGAAGTGAACCTGACCGGGACGTTTTACTGCTGTAGAGTCGCGGCAGGCCAGATGAAGAAGCAGGGAGCCGGATGCATCATAAACATAGCATCCGTGGCTGGTGTTGTCGCGCTGAGGCTCCAGATCGGTCACGTCGCCGTGAAGGCTGGGATAATTCGCATGACCGAAGCTCTGGCGTGCGAACTCGGCGCTTACGGCATACGCGCAAACGCGATATCCCCCGGTTCTACTGTCACAAAGGGCACTCGAAAGCTGTTCTACAACGATCAGGAGAAGGCAAGCCACATGCTGTCGTTTGTTCCCCTGGGACGTCCTGGTGACTGCGCCGAGACTGCGCACGCTGTCGCGTTCCTTGCATCTGACCAAGCCAGCTACATCACGGGCCAGAACCTGGTGGTGGACGGAGGCTGGATCGCCGGCTTCAACCGCGATTTCGGCCCGGAGTAGATCGCAACCAAACCAGGTTTCCAACAGAGCGGCTGATCCCCATTGACATAGCAATAGGACGGGATCAACCTGATAGCAGGAGCAAGCGCTTGTGCCTGCTGGGGCAGGCGTGATGAGTGGTGTCGTTATGACGAAGAACCCGATGAATTCCTGAGATACTGAGCTATTGAGCTATGGCTATATCATCCACATACGAAAGGCGGCTGAAAGATGAACCAGTGGACGCTTAACCTACCAGTACCGGTCGAGTTTGGGGCCGGCTGCATTCAGAAACTGACAGCATACGGCAAGGGGTACAAGAGGGCCCTTGTTATCAGCGGCATTGCCGGAACCCAGGCGGCGGTGGCTGTGGACTGGGTCTGTGATGCTCTGAGAGAAGCCGGCGTGGAGCCGCTTGTCTATGAGAAGATCTCAGCCGAGCCCCACTGCGAGGAGATCGAGGAGTGCGGAGCCGTGGCCCGGGAGTTCGGCGCCGATGTGATAGTAGGCTGCGGAGGCGGCAGCGCAATGGACGCCGCTAAGGCAGTAGCGGTCGCCGCTACTCACGAGGGTCCTATCATTGACTATCAAGTAGGTGGCCCGCGTCAGATCACGGCGGCGACTCTGCCGAATATCGCCATTACGACCACTTCCGGCACCGGCAGCCATGTGGGGCGAGTGTCGGTGATTTCGTATGTGGAGAAATCGCAGAAGCGCCCTCTGGGATCGGATTTCCTCTATCCGAAGGCGGCATTCTGTGATCCGGAGATACTGAAGATGATGCCGCCTAAGATCACGGCGTCGAGCGGCTTCGATGCGTTCGCGCAATGCCTTGAGTGCCACATGACTAAGGTCGAGCACCCCATGGGCAAACTGTGCGCCAGAGAAGGTCTGCGCATTATCTCGCAGGCGTTGCCCAAAGCATTCAGAGACGGGAATGACCTGGAAGCCCGCGCGGACATGGGCTGGGCGGACACACTATCCGGCGTCGCCATCTCGACGACGGGAGTGCTGATTTCCCACCAGTTCGGAATGGTGATTGGCGGACGTTACGGGGTCCCTCACGGGCCGGCCGTCGCCGCGACCACACTCGCCGCCATGCGCTTCTGCAAGAACGGCGCAGCCCACAAGCTGGCAAGCGTGGCCAGGCTCATGGGTTGCACAGATGCTTTGACCGACGAACAGCTTGCGGACTGGGCAATCAATGCCGTGGGCGAACTGATCACGACACTAGGTATTCCAAGAAGCATTTCTGCATACGGAGTCCTCGAAGAGGACTTCGAGTCGATCGCAGCTGAGGTATATAGGGATTTCCGGTATCGTGTCGATGCAAACCCCGTGCCGACAGACATAGCCGGACTGGTGGAGATGCTCAGGATGTCCGCAGAGACCCCAGTCTGACGCTTGGACCGCAGTCTACTGAGCTTCGCCCGGCTCGCAATGAGAAATGAAAGCTGCGCACTTATGGTTAGGTTTAGGCCGACAACTGTACTGCAACTGACTACAGTAGTCTTGGTATTGTCGCTCCAAGTGGGAGCCGACACGCCTGTCATACCTCGTCCCGAGTATCCCACGCCACAAATGAAAAGAGCGGAGTGGATGAACCTGAACGGCACCTGGGAGTTTGGGGAAACGGATGCCTCCGATCAGGACGCTCGGTTCTTGGGGGACAATCCGTATCCGGATAAGATAACGGTGCCGTTCTGCCGAGAGAGTAAGCTTTCGGGTCTGGAGCGCAAGGGGTTCATCAAGAATGTCTGGTATCGCCGGACATTTGAAGTGCCGAGTGCGTGGAAATCGTCCCGCGTGCTGCTGCACATCGGGGCGTGCGACTGGAAGACCCGAGTGTGGGTCAACGGCAGTCTCCTTGGAACTCATACGGGTGGGAGCGCGGCGTTTGCCTTTGATGTGAGCAAGGCTCTGAAGCCCGGCGCGAACACTGTGATCATTCACGCCTTTGACGACGTTCGGAGTGGCCTGCAGGCTGGGGGGAAGCAGTGCTCACTGGAGAAGAGCGAGGGCTGCTTCTACACTCGGACTACTGGAATATGGCAGACGGTATGGCTGGAAGGCGTCGGCAGTTCGTATATCAAGGACATTCGCGTTGAGTCGGACGCGGACAACTCTCGCGTTCTGATTCAGGCCGAGGTTGATGGGCCAACTGACGGGCTTGTGCTCACGGCAAGTGCATATGCCGATGGCAAGAATGTCGGAAGCGCCAAGACTGCGGCTGATTGGCGCAACGGGCGTTTGATTCTGCACCTTTCGAAGAAGAGGCTTTGGTCCAACACTGATCCGTTCCTGTGTGAGTTGAAGCTAACTCTGAAACGTGGCAACCAGGTTGTAGACAAGTTGGACTCCTATTTCGGGCTCCGGACCGTTACGATCAAGGGTCGGGCGATCCTGATCAACAACAAGCCAGTATTCCAGCGACTCGTACTAGACCAAGGTTTCTACCCGGATGGCATATGGACCGCTCCCAGCGATGCGGAACTCAAGGCCGACATCAAGCGCTCCATGGCCGCTGGATTCAACGGCGCCAGGCTGCACCAGAAGGCGTTCGAGCCCAGGTTCCTTTATTGGGCGGACAAGATGGGCTACTTGGTTTGGGGCGAGTTCCCGAATTGGGGGCTGCACTACGACAAGCTGGCGGTGAATCTGCCGGTGGTGGATGAATGGCTGGAAATTGTGCGCCGGGACCGCAACCACCCATCTATTGTCGGGTGGTGTCCGATCAATGAGAGCTGCACCGAGGCGATCCCATTGCAAAACTCGCTTGTATATATCACTCAGGCCATTGACCCGTCACGCCCGGCTATCGACGCAAGCGGATGGTTCCACAGGCTTGACACCGCCGAGGTGCTCGACAATCACGACTACGAGCAGGACGTGGCGAAGTTCAGCGCGAAATGGTCACGCGCGCTCGCTAATGGCGTCACGGCCTCTGATCTTCACCCAGAGTCGTTGGTTCGAGCCGACGTACCGTTCTTCCTGAGCGAATATGGAGGGATCGGTTGGGATACCGGGGAGGGCTGGGGCTACGGTAACTCTCCTAAGTCGCTCGGTGAGTTCTACGCGAGGTATAAGGGCCTAACCGATGTCTTGCTCAATAACCGCTACATGTTCGGGTTCTGCTACACCCAGCTCACCGATGTGGAGCAGGAGCGCAACGGCATATTTACGTACGATCGCGTGCCCAAGTTCGATCTGAAGAAGCTTCGCGAAATCAACTCACGCACAGCGGCATATGAGCGAAATCCGCCGCTCTGATCGTACTTATCGAACCTGGACGGTTGTCTTTGGGCGCCACTCCTATCGTGCGTTCGTCTTTCAGGACCGGTCCATCAGGTATAGCCCTGTACCGGGTCTACCTAGTCCCAAGCTTCCGGTAGTTATTTGCTGAATTCCTCCAAAGCCCCTTGACAACAACCCAAATGCATGGCATAACTGTGTTGGTAGTGCGCAGGCGCCTGCGCAGGTGCTCGTGATCTCGCGCTGGTGATCGGGCATCGCGATGAGCAGCGCCGCACAGAGGAAGAAAGGGGTAAGAAGCATGGATCGGTTTCGGTACGTAATACTGGTGAGTTTGCTTGGGTTTGTCATCGGCTTGGTTCCTGCTTGCGCGCCTGCTTATGCAGAAAGCTGGGATTTGGCCACCGACTACTCTAACACAGCCAACCCAATGGGCGCATGGACCTTGGGTTACATGATGCCCGATGGAACGGTGACACCATACGACACAAACAGTGAGTGGGCGGCTGGGTGTCGGACGTGGATAAGCTGGACCAATCCGATTGATAGCGGGTACGCGGGTAATTTCGCAAAGAACACGACGGACAGCGTTGCTACCGTCGCTTCAAGTGTGATAGAGATAGGGCAGGTCTTCTTCCAGCCTGCATCAGTCGTAAAGGCCGCCGCCCGCTGGACATCGCCGGTTAATGGCTACGTTCTGATCAGCGCCAAGTTCACCGGCCGGGACTACACCGGTAACTGTACAGTTGACCCGCACGTTCTTAAGAACGGCGTTTCGATCTACGACGGCTACGTCTGGGGTTTCTACGGAAGCTCGACCAAGAACTACTCTGACAGGATTGGGTCTTCTCCCGAGCAGGCGTTCTCGACAATCGTGGAGATTGCGGTGAACGATACCATCGACTTCGCGTGCGGAGACGGAGGTAACGGCTACTCCTTTGACGGCGCCGCTATGGAAGCCACGGTTACCACTGTTTCGGGACTGGCAATGATCCACGGAAAGATTACATCCGACGAGGTCGGCAATCCTGAAGTGGCAGGGGTACGCGTGTATGCGTCGGGTGCGAGCGGAACCTATGAAGGTTTCTCGGATGCCTTCGGTGAGTACAGTATTGCCGTTTCTCCCGGGACTTTTGACGTCAGTTTCAGCAAAGCATCGTATGAAACACAGACGATATCGGCAACCGTTGCTTTGGGACAGGACGTTGAGCTGAACTGCATTTTGCGCACCGGGTTCATCACTGGGATGGTCACGACGACCGGGAGTGACCCGATAGTTGGCGCAGTAGTAAGTACTTCCGACGGATTGCACTCTGCCGTGACCGGTAGTGATGGTTCCTACTCTATGCAGCTTCCGCCCGGTGACTATTCGCTGGTAGCCTCAGCCGGAGGCTATGTGACGTCTGATCCTGTCCCAGTCAGCGTGACCGGCAGCATTACTCAGGATTTCGAGCTGGCTCTGAAATCGGTATTCAGCGCGGTTGATGATTTCTCTATCCGTGCCAATCCCAGCGGGCTGTGGAGCTACGGCTACCAGCTCTGGCTCGGGTTGGACCTCAACTACTATGATGTGATGACCCCCTACATAGTTGGATTACAGGCCTGGCATAACACAGGCGGCGATTGGTCTGGACATGTAGTCAAGAACACACTAAGCGAGGCAGTCTATCACGGTGGCCAGTACGAGGCTGGGGCATTGAACGTCCAATGTGGAAGTTCCGGCCAAATCGCCACTGTCCGGTGGAAATCTCCTTTGAGCGGCTATGTGGCCATCGACGCCAACTTCATGGGAAAGGACGTGGGCGGCACAACTACTGACGTGCACGTTCTGAAGAACGGCGCCTCCGTTTATCTGGACGGCAACCTCAACGGCTACGTCGGCACCTTGGCAAACAATTATGCCGATGGCTTCGGACCCGCCAGAGAGCAGCATTTCGCGGCGATCCTGCCGATCGCGGTAGGTGATATCATCGACTTTGCGGTCGGATGGGGCTTAAACGGCAACTATGCCAGCGACTGCACAGGGTTGGACGCGACCATCACTCCCGTAGCTACTGTTCCTGGAACGATTTCCGGACAGGTTACGTCCAGTCAATCCGGAGCGATTGCTGGTGCGACAGTGAGGATTGCCGGAACCAACTATATGGTAACCACCGACGCCAGCGGCAACTACAGCATGTCGGTTCCTGAGGGAAGCTACACGCTTGAGGCTCAGGCACAAGGTTATTCGTCGGCCACCGCTGACGTGACTGTTACCTCAGGCGCCAATACGAGTCAAAACTTCCAGTTGGAGGGCGGGTATGTTTCCGGCAAGGTGCTGAGAGCCGACGATAGCGCTCCGATTGTCGGAGCCATAATAAACTCGGCTGATGGAGTTTACTCCGCAGTGTCTGGCGCTGATGGCAGCTACTCCATGCCGCAGATGCCCAGCGGCAGCGCCACATTCCTTGTCAAGGCTGGTGGATATGACGCGCTGAGCGTGGATCTCACTATTCCGGCAGGCTCTACGCTGCCATACGACTTTGCCATGACCCCTGAGATTGTCTGCAGTCTTGCTGACGATTTCATCGACAAGAACCCCAATGGGGTATGGCAGTATGGCTACACCTTGACGTTGGGCGAGACACCCACTCTGCTCGACCTCTACGGCCTTGCTATGCCGGCAGGGATTCCACTCTGGATAAGTTACAAGTACAACAATGAGTTCACGGCTTACTTCATCTACAACAACAAGACCACTGTTGAATACAATGGCACAGCTGTGATAGAGCCGGGGAAGGTCATCTGCCAGCCTGGGCCATATAACACGATGGCCACCGCCCGCTGGACATCGCCGGTGAATGGATACGTTTTGATCGACACCAAGTTCACCGGCCAGGACTACAGCGGCGCTTGTACGGTCGACCCGCACGTTCTGAAGAACGGCGTTTCGATCTACGACGGCTACGTCTCGGGCTTCTACGGAAGCTCGGCGAACAACTACACTGACAGGACTGGGACCTCTCCCGAGCAGACGTTCTCGACTGTCGTGCCGATTGCAAAGAACGATACCCTTGACTTTGTGGTCGGATACGGAGGTAACGATTACGGCTGTGATAGTGCTGGTATTGAAGTAAGCATAGCCCAGACCACTGTTATTCCTGGAAGCATTTCCGGCAAGGTGGTGAGAGCCGGCGATAACGCTCCGATTGTCGGAGCCATAATAAGCTCGGCTGACGGAGTTCATTCCGCAGTGTCTGGCGCTGATGGCAGCTACTCCATGCCGCAGATGCCCAGCGGCA